>NZ_CP077092.1:4686666-4995833 GCF_014268585.2 Pseudomonas iranensis
CACCAATACCACCGCTCCGAGGATGAACTGCGCGACTTGCCAGACCAGCAGATAAACGATCATCCACAACACCCGCAGGAGGATGGATTCGTACTGGGTTTCGCTTTTCGGATCGTTCATGGCTTGCTTCCTGTCCGTGTAACAGCTGAATCAGTTGAAACCGCTGGTGGAAATAAAGTCGACGTCGGTTTTCGGCTCGGCACGCATCAGTAGACCGATCACCTGCTCCAGCGTGCGTCCTTCGAACAGGATCGCGTGCAGCCCGGCGACCAGCGGCATGTACACGCCGACTTCCTGGGACTTGGCCTTGAGCACCTTGAGGGTGTTGACCCCTTCGGCGACCTCGCCAAGACGCGACACCGCTTCGTCGAGGCTCAAGCCCTGACCGAGGGCGAAGCCGACCTGGTAGTTGCGGCTTTTGGGCGATGAACAGGTGACGATCAGATCGCCAACCCCGGCCAGACCAAGGAAGGTCATCGGGTTGGCGCCTTGATTCACCGCAAAGCGGGTCATCTCGGCCAAGGCGCGAGTGATCAGCATGCTCTTGGTGTTCTCGCCCATTTCCAATGCCACCGCCATGCCGGCGATGATCGCGTAAACGTTTTTCAACGCGCCGCCCAGCTCGACACCGAAACGGTCGGCGCTGGCGTAGACGCGGAAGGTGCGCCCGTGCAGGGCGGCTTGCACCGCTTTGCACAGTTCTTCGTCTTCACTGGCGACCACCGTGGCGGTCAGTGCGTGCTCGGCGATTTCCCGCGCCAGGTTCGGACCGGACAACACGCCAATGCGCGCCTGCGGGGCGATCTCTTCGAGAATCTGGCTCATCAGCTTGAAGGTCTGCGCTTCGATGCCTTTGGTCAGGCTGACCAGCATCTTGCCGCTCAAACGCTCGGCGTGGGCGGCGAGTACCGTGCGCAAGGCGCTGGATGGCAGCGCGACAAAGCACAGATCGCAGGCATCGAGAGTGGCTTGCAGGTCGGTGACAGCAGTCACGCCCGGGAGAATCTTGATGCCTTTGAGATAACGCGGGTTTTCGCGGTTGACCCGGATGGCCTCGGCCTGCTCGGGGTCACGCATCCACTGAAGGACTTGATGGCCGTTCTCGGCCAGCAGATTGGCCACGGCGGTACCAAAACTTCCGCCTCCCAGGACCGCAATCGGGCGCTGTTCAGTCATATGCAATCCGTTAATCCATACCAGTGGCGATGCCGGGCATTATACGGGGCGACCCGGTGGCGGCCAGCCCCAGCAACAATTACCGACATTTGTAGGAAGAAGACCAATAAAACCTAGGAAAATGCCTGCAACGTCACTGGAAAAGTCGCCGCCCTCGGTTAACATGCGCGCCAATTCTTCTCTCTGCAGGCTGTGTCGTGTTTTCTGGCCCTCCTCCCCCGCGCTCGCCGCTGCTCCTGGCGCTGCTGTTCAGCCCGCTGGTGCTGGCGGACGATCTGTTCGTCGACAGCCAGACGCTGCCGCAGGTGCTCACGGCCACGCGGCTGAAACAGACGCCAGCGGAAGTGCCCGGGAGCATGACCGTTCTCGACAGCGAACTGATCAGCGCCAGCGGTGCCCGCGACATCAGCGAGCTACTGCGACTGGTGCCGGGGATGATGGTTGGCAGCATCAACGGCAATCAGCCGGCGGTGAATTACCACGGCACCAACGCCAGCGAAGCACGGCGCATGCAGGTGTTGATCGATGGCCGTTCGGTGTACCGCGCCGGCCTGGCGACGGTGGACTGGAGCGATATCCCGGTAGCGATGGAAGACATTGACCGGATCGAGGTGTTTCGCGGCCCGAACACGGTCAGTTACGGTGCCAACGCGCTGATGGCGGTGATCAACATCATCACCCGCCACCCGGCCGACAGCCATGGCACGCGCCTGAAAATCACCCGTGGCCAGCGTGGCATCAACGACTTTTATGCCAGTCAGGGCACCGGGTGGGATGGCGGTGATCTGCGCCTGTCGCTGTCCGGCCAGGAAGACGACGGTTTCGACAGCGACCGCAACGGCGCCGATTATCGCGACAGTCGACGCTTGAATCGTCTGAGCCTGGCGGTCAGCCACGACCTCAATGAAGGACAAAGCCTCGACTGGCAGCTCAACGCCAAGGACGGCAGCAATCAGCGACCTTATACCTACCGCCCGGTGTTCTCGGGGATTACCGACGCCGGGAACAATTCCGACGTGGTGGCCAAGGATTACGCCGGTTCGGTGCGCTGGAACCTCGATATCAATCCCGAACATAGCCTTTATGTGCAAGGTTCGGCGCAGCACTGGGATCGCCAGCAAGTCTGGCGCGCCTGCGATGCCGAGGTGTCGTTCAGCCCCGAGCTGGCGCAGCTGTGGCAGCTCAACCCGAATTACACCGAACGGCTGGCGCGCAACATCAACCAGTTCACCGGCCCCGGCGCGGCACCCGGCACGCCGCAGGAAATGGCGCTGGCCAATCAAGTGCTCGAACAATGGCGCAACGGCGCCAGCCAGACCTTGTGCGGCGATATCGACCAGAGCGCCCGCGAATCGCGCTACGACCTCGAACTGCAGGACACCCTCAGCCTGTCCGACAGCCTGCGACTGGTCAGCGGCCTCAACTACCGCTACGACCGCGCCGATTCCGAGACCTATTTCAACGGCACCCTCGACGACACCACCTGGCGCGCCTTCGGCCAACTGGAATGGCGGGCTACCGAGCACTGGCTGCTGCAGGGCGGGGCGATGTTCGAAGACACGCAACTGATCGGCAGTTCGCTGACCCCGCGCTTCGCGGTCAACTACCTGATCAACCCGCGTCATGGCCTGCGCGCGGTGTACTCGGAAGCGATCCGCTCGCCGGACATGTTCGAGAACAACGTCAATTGGAGCTATCAGGTCAGCAACCTGCGACCCTCGGCCTACGGCCAGTCGTCGGCGCGCTATTTCGTCAAGACCCGTGGCCCCGGCGATCTCGATCAGGAACACATGCGCTCGCGGGAATTGGGCTACAACGGCTACTTCGCCGAACTCGGGCTGGCCGTGGACGTGAAGCTGTTCTACGACGAAATCACCGGGATGATCAGCGAGCCGCTGCGCAACAACCAGTACATCGCCAGCAACGCCAACAGCTCGCGCTTTCGTGGCAGCGAAACGCAACTCGACTGGCGCCTCAGCAGCGCCGACCGCTTGCGTTTGACCTACGCCTTCGTCGACGCCGAGGCGAGCAATCCGCTGGACCAACAGTTTACCGCGCGCAACAGCGGTTCCGCCGGTTGGCTGCGCAATTGGGGCCATGGCTGGAACAGCGCCCTCTTCTATTACGGCGACAACGCGCTCAACGGCTATCGCTTCGAACGCGTCGACACGCGCATCGCCAAACGCATCGCCATTGGCAAAGCTCAGCTGCAATTGGCCGGCGTGCTGCAACAGCGCCTCGACCATCAGCCGAACACCTTCGTCGACAATAATTACGATGAACGCCGGGTGATGTATTTCAGTGCCGAGCTGGAGTTCTAGGATGCGCACCGGCCCGTCACGGAAGACGCCCACCCTGGGTCACTGGCTGGCCGGGCTCTGCCTGTTCATGACCGCGTGGCTGCACGGCGTCGCGGTGCAGGCGGCGGATATTCTATTGACCGGCGCCGAGGAAAGCCCCGGCGTGCAGGCCTTCGTACAAGCGCTGAGTGAACTGCGCCCGACCGACAATGTGCGGTTCCAGCCGCTGGCCAGTTTGCCGGCACCGGGCAAATTACCGGCCAGTCTGCGCTTGATCCTGCTCGATCTGCCCAGCCTCGACTGGCGTCTGCAAGACTCACAAGGCCCGTCGACGCTGGTGTTGCGCATCAGCCGCTTGCAGGCGCGCCAGCGTTTCGCCGATGCCCAACCGGCGCGCCTGAGTCTGCTCTGGAGCGATCCGCCGCTGAGCCGGCAATTGCAACTGATCCGGCGGATCTTGCCGCAGGCGCGGCGGGTCGGCGTGCTGTTCGATGAGCACGGCGAATTCCTCATTGACGAATTGCGCGCGGCTGCACGGCCGTTGAATCTGGAGATTGTCAGCCAGCGCTGGGACAACATTCATGACAGCCGTCCGCTGCAAGCGGTGCTGAAACGCAGCGACGTGCTGCTCGGCCTCGATGACCCCGATCTGTACAACTCGCAAACGGCGAAAAACCTCCTGCTCAGCAGCTACTCGCGTCAGGTTGCGCTGATCGGCCCCAACATTGCATTCGTTCGCGCTGGCAGCCTCGCCAGTACCTACAGCGACCAGAGCGACTGGCTGGCGATTCTCGACCATTTGCTCGATCAGCCCACCAGCGCATGGCCGCGAACGCTTTACCCCGCTCGTTTCAAAGTCTCAAGTAATGCGCAGGTGGCTCGTTCTTTAGGCATCGAACCGCTGAATGAAGCATCTGTCGCCAGTGCCTTGGCCGAAGGAGAGCGCCGCCCATGAGTTTTCGTCGCCGTTGGGACATCAACACCCGCACGCAGCTGATCAGCCTCGGGCCGGCGCTGTTGCTGACGTTGCTGTTGATCAGCTTCTTTACCTTCGTGCGCATCCAGGATTTGCGCCAGGAGCTGAACCACACTGGCCAGTTGATTGCCAACCAACTGGCGCCTGCCACGGAATACGGGGTGATCTCCGGCAACAACGAAGTGCTGGAAAGCCTGCTCAAGGCGACACTGGCCACGCCCAACGTGCGCTTTCTCGAAGTGCAGGACAGCGCCAACCGGATTCTGGTGTATGTCGAACAACCGGCTGATAGCCACAGCCGCCCGCATCAGGTCGAAGTGTTCCAGGCACCGGTGCGTTTGCAGCGGATCGCCTTGCACAACGACTTCTTCCAGGACGGCAAGGTCAGCAACAGCGCCGCCGGCGAGGATTATCTGGGGCGAGTGATCGTCGGCCTGTCCAACGATGCTTTCAGTCAGCGCCAGCAGGAAATCCTGTTCAAGGCCGGGATTCTCGCGCTGTTCGCCCTGCTCTTCACCTTCGTCGTCGCCCGTCGTCTGGCCGGCAGTCTGTCCCAGCCGATCCGTGACATTGGCGATGCGGTCAAGGCGATTCAGGAAGGCGATTACAAAACCCCGCTGCCGATTGTCGACGACACCGAACTGGGCGCGCTGTCGCAGCACATCAATAACCTTGCTCAGGCGCTGGAACAGGCCAGCCGCGAGCAGCAGCAGGCGATGGCGCAACTGATCCAGACCCGCGAAGAGGCGGAAAAGGCCAACAACGCCAAATCGGATTTTCTGGCGATGATGAGCCATGAACTGCGCACCCCCATGAACGGTGTGCTGGGCATGTTGCAATTGCTCGAAACCACCGAGATGACCGAGGAGCAGGTCGAATACGCCGCGCTCGCTTCGGAGTCGACCGAGCATTTGCTCAAGGTCATCAATGACATTCTCGACTTCTCGCGAATCGAACGTTCGGAGCTGGAGCTTGAGCACATCCCGTTCAACCTCGCCGAGCTGATCGGCGCCTGCGCGCAGTCGTTCCAGCACAGCGCGGTGCAGCGAGGCCTGGCGCTGAATCTGCGCATTCCCGACGACATGCGCGGCTTGCAGGTGCAGGGCGATCCGACGCGGATCCGGCAGATTCTGGTCAATCTGGTCGGCAATGCCTTGAAGTTCACCGAGCAGGGCCGGGTCAGCATCGAGGCGCAATGGCAATCGTTGGATCACGAACTGTTGTGGTTCACCTGCTCGGTGCGCGACAGCGGCATCGGCATTTCTTCGGAGAGTCTGGAGCTGATGTTCAACGCCTTCCAGCAGGCCGACAGTTCGATCTCCCGTCGTTACGGTGGCACCGGTCTTGGTCTGCCGATCGCGCGGACTTTGGCCGAACGTATGGGCGGCACCTTGCGCGCGCAGAGTGAGGAAGGACGCGGTTCGGTGTTCACTCTGGAAATTCCATTGGCGCTCTATAAGCAGGCAATGCCGGCGCTGGCCGCGCCGCGCACCCTGAACGGTAGTGGTCAGGGCGAAGGACGCCATGTGTTGCTGGTCGAAGACAACCCGGTCAACCAGACCGTGATCGAAGCGATGCTGCGCAGCCTCGGCTTTGCGGTCAGCGTGGCGACCGATGGCGCGCAAGCGGTGCGCAGTGCCGAGGGTGGCGAATTCGAAGTGATTCTGATGGATTGCCGGCTGCCGATCATCGACGGCTACGAGGCCACGCGGCAGATCCGCGACCTGCCCGGACGCCGCGATGTGCCGATCATCGCGCTGACCGCCAACGCCTTGCAGGGCGATCGCGAAACCTGTCTGGCAGCGGGGATGAACGATTACTTGGCCAAGCCGTTCAAACGCAATGACCTGCAGCAGATTTTGCAGCGCTGGGTGTCGTAGTGTGGGCCTTTCGACCATCTGCGACTGGCGTGAAAAGCGAAAGTGCGGCAGTCTTAGGCACCCGAACGAGCCCCAAAAGGGGCTTGATTAAAAATTTCAGTGCACAAGTGTACATTCATGTCCTTGGTGCTGTGACTTTCACCACAACGCAATAGTCTATGAGTAGGCTGCCGGTTCGAGGCATGAACGCCTTGAACGGTCGGGAAGATCTGCCCCACCTGCCGCATGGGATTATTGAGGAGCTCGCATGACCAAACAAAACGCCTTTACTCGGGAAGACCTGCTGCGCTGCAGTCGCGGTGAGCTGTTCGGCCCAGGTAACGCGCAACTGCCCGCCCCGAACATGCTGATGGTGGATCGCATCACCCATATCAGCGAAGAAGGCGGCAAGTACGGCAAAGGTGAATTGGTCGCCGAGCTGGATATCAACCCTGACCTGTGGTTCTTCGCCTGCCATTTCGAAGGCGATCCGGTGATGCCGGGCTGCCTGGGTCTGGATGCCATGTGGCAACTGGTCGGTTTCTTCCTGGGCTGGCAAGGTCTGCCGGGCCGCGGCCGTGCGCTGGGTTCGGGCGAAGTGAAATTCTTCGGCCAGGTGCTGCCGACCGCCAGGAAAGTCACTTACAACATTCATATCAAACGCGTCCTCAAGGGCAAGCTGAACATGGCCATCGCCGATGGTTCGGTCAGTGTCGACGGACGCGAAATCTACACCGCCGAAGGCCTGCGCGTCGGCGTGTTCACCTCCACTGACAACTTCTAAGGGTTATTCGCATGCGCCGCGTCGTTATCACTGGTCTGGGCATCGTTTCGTGCCTGGGCAATGACAAAGAGACCGTCTCCGCTAACCTGCGTGCAAGCCGCCCTGGCATCCGGTTCAACCCGGAATATGCTGAAATGGGTCTGCGTAGCCAGGTTTCCGGCTCCATCGACCTCAACCTTGAAGAGCTGATCGATCGCAAGATCTATCGCTTCGTCGGTCATGCAGCGGCTTACGCCTACCTGGCCATGAAAGACGCCATCACTGACTCCGGCCTGACCGAAGAGCAGGTGTCCAACCCGCGTACCGGCCTGATCGCCGGTTCCGGCGGTGCTTCCACGCTGAACCAGATGGAAGCGCTGGACATCCTCCGCGAGAAAGGCGTGAAGCGCGTTGGCCCGTACCGTGTAACGCGGACCATGAGCAGCACCGTTTCCGCTTGCCTGGCCACGCCGTTCAAGATCAAGGGCCTGAACTACTCCATCGCTTCTGCCTGCGCCACCAGTGCTCACTGCATCGGTACCGCCATGGAACAGATCCAGATGGGCAAGCAGGACATCGTCTTCGCCGGTGGCGGTGAAGAAGAGCACTGGAGCCAGTCGTTCCTGTTCGACGCGATGGGCGCTCTGTCCAGCAAGCGCAACGATACCCCGGAACAAGCTTCCCGCGCGTACGACAAGGACCGCGACGGTTTCGTCATCGCTGGCGGCGGCGGCATGGTTGTCGTCGAAGAGCTGGAACACGCTCTGGCCCGTGGCGCGAAGATCTACGCCGAGATCGTTGGCTACGGCGCAACGTCCGATGGCTACGACATGGTTGCCCCGAGCGGCGAAGGCGCGATCCGCTGCATGCAGCAGGCGCTGTCCACCGTCGACACCCCGATCGACTACCTGAACACCCACGGCACTTCGACTCCGGTCGGCGACGTTGCGGAAATGAAAGGTGTGCGTGAAGTGTTCGGCGACAAGGCTCCAGCGATCAGCTCGACCAAGAGCCTGTCCGGTCACTCCCTGGGCGCAGCCGGCGTGCACGAAGCGATCTACTGCATGCTGATGATGGAAGGCAACTTCATTGCCGGCTCCGCCAACATCGACGAGCTCGACCCGGAAGTGGCCGATCTGCCGGTGCTGACCAAGACCCGCGAGAACGCCACCATCAACACCGTGATGAGCAACAGCTTCGGCTTTGGCGGCACCAACGCCACGCTGGTACTGAAGCGCTGGGAAGGCAAGTAATTCCCCACCGCTGAGCCACACATGAAAACGCCCCGACTGGTTCGGGGCGTTTTTTTTCGTCTGCAGAAAATAGCAGGTTCAACGCAAAACCCTGTGGGAGCGAGCCTGCTCGCGAATGCGATATTGATCGTTCCCACGCTCTGCGTGGGAATGCAGCCGTGACGCTCCGCGTCACTGGACGCGGAGCGTCCCCAGAGGCATTCCCACGCAGAGCGTGGGAACGATCAAAGAAGCCAGCTCCCACAGGGTTGCAGGGTGTTCGGGAGATGAAACTTCTGTCATGAAACTTACCACCCTGCGACCGAATGTCGCGGTTTACGCGGCCTCCAGCTTTGTTGCGAAATCCGCAACAACACCTTGCGCCAATCGGCAGTTTACTTAGCTGACTAACAAATCCTATAACAGAGTCCTGCACACGCCTTGGTGCAGTAACTTGAGATTTGGAGCTAGCAGATGACTGTAAAAGTAACTGAACGCGACGATTCACACATGTCCCATGAAGGCCTGGCCGCCGGCATCCGTATCTGGGATGTGCATCAACAAGACTTGCTGGTCGGCATGTTCCACAACGAGATCGATGCGCATAACTACAAGGCTGAACTGGAAGTGCAGGAACAGCAAAGAGAACTGAAGTCCGCCTGAAACAACACAGCATTTGAAAACGACAAACCCCGCCATGAGCGGGGTTCGTCGTTGTTACAGCCGAGGCTTTACCACATCAGATCGTCAGGGATCTGGTACGCCGCGTACGGATCGTCCTCAGCGTTGACCTCTTCGGTCTGCACGTTGAGCTGGACAATGCGCTGCGGGTCGCGCTCCTGGATCTTCAGCGCCGCTTCACGGGGAATCACTTCATAGCCGCCGTTGTGATGCACGATCGCCAGCGAACCGCTACTGAGCTTGTTGCGCATCAGCGTGTTGACCGAGATGCGCTTGACCTTCTTGTCGTCGACGAAGTTGTAGTAGTCCTCGGTAGTCAGCTTGGGCAGACGCGAGACTTCGATCAACTGCTTGACCTGCGCGGCGCGGGCCTTGGCCTCGGCCTTCTCCTGCTGCTGACGGTTCAGCTCCTGGTCGCGCTTGACCTTCTCGGCCATGGCTTCCTGGGCGGCGCGCTGCTGCGAATCGTCCAGCTCGGCCTGGCCTTTGTGGGCCAGGCGCTGTTGCTTCTGCTTGTCTTTGCTGACCTGCTTGGCCTGCTTTTGGTTGACCAGGCCTGCTTTGAGCAACTGGTCGCGAAGGGAAAGGCTCATCAATGCTTACTCACTTGGGCAACGGCTCAGCCGCAGCTGGGCTCATTCTTTTCCTGGCGTTTGGCTTCGCCCCACAGGGCGTCCAACTCTTCAAGGGTGCAATCTTCCATGGGACGGTGGGTGTCGCGCAATGCCTGTTCGATAAAACGGAAACGTCTTTCAAACTTGCCATTGGCGCCGCGCAAGGCGGTTTCCGGATCGACCTTCAAATGTCGGGCCAGATTGACCACGGAAAACAGCAGGTCGCCGATCTCGTCGGCCACCGCCACCGGATCGTTTTCCGACATGGCTTCGAGCACTTCATCGAGTTCTTCGCGCACCTTGTCGAGCACTGGCAAAGCGTCCGGCCAGTCGAAACCGACCTGCCCGGCGCGCTTCTGCAACTTGGCCGAGCGCGACAGTGCCGGCAAGGTGGCCGGCACATCATCAAGCAAGGACAACTGCTCGGGCGCAGAGGCTTTCTCGGCGCGCTCTTCGGCCTTGATCTCTTCCCAGCGCTGCTTGACCTGCTCTTCGCTCAAGCGCGGCACGTCGAGCGGCGCGTACAGGTCACCCGTCGGGAACACATGCGGATGACGGCGGATCAGTTTACGCGTGATGCTGTCGATCACCCCGGCGAATTCGAACCGCCCCTCTTCCTTGGCCAACTGGCTGTAATACACCACCTGAAACAACAGATCGCCCAACTCGCCCTGCAAGTGATCGAGATCGCCACGCTCGATGGCATCGGCCACTTCATAGGCTTCTTCGAGGGTGTGCGGGACGATGGTCGCGTAGGTTTGCTTGATGTCCCACGGACAACCGAACTGCGGATCGCGCAGACGGGACATCAGATGGAGCAGGTCTTCGAGTGAATACATCATTTATCAGGCTCACCACAAAATCCTGTGGGAGCTGGCTTGCCAGCGATTGCATCACCTCGACTCTCCTGAGAGACCGAGTCGTCTGCATCGCTGGCAAGCCAGCTCCCACATGGGATCAGAGTCATCTTCACGGGGTACGGTTACGCCGGGTTTCGATGATGTTCGGCAGTTGCGAAATCCGCCCCAGCAGCCGCCCGAGCGCATCCAGTCCGGGGATCTCGATGGTCAGCGACATCAGCGCGGTGTTGTCTTCCTTGTTCGAGCGGGTGTTGACCGCCAGCACGTTGATGCGCTCGTTGAGCAGCACCTGCGAGACGTCACGCAGCAGCCCGGAACGGTCGTAGGCGCGGATGATGATGTCCACCGGATAGGTGAGCACCGGCACCGGGCCCCAGCTGACCTGAATGATCCGCTCCGGCTCGCGCCCGCCCAGTTGCAGCACCGAGGCGCAGTCCTGACGGTGAATGCTCACGCCACGGCCCTGGGTGATGTAACCGACAATCGCATCGCCCGGCAGCGGCTGGCAGCAACCGGCCATTTGCGTCATCAGGTTGCCGACGCCCTGGATCTGGATATCGCCGCGCTTGCCCGGTTTGTAACCGGTGGCCTTGCGTGGGATCAGCTCCAGTTGCTCGTTGCCGCGCTCCGGTTCGACCAATTGCTGCGCAAGGTTGACCAGATGCGCCTGACGCAGGTCGCCGGCACCGAGGGCGGCGAACATGTCTTCGGCGGTTTTCATGTTGGCCTTTTCGGCCAGCTTGTCGAAATCCACCGCCGGCAGGCCGAGGCGATTGAGTTCGCGCTCGATCAGGGTTTTACCGGCCGCAACGTTCTGATCGCGAGCCTGCAACTTGAACCAATGGACGATCTTCGCCCGCGCCCGCGAGGTGGTGACGTAACCGAGGTTCGGGTTCAGCCAGTCGCGGCTCGGCGTGCCGTGTTTGCTGGTGATGATCTCGACCTGCTCGCCGGTCTGCAGACTGTAGTTCAGCGGCACGATACGGCCGTTGATCTTCGCGCCCCGGCAGTTGTGGCCGATTTCGGTGTGCACCCGATAGGCGAAGTCCAGCGGCGTCGCGCCTTTCGGCAAGTCGATGGCATGCCCGTCGGGAGTGAAGATGTAAACCCGATCAGGCTCGATGTCGACGCGCAGCTGTTCGGCCAGACCGCCGATATCACCCAGCTCTTCGTGCCATTCAAGCACCTGACGCAGCCAGGAGATTTTCTCTTCGTAATGGTTCGAGCCGGATTTGACGTCGGTGCCCTTGTAGCGCCAGTGCGCGCAGACGCCGAGTTCGGCCTCCTCGTGCATGGAATGGGTGCGGATCTGCACCTCGAGGACCTTGCCTTCCGGGCCGATCACCGCCGTGTGCAGCGAGCGGTAGCCGTTCTCTTTCGGGTTGGCGATGTAGTCGTCGAATTCTTTCGGGATGTGCCGCCACAGGGTGTGGACGATGCCGAGCGCGGTGTAGCAGTCGCGCATTTCCGGCACCAGCACGCGCACCGCGCGAACGTCGTAGATCTGGCTGAATTCCAGACCCTTGCGCTGCATTTTGCGCCAGATCGAGTAGATGTGTTTGGCCCGGCCGCTGATGTCGGCGTCGACGCCGGTGGCCTGCAGTTCGTCCTTGAGCTGGGTCATCACGTCGCTGATGAAACGCTCGCGGTCCAGCCGCCGCTCGTGGAGCAACTTGGCGATCTGCTTGTATTGATCGGGTTCGAGATAGCGGAAGGACAAGTCCTCCAGCTCCCATTTGATGTGACCGATGCCGAGGCGATGCGCCAGTGGCGCATAGATGTCGAAGACTTCGCGAGCGACGCGGTTGCGCTTTTCATCGTCGGCGGTTTTCACCGCACGGATGGCGCAGGTGCGTTCGGCCAGTTTGATCAGCGCAACGCGTACGTCATCGACCATGGCCACGAGCATTTTGCGCAGGTTCTCGACCTGCCCTTGCGTGCCCATTACCATCGATTGCCGTGGGCTGAGACTGGCGCTGATGGCCGCCATGCGCTGCACGCCGTCGATCAGCTTGGCCACTACCGGACCGAAGCGCTGGCCGATGGCCGCCAGCTCTATCTGGCCTTCGCGCACGCCGCGATATAACACGGCGGCGACCAGTGAATCCTGATCGAGCTTGAGGTCGGCGAGGATCTCGGCGATCTCAAGGCCAGTGCTGAAACTGCCGGAGCCTTCGGCCCACAGGTTCTTCTTCGCATTGGACTGCTGTTCGGCCTCGCGAGCGAACTCGCAGGCTTCTTTCAAGGCCTCGCGATCCAGTGCCAGATCGACACTGACCGCGTGATCGAGCCAGGCCTCGAGATTGATACTGCCGTCGGTGTTGATCGGCTGGTGTGCTCTCACCTGTACCATGCTGCTTTACCTTCCCTACGACGCAGATTCAATGCGTCAAATCGCTGATCCTCAATGTCCGTTCGCGCTCGCGGGGCTCAGGCGAGCGCTGCGCGGACAGATCAGGCGGATTCAGACGAGCCGTCCTGGCTCGCTTCAAATAACGCCATGGCCTCGACATGTGCCGTCTGAGGAAACATATCGAGAATCCCGGCACGTTTTAACCGGTAGCCCTGCTTGATCAATTCCTGCGTGTCGCGCGCCAGCGTGGCCGGGTTGCACGACACATATACCAACCGCCTGGCACCCAGGGTCGCGAGCTTGCGCACCACCTCGAAAGCACCGTCACGCGGTGGGTCCAAGAGTACCGCAGAAAAGCCGTTTCCGATCCACTGGGCATCGCTCAAAGGCTGGGATAAATCGGCTTGAAAAAACTTTGTGTTATGCAAATTGTTACTGACGGCGTTGGCAGCGGCCCGCTCGACCATGGTCTGCACGCCCTCCACCGCGACCACTTCACGGACGCTCCTGGCCAGCGGCAGGGCGAAATTGCCCAACCCGCAAAACAGGTCAAGTACGCGTTCGTCAGCCGTTGGCTTCAGCCAGTCCAGCGCCTGCGCAATCATCGCTTCGTTGACCCCGGCGTTGACCTGAACGAAGTCTCCCGGCCGGTACGCCAGCTCGAGACCCCACTGTTCCAGGCGATAACCGAGGCTCTGACCGGCCTCGACCGGTTGCGGTTCACCTTCGCCATGCAGCCACAATTGCGCCTCATGGAACTGGCAGAAATCCTTGAGAATCGTCAGATCCGCTTCGGACAACGGCGCCATGTGCCGCAGCAATACCGCCAGTGATGAGCCGCTGAACAACTCGACATGGCCCAGCGCCTGCGGTTTGCTCAGGCGCCGCAGCATCTCCGGCAAACGGGTCATGATCGGCTGCAAGGGCTGTACCAGCACCGGGCATTCGCTGATCGCGACGATGTCCTGACTGCCGGCAGCGCGGAAACCGACTTCGAGTTTTTTTGCCTTCATGTCCCAGCGCACGGCGATGCGCGCACGCCGACGGTAACCGAATTCCGGGCCGGTCAGCGGCGCTGCCCACTCTTCAGGTTCGACACCAGCCACCCGCGACAATTGCTCGGCGAGCATGCGCTGTTTCAGGGCGAGTTGTTCAGCGTGGGGCAAGTGCTGAACGCTGCAACCGCCACAGCGGCCGAAGTGTGGGCATGCTGCCGGGCGCCGCAACTCGCTGGCTTTGAACACGCGCTCGGTACGCGCCTCGACCACTTTGCCGTGGGCGCCGAGCACCCGCGCTTCGACCTCTTCACCGGCAAGGGCGCCGAGGACGAACCAGGTTTTGCCTTCGAAAAACGCGATGCCGCGACCGTCATTGGCCAGGCGCTCGATACTCAAGCGCTGCTTTTTGCCGGTCGGGATCTGTGGCGCCTTGCTGCCGCCGGTGGGCTGGAAGCGCAGGCCTCTCTCGTGTTTGGCCATCAGTTCGGCGCGTCGAAAATGCCGGTCGACAGGTAACGGTCGCCACGGTCGCAAATGATCGCGACGATCACCGCGTTTTCAACTTCTTTGGACAAGCGCAGCATCGCTGCCACCGCACCGCCCGAGGACACGCCGCAGAAGATGCCCTCTTCGCGGGCCAGACGCCGGGTGACGTCTTCGGCTTCGCTTTGCGCCATGTCGACGATGCGGTCGACGCGGTCAGCCTGATAGATCTTCGGCAGGTATTCCTGCGGCCAGCGGCGGATGCCCGGAATGGCCGAGCCTTCCATCGGTTGCAGACCGACGATCTGCACGCTGTCGCTCTGCTCTTTGAGGTAGCGCGACACGCCCATGATAGTGCCGGTGGTGCCCATCGAACTGACGAAATGGGTGATGCTGCCCTGGGTCTGACGCCAGATTTCCGGGCCGGTGGTGGTGTAGTGCGCTTCGGGGTTGTCGCCATTGGCGAACTGGTCGAGCACCTTGCCACGGCCTTCGGCTTCCATACGCTGGGCCAGATCGCGGGCGCCTTCCATGCCCTCTTCCTGAGTCACCAGGATCAGCTCGGCACCGTAAGCGGTCATCGCCGCTTTACGCTCGGCGCTGGAGTTGTCCGGCATGATCAGGATCATCTTGTAACCCTTGATCGCAGCGGCCATCGCCAGCGCGATGCCGGTGTTGCCGGAGGTCGCCTCGATCAGCGTATCGCCGGGATTGATCTGCCCGCGCAACTCGGCGCGAGTGATCATCGACAACGCGGGGCGGTCCTTGACCGAACCCGCCGGGTTGTTCCCTTCGAGCTTGAGCAAAAGGGTGTTGCTGGTGACGCCGGGCAGGCGCTGCAAACGCACCAGCGGCGTGTTGCCGACGCAATCGGCGATGGTTGGGTACTGCAGGGTCATGGCGTATTCGCAATCCAGACGTGCGGGGGCGCCTATCATACCGGCAAACCCGCGCAGGCCATATCACGCAAAGTGCGGTGCTTATGATCTATGGGAATAAGCAGCAATAGTCGCACCAGCGGTGCGACATTTGAGTTCGCCAGACTTCATCTGCAGCGATGCGGGTGGCCTCATCGCTGGCAAGCCAGCTCCCACAGAGATCGAGTCTTCACACGATTTGTGTATGGCAGAAACTTCCTGTGGGAGCTGGCTTGCCAGCGATAGCGTCAGTCGGCGCGACACCATCATCCGCCAGCAAGCGCAAATTCAACCGCAGCCCCGCCCCCGTGTTTTGCGCCCAGAGCAACCCGCCCTGCCGTTGCACCGCGTTGCGGGCAATGCTCAAGCCCAGGCCAAAGCCACCATCCCCGGGTCTCGATCCATCCAATCGAATGAACGGCGAAAAGATTCGCTGCAGATCTTCGTCAGCCACGCCGCCGCCCTGATCCTCCAGCCACAAATGCCAATACTCGCCATCGCGCCGTCCATCGAGCCGCACGATGCCGCCCTCGGGCGAGTGACGAATGGCGTTGCGCAGGATGTTTTCCAGCGCTTGCGCGAGGGTATTGAGGTTGCCGCGCACCCAACACGAAGCTTCGACCGAGCATTGCAATTGCAGGCTCGGCCAGCCGCTTTCATAACAGGCGTTGTCGGTGAGCATTTCCCACAGTGCCTGAATCTGGATCGCTTCATCCGGCAACGGCGAGCGGTCGGTGTCGAGCCAGGCCAGTTGCAGGGTGTCTTCGACCAAACGTTGCATGCCGTCGACCTCGCGGCCGATGCGCTCGCGCAATTGCGCCAGGCCCTGTTCGCTTTCACTGGCCACGCGCAGGCGGCTCAGCGGCGTGCGCAGTTCGTGGGACAGGTCGCGCAATAATTGCTGCTGCAAGGCGACCGTGGTTTGCAGGCGCTCGGACATGGAATCGAAGGCCCGCGCCAGCTCACCGAGTTCATCCGGGCGCTGGGTGATGCCGCTCGACAGGCGCACATTCAACTGGTCGGCGCGCCAGGCGTTGGCCTGTTCGCGCAGGTTGTTCAGCGGCACCACCAGCAGGCGATACAGGCCGACACAGAGCAACAAAGTGAACAGTCCGGGAATCACGCCGTTGGTGATCACCCGCCAGAACACCCGGTACTTGCCCGGGACAAAACGCTCGGGCAATTCAATGACGAGAATGCCGACGGTCGGATCCTGGGGGAACGGTACCCGCAGCCAAGGTCGGCCCTTCTTGTGGATCGGCCAGTCGAGGCCGCGCAAAAAGGTCAGGTGCTGCACCTCCGCGGCGTTCAACGGCTGGCTGCTCAGCGACTGCAAATCAGCGCCGATCACCCCGACCCAACTGGCCTCGCGCAATTCCATGCTCTGCAACCAGTCATCGACGCCATTGCGCCCGCCGCGCTGCCACGCCTGTTCGGCTTGCGCGGCGTAACGGCTGAGGGTGCTGCGGGCGTCACTGGAGAGGAACTGATTGCGCTCCTCCATGTAGCGGCCCCACGACCAGCTCAACCAGATCATCAGCAGACAGAACGCCACCAGCAGGCACGCCAGTTTCCAGAACAGCGAATGCCGCCCCGGCAGTTCAGACAGTTTCATCGGCGCCGCTCAAGACGTAGCCCTTGCCCCACACCGTGCGCACTTCGCGCTCGGTGTAACCGATGGCTTTGAGTTTGCGGCGGATCTGGCTGATGTGCATGTCGAGGCTGCGGTCGTGCGCCGCAAAGCCGCGTTGCAGGACGTGCTGATAAAGGAAGGCCTTGCTCAGCACCTCCTCGTTGTTGCGGTGCAGGGTTTCCAGCAGACGGAATTCGCTGCGGGTCAGCCCGGCCGCTTGCTCGCGGAAAAACACATCGCACTGTTCGTCATCGAAACGCAGGGCGCCGCTGACCACCGCAGCGGTAACCGCAGGCGGGCGCCGATCCAAGGCCACGCGGCGCAGGATCGCTTCGATGCGCACATGCAACTCGGCCATGCTGAACGGCTTGGGCAGATAGTCATCGGCACCGAGGCGGAAACCACTGATGCGATCGGCCTCGGCACCCAGCGCCGACATCAGCAGCACCGGCGTCGAATGGCTCTGCCGCAATTGCGTCAACAACTGCAGACCATCGAGCCCCGGCAGCAGAATATCCATCAGCACCACGTCGAAAGGCTGGCACTGGGCGATGTTCAGACCTTCCTGGCCGTTCTGGCACCAGGTCACCTGAAAACCGCTGCGGCCCAGATGCTCGTGCACATACGCGCCGAGGACCGGATCGTCTTCAATGGAAAGGATGCGTGGCTGGCCAACGGAAACAGGAGTCATGAGTATCTGCAAGTAATTCTCAGTTGGCGGATTATTCAAGATTGTCCGACAGCGGGCAACACAAGCTTGGCCTGTCGGACGAACGAGTGCGTGGGCGGCGCTGCATTTTCCGCAAGATTGCCCGCCTGCAAATCGCTACACTGCGCCCATGTCGCGTGCCGGATGCACGCATGTGTCAACAGATCAGCGGGATGCGGGAGATAGGCGTGCTCAAGAAACTGGGAATCAAAGGTCGCGTGCTGTTGCTGACCTTGTTGCCGACCAGCCTGATGGCGCTGGTGCTGGGTGGCTATTTCACCTGGACGCAGCAGACCGACCTGCACAGCCAATTGATGCAGCGCGGCGAAATGATCGCCGAGCAACTGGCGCCGCTGGTGGCGCCGGCGATGGGTCACGGCGACGCCGATCTGCTTGAACGCATCGCCACCCAGTCCCTTGAACAACCCGACGTGCGTGCGGTGACTTTCCTCGCGGCGGACCGCTCGCCACTGGCCCACGCCGGCCCGACCATGCTCAATCAGGCCCCGAGCGGCGACAGCGCGCTGCTGCAACGACGCAGCGGCAATGACGCAACGCGCTACCTGATGCCGGTGTTCGGCAAGCACCGCAACCTCGCCGGCGAAATCATTCCCGAAGAATCCGAACGCCTGCTCGGCTGGGTCGAGCTGGAGCTGTCGCACAACGGCATGTTGCTGCGCGGCTATCGCAGCCTGTTCGCCAGCCTGCTGCTGATCGCCGCCGGACTTGCCGGCGCCGCCCTCCTCGCGTTGCGCATGGGCCGCACCATCAATCGTCCGCTGAGCCAGATCAAACAAGCAGTTGCGCAGCTCAAGGACGGTCATCTGGAAACCCGCTTGCCGCCCCTCGGCAGCCAGGAACTGGATGAACTGGCCTCGGGCATCAACCGCATGGCCGGCACCCTGCAGAACGCTCGCGAAGAATTGCAGCACAGCGTCGATCAGGCCACCGAGGACGTGCGGCAAAACCTGGAAACCATCGAAATCCAGAACATCGAACTGGACCTGGCGCGCAAAGAAGCGTTGGAAGCCAGCCGGATCAAATCCGAATTCCTCGCCAACATGAGCCACGAGATCCGCACGCCGCTCAACGGCATTCTCGGCTTCACTCACCTGTTGCAGAAAAGCGAACTGACCCCGCGCCAGCTCGACTATCTGGGCACCATCGAAAAGTCCGCCGACAGCCTGTTGGGAATCATCAACGAGATTCTCGACTTCTCGAAGATCGAGGCCGGCAAACTGGTACTCGATCACATTCCGTTCAACCTCCGCGACCTGCTGCAAGACACCCTGACCATTCTCGCCCCGGCCGCGCACGCCAAGCAGCTTGAGCTGGTCAGCCTGGTCTATCGCGACACGCCGCTGTCGCTGGTCGGCGATCCGCTGCGCCTGAAGCAGATCCTCACCAATCTGGTGAGTAATGCGATCAAGTTCACCCGCGAAGGCACCATCGTCGCCCGGGCGATGCTCGAAGACGAACACGAAGACAGCGTGTAACTACGCATCAGCATTCAGGACACCGGCATCGGTCTGTCGAGTCAGGATGTGCGCGCGCTGTTCCAGGCTTTCAGTCAGGCCGACAATTCGCTGTCGCGCCAACCCGGCGGCACCGGGCTGGGGCTGGTGATTTCCAAGCGCCTGATCGAACAGATGGGCGGCGAGATCGGCGTCGACAGCACGCCGGGCGAAGGTTCGGAATTCTGGATCAGCCTGAGCCTGCCCAAGACCCGCGACGATGCCGAGGACCTGCCCGCCGCGCCGCTGCTCGGGCGCCGTGTGGCGGTGCTGGAAAACCACGAACTGGCGCGTCAGGCCTTGCAACATCAGCTGGAAGACTGCGGACTGCAAGTTACGCCGTTCAATACTCTGGAGAGCCTGAGCAATGGCGTCACCGGCGCGCATCAGACCGATCAGGCGATCGATCTGGCGGTGATCGGCATCACCAGCAACGACATGCTCCCGGAACGCTTGAACCAGCACATCTGGGACCTCGAACACTTGGGCTGCAAAGTGCTGGTGCTGTGCCCGACCACCGAACAGACGCTATTTCATCTGTCGGTACCCAACCCGCACAGCCAGCTGCAAGCCAAACCGGCGTGTACGCGCAAATTGCGCCGGGCGTTGTCCGATCTGGTCAATCCGCGCCAGACCCGCAGCGAACCGGGCGAGCCGCTGTCCAGCCGTGCGCCGCGCGTGCTGTGTGTCGACGACAACCCGGCGAATCTGTTGCTGGTGCAGACCCTGCTCGAAGACATGGGCGCCCGCGTGCTCGCGGTCGAAAGCGGTTACGCAGCAGTCAAAGCGGTGCAAAGCGAATCTTTCGATCTGGTGTTGATGGACGTGCAGATGCCAGGCATGGACGGTCGCCAGACCACCGAAACCATTCGCCAGTGGGAAAGCGAGCGGCATTGCACGCCGCTGCCGATCGTTGCGCTCACGGCCCACGCCATGGCCAATGAAAAACGCGCGCTGCTGCAAAGCGGCATGGACGACTACCTGACCAAACCGATCAGCGAGCGGCAACTGGCGCAGGTGGTGTTGAAGTGGACCGGACTGGCCCTGCGCAATCAGGCACCGGAGCGCAGCGGCGACAGCACGGCGAGTCAGCAGGAACTGCCAGTGCTCGATCACGAAGAAGGCTTGCGTCTGGCGGCCGGTAAGGCGGATCTGGCGGCGGACATGCTCGCCATGCTGCTGGCCTCGCTGGAAGCCGACCGCGAAGCGATACGCGCCGCGCGTGACAGCCACGACCAGAATGCCCTCCTCGAACGCGTGCACCGTTTGCATGGCGCGACCCGTTATTGCGGCGTGCCACAACTGCGCGCCGCCTGCCAGCGCAGCGAAACCCTGCTCAAGCAGGACGATCCGAAAGCCGCCGCCGCACTGGATGAACTGGAGCGCTCGATCAATCGACTCGCGGCGCAGGCGCGCATCAGCGCCTGATCCACGGCAAGGCACGGCGCGCGCAAAGCGCTACAGTTGTCGCGAGCCATTGCGGCCCGCGTCGATGTTCCAGGAGGATTCATGCGCACGATCATTTTCAGCAGCCAGACCTACGACCGCGACAGCTTTCTCGGCGCCGACTGCCCGGCCGGGCTTGAATTGCATTTTCAAGCGGCGCGGCTCAGCCTCGATACGGCGGCATTGGCCGAGCAGCACGAAGTGGTCTGTGCGTTCATCAATGACGACCTCAGCGCCCCGGTGCTCGAACGCCTCGCTGCCGGTGGCACGCGGCTGATTGCCCTGCGTTCGGCGGGTTACAACCATATCGACCTGCCGGCGGCGAAACGCCTCGGCCTGGCCGTCGTGCGTGTGCCGGCCTACTCGCCGCACGCCGTGGCCGAACATGCGGTGGCGCTGATCCTCGCCCTCAATCGTCGCTTGCACCGTGCCTACAACCGCACCCGCGAAGGCGATTTCAGCCTGCATGGCCTGACCGGTTTCGATCTGGTCGGCAAAACCGTCGGCATTGTCGGCACCGGACAGATTGGTGCGACCTTCGCGAAAATCATGCACGGCTTCGGCTGTGAATTGCTCGCCTACGATCCGTATCCCAATCCCGAGGTGCTGGCCCTGGGCGCACGTTATCTGAGCCTGCCGGAGTTGCTCGCGCAATCACGGATCATCAGCCTGCATTGCCCGCTCAACGAGCAGAGCAAGCACCTGATCAATCGCGACTCACTGGCGCACATGCAGGCCGGGGCGATGCTGATCAACACCGGGCGTGGCGGGCTGGTGGACACGCCGGCGCTGATCGACGCGCTGAAGGACGGCCAACTCGGTTATCTGGGGCTGGATGTTTACGAGGAAGAGGCGCAGCTGTTTTTCGAGGATCGCTCCGACCTGCCGTTGCAGGACGATGTGCTGGCGCGTCTGCTGACGTTTCCCAACGTGATCATCACTGCGCATCAGGCGTTTCTGACCCGCGAAGCACTGGGCGCGATTGCCGCGACCACCCTGCACAACATCGCGACCTGGGCGGCGGGTGCGCCGCAGAACCAGGTCGAGGGTTGAAGCGCTTACTTGGACAGCGAAGACGCCAGGATCAGCAAGCCCAGCCAGCCGAAACCGAGCAGGCGCTGTTTGCTGGAATGGCCGTTGCGCAGCAGAAACCAGACGAAAAACGCCGGCAACAGAAACACCATGATTTTCAGCCAGCCCTCCACCGGGCGGCTGCCATCAGCGTTGAGCGGTTGTTGTTCGTGGCGGGCCTGTTCCGCAGCCTGCTGACGACGTCGGCGCCCCGCCGCTGCCGGCATCACTTTGGGTAAAGGCTCGGACACTGGCGGCGCAACCGCCTCGGGCACTGCGTTGTTGCGTGGCAGGCTGCCGAAGGAAATCGTCGAGGCTTGCACCGGTGCCGCCGTCGATTGCACCTGCATGGCGGCATGTTCGGCCATCGGCGCGCCGCAGTGAATGCACACCAGCGCTTCGGAACTGATGCTCCGCTTGCATTCATAACATTCGATCAGCGCCATGTTCCGTTCCTTCAGATTCGGGGGCCGGCAGTTTGCCATGACTGTCGGCGCATTTGAACCGGATCGAAGGTCGCACGCGTGCATCATTCTGCAATCGAGCCCGTGCTAGCATGTCGCGCATATTTGGAGGACCCATGGTCGAACACGATTTCCGCTACACCCTGATGAACCCGCAACACACCCTCACCGAATGCCGCGCCCTGGTTCCGGGCCGCTATCAGGTGACCGGCAACGGTGGCTCGATCCGTATCGGCGATGCCCTGTTGGTCACGCTCAAAGGCAGCAAGGATTTGTCCATGCGCCTGACCGTCGACACGGTGCGCCACCTGATCAATCCGCCAGGCCAATGGACCGCAATGACCACAGGCCCGGTGTTCGGCGAACTGGCCATCCACACCTGGCAGGTCAACTGCGACAGCTGCGCGAAAGAGCTGAGCTTCGAATTCGCCGTGGATGCCAAACTCGGCAAGACCGCCGAGAAACCTGCCGCCACCGCGCGCATCGCCGAGCTGGGCTGGAAGGCCGTCGGCGACAAGCACCTGTGCCCGAAATGCCAGGAGCCTGCGTGATGAAACGCCTCGCCCTGACCGCATTGATCGGTGTCGGCCTGGTTGGTTGCGCCGCAGAGCCGGTGCAACTGCAGCACAACCGCAGCTACATTCTGGAATGGATCGGCGAGCGACCACTGATGGATTACAGCCATCTGACCGTGACCCTCGGCGATGACGGCCGCGCCTACGGCAACGGCGGCTGCAACCATTGGTTCGCGCCGTACACGCAGGACGGCGACAAGCTGAGCTTCGGCAAGATCGGCAAGACCCGCAAGCTCTGCGCCCCGGCGTTGATGGAGCAGGAACAACGCTTTTTGCAGGCGCTGGAAAAAGTCGAACGCTGGGACATTTCGCCGATCGAGCAGATACGCTTCTGGCCGGCTGAAGGCAAACCGTTGCGCTGGTGGCTGGAAGAGGGCTGAGCCCCTTCTACGCCCGCAGGGGGTTACCTGTGGCGAGGGGATTTATCCCCGTTGGGTCGCGAAGCGGCCCCCTGCGCAGTTCCAGGCGAACTGCAAACTCAGGGCTGCTACGCAGCCCAACGGGGATGAATCCCCTCGCCACAGGTTACTTGTTCCGCAACGACTCCAGTTTGGCCATCACCCCCGCCGCCGTCTGCTCGCCCAGCAACTGCTCACGCACCTTGCCCTTGTCATCGATGATGAAGGTTACCGGCAGCGCCTCACTGCGCGGCAAGTCGAACAGCTCGGCCGGATCCTGCGCCAGCACGGTGAACTTGATGCCGAGTTTTTCGCTCGCCTCTTTCAGCTCCGCGCCCTGCACGTTGTCGAAGTTGACCCCGAACACACCGACGTTCTTGCTCTTGAGCTCATCAGCCAAATGATTCAACTCGGGAATTTCCGTGCGGCACGGGCCACACCATTCGGCCCAGTAGTTAAGCACCACCCATTGTTTGTCCAGACGTTCGGACGCTACCTTCTGGCCGTTCTGGTCGATGCCGTAATCATTGCCGCAGCCCCCCAGCATCAACGCCCCGATTATCGTCAATGCCGCTGCCAATCGCCGTGTCATGTCGTGTTCCTTGTGAAAATTCGAAAGCGCCTGCGACCCATCGCCTCTGACGGTTCTGGATTGCGCGCCGCGCAGTTAGAATAGCCGCCACTTTACGCCAGAAGCGACCCGCCATGACCGATCTGACGCTTTATCACAATCCGCGCTGCTCGAAATCCCGCGGCGCGCTGGAACTGCTCGAAGCCCGCGGCTTGCATCCGACCGTCGTGCGCTACCTGGAAACGCCGCTCAGCGCCGCGCAGATCAAGGCCCTGCTCGGCAAGCTCGGGATCAGCGCGCGGCAGCTGCTGCGCAGCGGTGAAGAGGAATACAAAACCCTGAACCTGGCCGACGCCAGCCTCAGCGAGCAGCAGCTGATCGACGCCATCGCCGCGCACCCGAAACTCATGGAGCGGCCGATTCTGGAAGTCGGCGACAAGGCCGTCATCGGTCGCCCGCCGGAAAACGTGCTGGAGTTGTTGCCATGAGCACGCCGTACATTCTGGTTCTCTATTACAGCCGCAACGGTTCGACCAACGAGATGGCCCGGCAGATCGCCCGTGGCATCGAGCAGGCCGGAATGGAAGCGCGTCTGCGCACAGTGCCGGCGATTTCCACCGAGTGCGAAGCGGTGGCGGCGGAGATTCCCGCTGAAGGCGCGCTCTACGCCAGCCTCGATGATCTGAAGAACTGCGCCGGCCTTGCCTTGGGTAGTCCGACGCGTTTCGGCAACATGGCCGCGCCGCTCAAGTACTTCCTCGACGGCACCAGCAACCTCTGGCTGACTGGCGCGCTGGTCGGCAAACCGGCCGGCGTGTTCACCTCCACCGCCAGCCTGCACGGCGGTCAGGAAACCACTCTGTTGTCGATGATGTTGCCGCTGTTGCATCACGGCATGTTGATCACCGGCCTGCCCTACAGCGAATCGGCCCTGCTCGAAACCGAGGGTGGCGGCACGCCTTATGGCGCCAGCCATCACGCCGGTGCCGACGGCAAGAACGGTCTCGATCAGCACGAAGTGGCGCTGTGTCGCGCACTCGGTCTGCGCCTGGCGAAAACCGCGCAGAAACTGGTGGGCTGATGGCGAAGAAGCCGAAAGTCCTGCCCTCGATAGAGTGGCTCGAGCCACGGGTGAAGGCGATGCGCGTGCTCAGCCTGCTGAGCTTTTTCGCCCTCGCCGGTTTGCTGGCGGCTTATTACCTGCTGTTCGCCGATCTGCATGGCGCGCGGCCGTGGGTGATTCTGCTGGTCGAGCTGATCCCGTGGCTGGTACTCGCCCCGGCGATGATCATGGGCAGCGCCCGTGGCCATTCGTGGATGTGTTTTGTGGTGAACCTGTATTTCATCAAAGGCGCCCTGGCGGCGTACGACCCCAACCGGCAGCTGTTCGGCCTGCTGGAAATGGCCGCGAGCCTGGCGGTGTTCTGCTCGGCGCTGCTGTATGTGCGCTGGCGCTATCAGCTGAATCGAAAATTGGCTGGCGAAGGCGAGATCAGCGTCGCCTGAACGACCGCCATCAGTTGCTACACCGATCGTTCCCACGCTCTGCGTGGGAATGCATCCAGAGACGCTCTGCGTCTCAGGGACGCGGAGCGTCCCGGGCGGCGTTCCCACGCGGAGCATGGGAACGATCGGATTGACTCAATGGTTGACGGTATAGGCGAGCATCATCGAAATCTGGCTCATCGGCCGTCCGCCACTCTGTTCGTGCCATTGGTTGAAGGCGTTTTGCACCGTCGCCAGATCACGCTGGCTGGTCGGCACTTTGTCGACGATCTTCTGCGCATTCAGCGCCGCGACCACGTCGTAGCTCGGCACGAACGTGTCCTTGCCGACCATGCGCAAAAAGCGTGGCGCCGACAGCCCGCCGAGTTGGTGGCCGTGCTTTTTCAGGTACGTCCACAGGCCGACAATATCGGTCACCGGCCAGTCGGCGATCAATGCGCCGAAGCTGCCCTTGTCCTTTTCCACGTCGAGAATGAACTGCGCATTGCGCGGCACGCTTTTCAGTTTGCCCAGATGGCGGATGATCCGCGCATCCTGCATCAGGCGCTCAAGGTGCTCGGCGCTCATCAGCACGACTTTTTCCGGATCGAACTTGAAGAACACTTCTTCGAACGCTGGCCACTTGGCGTCGACCAGGCTGTGCTTGAGCCCGGCGCGAAAAACCCGCAGGGCCATGGTCGAGAGGTAGCGGTCGTCGCGGATCTTGCGCAGTTGTGCGGGGGTCTTGGGAACGGGCAGATGGGCTTCCAGTTCAGCCGCCGAACCGAAACGGTTCAGACAGTATTCGTGCAGCCACTTGTAATCGCGCATGCCCTCTCCTGAGGTTTGGAAATGAATAACACCTGCAGAAGCAGGCCCCTGTGGCGAGGGGATTCATCCCCGCTGGGCTGCGCAGCAGACCCCGAGATTTTGGGGCCGCTTCGCGCCCCAGCGGGGATGAATCCCCTCGCCACAGGGCTCGCTTCTACAGGTTGTGTTTACAGATTGACGACATTGACGAAACGCGAAGCCGCGGTCTCGTCGATCTTCAGGCTGGTGAAGTCGAACAGGTTGCGGTCGGCCAGTTGCGACGGCACCACGTTTTGCAGGCTGCGGAAAATCGATTCGGTGCGGCCCGGGGTCTTGCGGTCCCAGTCCTGGAGCATTTCCTTGACCACCTGGCGCTGCAGGTTTTCCTGCGAGCCGCAGAGGTTGCACGGGATGATCGGAAATTGCTTGAGGTCCGAGTAGGCCTGAATGTCCTTCTCGTTGCAGTACGCCAGCGGGCGGATCACCACGTTGCGGCCATCGTCGGCGCGCAGCTTCGGCGGCATCGCTTTCAGGGTGCCGTTGAAGAACATGTTGAGGAAGAACGTTTCGACGATGTCGTCGCGGTGATGACCGAGGGCCATTTTCGTCGCGCCGATTTCGTCAGCGAAGGTGTACAGCGTGCCGCGACGCAGGCGCGAGCAAAGCGAACAGGTGGTCTTGCCTTCCGGCACCAGTTCCTTGACCACCGAGTAAGTGTCCTTCTCGACGATGTGGTACTCGATGCCCAGTTCTTTCAGGTAGGCCGGCAGCACATGCTCGGGAAAGCCCGGCTGTTTCTGGTCCATGTTCACCGCGACGATGTCGAACCTGATCGGTGCAACCTTCTGCAGGTGCATCAGCACGTCAAGCATGGTGTAGCTGTCCTTGCCCCCGGACAGGCAGACCATGACCTTGTCGCCGTCTTCGATCATGTTGAAATCGGCGATCGCTTCGCCGGCCAGGCGGCGCAGGCGCTTTTGCAGTTTGTTCTGGTTGACCGTAAGAGTGCCCATGACACGAAATCCGTGAGGTGTGACGAAAGGCCGGCATTTTACGCAAAAACCCCGGTAGCGCGAAGCATCTGTGGCGAGGGGATTTATCCCCGCTGGGTTGCGAAGCAGCCCCAGAACCTGAGAACTCGCATTGCCTGACACTGCGCGGTTAATGGGCTGGCGACTGCTGCGCAGCCGAACGGGGATAAATCCCCTCGCCACTAAAGTGTTTCAACTCCAAAAATGACTTCCCTGCAAGACCCCGAGGCGATTATCCATCCCGTTTACAGCGCGATTTGCTCTAAGGCCGGCATACCGGTGCGTTGGAGTCCTTTCTATACTGCGACATAAGGTCGCACACATCTGAAGACCTGTATTTGCTCGGCCATCTTGGCCCGTAGGCGCTCCGTTGGGGGGCGATGGCAATGACAAGAGGAGTGAATGGCATGATCCATCACGTAGTGGGACTGTTTACCCACCCCGATCAGGAATGGAAGGAGATCCGTGGCGACCAAGAGGAAAGCATCAGCCACATGTACCTGACGCATACGCTGATCCTGGCAGCGATCCCCGCTGTCTCGGCGTTCATCGGCACGACCCAGGTCGGTTGGGTGATCGGCAATCGCGCGCCGGTGATGCTCACGTTTGAAAGCGCTCTGTGGATGACCATCATGTCGTACCTGGCGATGCTCGGCGGGGTCGCGGTGATGGGCGCCTTCGTGCACTGGATGGCACGAACCTATGACGCCAATCCAAGCCTGGCCCGTTGCGTGGCCTTTGCCACATACACCGCGACACCGTTGTTTGTCGGCGGTCTGGCGGCGCTGTATCCGCACATGTGGCTGGGGATGATCGTCGGCACAGCGGCCATCTGCTATACGGTGTATCTATTGTATGTCGGCCTGCCGACCTTCATGAACATCCCTTCGGATGAAGGTTTCCTGTTTTCCAGCTCGGTGCTTGCTGTCGGCCTGGTGGTGCTGGTGGCGATCATGGCGTTCACCGTGATTGTCTGGGGCCTGGGTGTCGGCCCGGTCTATACCAACTGACCTGTTTCCTGCCTGAGAAAAACAACATCTGCCAATACAGGCCGCCGCAAGGCGGCCTTCTCGTTGGGGCGACGACCATTCGGCAGGTCGGCGATTCGCAAGTCGCCGGGGTTGCGGCATACTCGGCGTCTCTGGAGATCCATCAAGCATGCCCGAGCAACTCAATACCCGCGTCGAAGACTGTTACCAACTCGCTGAATCCTTTTTCAAACGCTCCTTCAAACGCCCCGTCGTCAGCCTCAAGCTGCGCGGGCAGAAAGCCGGTGTCGCGCATCTGCACGAGAACCTGCTGCGCTTCAACCCGCAGCTGTACCGGGAAAACACCGAGCACTTCCTCAAGCAGACCGTGGCTCACGAAGTCGCTCACCTGATCGCTCATCAACTGTTCGGCGACCGCATCCAGCCCCATGGCGAGGAGTGGCAACTGATCATGCGCGGCGTCTACGAACTGCCGCCGGACCGCTGCCATACCTATGAAATCAAGCGGCGCAGCGTGACCCGCTATATCTACAAATGCCCTTGCCCCGACAGTGATTTCCCGTTTACCGCCCAGCGTCACGGTCTGGTGCGGCAAGGGCGGCGGTATCTGTGCCGGCGCTGCCGCAGTACGCTGGTGTTCAGTGGTGAGATGCGGGTGGAATAGTTGCTTCCTGCGTTGTTTTGACTGGCCCCTTCGCGAGCAGGCTCGCTCCCACAGGGGAATGCATTTCAATGTGGGAGCGAGCCTACTCGCCAAGGCGGCGGCATGGGCGCTACAGAATCACCTTGGCCGAACGCAACTCGGCGATCCGCTCAGCACTCAACCCCAACTCCCCCAACACCTCCTCCGTATGCTGCCCCAACCCCGCGCCAACATGCCTTGGCGCCGGCAACGCCTCAGAAAATTTCAACGGACAGGCCATCTGCGCCTGCGTCGTGCCATCGCCGCGCGGTACCTGGGTCACCAGCTCCCGCGCCTGCATTTGCGGATGGCGCAACGCCTCGCCCAGACTCAGTACCGGCTCGACACAGGCATCGACCCCGGCGAACAACTCACACAGTTCTGCAAAATCATGCCGTTCGAATTCGATGCGCAACGCCTCTTTCAAGGCCTGTTGTTGCTCAGGCCTGGGCGACAACCCGTGCGCCGCCAGTTCCGGCCGGCCCAGCGCCGTGCACAATTGCTGCATGAACGCTGGCTCCAGACTGCCCACCGACATCCAGCGCCCATCCCGGCTGCGGTAATAATCGTAAAAGCTGCCGCCATTGAGCATCTGGTCTTCCCGACCGGGTTCCGCGCCGCAGGCCAGATAACCCGCGCCGGCCATGGCGTTCAGGCTGAACGCGCAGTCGGTCATGCTCACATCCAGATGGGTGCCCTGCCCGGTTTGCTGACGGGCAATCACCGCTGCCAGCAAGCCGATCACGCCGTGTAGCGAGCCGCCCGCCACGTCCGCCACCTGCATGCCCAGCGGCAACGGCCCGCTGTCGGCGCGCCCGGTGTAACTGGCAAGTCCCGCCAGCGCGAGATAGTTGATGTCATGCCCGGCGCGTTCCTTGTACGGCCCGCTCTGGCCGTAACCGCTGATCGACACATAAATCAGCTTTGGATTGATCGCCTTCAATGCCTCATAACCCAGGCCCAGACGATCCATCACCCCGGGGCGAAACTGCTCGAGCACGATGTCGTACTCGCCCAGCAATTGCTTGATGATCTGCAGCGCTTCGGGCTGTTTCAGATCCAGCGCCAGGCTGCGCTTGTTGCGGTTCAGATAGGCGTGGCTGGCCGATACCGCGCCATCATGCGGCGGCAGCACCCGCAGCAGATCCATACGGGTTGGCGATTCGATGCGCAGCACCTCGGCGCCCATGTCCGCCAGCAGCAACGAGGCGAACGGCCCCGGCAGCAAGGTGGAGAAATCGAGAATCTTCAGTGAGGCCAGCGGTGCAGACATGGGCGAACTCCTTGGGCGATGCACTCAGCCTAGGCAGCCATCGTCGATGCGGCAATCACCGCAAATGTCAGCAGGTGTGACCGTTGCGCTCAAATTCCGGGGGCAAAAAAACCCGCCGAGGCGGGTTTTTCTGTGCAAGCGATGCTTACTTCACATTGCTCGGGATTGGGCCTTCAGCCACACCCAAGTCGTCTTCTTCACGCTCATCGGAGATACCGCGACCGCCGGAGGCCAGCTCGGTCTGCAGTTGATCGGTGTCCAGCTCCTTGACCCACTTGGCGACGACGATGGTCGCTACAGCGTTACCGACCAGGTTGGTCAGTGCGCGGGCTTCGGACATGAAACGGTCGATACCGAGGATCAGCGCCAGACCGGCAACCGGCAGGTGACCTACCGCCGACAGTGTCGCGGCCAGGACGATGAAGCCCGAACCGGTCACACCCGCCGCGCCTTTGGAGGACAGCAGCAGCACCAGCAGCAGGGTGATCTGGTGGGTGATGTCCATGTGCGTGTCGGTCGCCTGGGCGATGAACACGGCGGCCATGGTCAGGTAGATCGAAGTACCGTCGAGGTTGAACGAGTAACCGGTCGGGATCACCAGACCCACGACGGATTTCTTCGCGCCCAGACGCTCCATCTTGATCAGCATGCGTGGCAGTGCCGATTCCGACGAGGACGTGCCCAGTACGATCAACAGTTCTTCACGGATGTAGCGCACCAGCTTGAACACGCTGAAACCGTGAGCCCGGCAGATCGCACCCAGCACCAGCACGACGAACAGGACGCAGGTGATGTAGAAGCAGATCATCAACTGGCCCAGTTGCACCAGCGAGCCGACACCGTAGGCACCGATGGTGAACGCCATGGCACCGAACGCACCCAGTGGCGCCAGTTTCATGATCATGTTGATGATGTTGAACATCACGTGGGCGAAGCGATCGATCATGTCCAGCAGCGGACGACCGTACGAACCCAGGCGATGCAGGGCGTAGCCGAAGATCACCGAGAACATCAGCACTTGCAGGATGTCACCGGTGGCGAACGCGCCGACGATGGTGTTCGGGATCACATTGAGGAGGAAACCGACAATGCTCTGGTCTTTACTGGCCGTCACGTAGGTGGCGATTTTCGAGGCGTCGAGGGTGGTGACGTCGATGTGCATGCCGGCGCCCGGTTGCACAACGTTGACCACGACCAGACCGATCAGCAGGGCAATGGTGGAAACGATTTCGAAGTACAGCAGCGCGTAGCCGCCAGTCTTGCCTACCGACTTCATGTTCTGCATGCCGGCGATGCCGCTGACAACAGTACAGAAGATGATCGGGGCGATGACCATTTTGATCAGCTTGATGAAGCCGTCACCCAGTGGCTTGAGGGCCACACCGGTCTGCGGATAGAAGTGACCAAGCAGGATGCCGATGGCGATGGCAACGATCACCTGGAAATACAGGGATTTGTACAGTGGCTGACGAGTCGTCATTGCAGGTTTCCTCAAGCGTCCAGCGGCAACATCCATCTGTCGAGCGCTGAACCTTAATTGCGAACCCTCCTGCACTGGAGGGATTTGTTGTTGGAACGGCATCTTTCCGGGCGGAGAAATGCACGCTTCTGTCGCTTGTATCGCAAACGTCGTGCCAGATTGGTGCGAATGGCAGCAAGCCTTTTGATATCAGGGGCTGCGGGATTTTCCTGTCACCAATCAGTGACTTGAGGCATGGCGGATTTCCGCCAACTGAGCGTTCAGTGTCCTGCAATTTGGCGGAAATCCGCCTTGTTGCGTTGCCGGCCCGCCGTTACGATCGGTGCCTGAACAAGGATTGCCGCTTATGCGCGAACGCACCATCGCCAGCCATTTCGCCCGCGCCGCCCTTGGCGGTGCACGCCGGCGCGGCCTGGATTATTCAGGCCTGTTGCAGCAACTTGGGATCAGCGCGGAATTTCTCGACGAGCCCCGCGCGCGGATTGCCCCGGAGCAGTTCACCCGACTGATTCAGGGCTTGTGGCTGGCGCTGGACGACGAATACCTGGGTTTCGGCAATGCGCCGAGCAAGCCCGGCAGCTTCGCCATGATGTGCCACGCCTCGATTCACTGCCGCAACCTGGAGAAGGCTCTGCAACGTGGCTTGTTGTTTTACAGCCTGTTTCCCGACGCTCCACGCCTGACCCTGCGTCGCGAAGACGACTGGGTGCGTCTGAGCCTGGACGACGCGCAGTGGTGGGACCCGGATCATTTTCTCAGCGAGAGTCTGTTGGTGATCTGGCACCGCCTCGGCAGTTGGCTGATCGGCCAGCGCATTCGCCTCGAGCAGGCGACTTTCAGCTATCCGCGCCCCGAGCACGGCGGCGAATACGATCTGCTGTTCCCCTGCCCGCTGACCTTTGATGCCGAGCAAAGCAGCCTGCTGTTTCACAGTCGCTACCTGGCCATGCCGCTGTTGCAGGACGAACGCACGCTCAAACATTTTCTCGAACGCTCCCCCGCCGACCTGCTCTCGCGCCCGGACGACGGCGACAGCCTGAGCAGCCGCCTGCGCCGCTTGCTCAGCCGCGACGCTGCGAGTTGGCCGGATCTGGAAGCGGTTGCGGCGCATCTGCATATCAGCCCGCAGACCTTGCGCCGGCACTTGCGCGAGGAAGGCACCAGTTTTCAGGAGCTCAAGGATCAGCTGCGGCGGGATATCGCCATCTACCATCTGGGCCGGGCGGATCTGTCGATGCAGCAGATTGCCGAGCAGCTCGGGTTCTCTGAGCCTTCGGCGTTTCACCGGGCGTTCAAGAAATGGACGGGGCTGACACCGGGGGCTTATCGGGCGCAGGAGTTGTGAAGTCAGACGCCTTCGCGAGCAGGCTCGCTCCCACAGGAGAATGCGTTTCAAGGTGGGAGCGAGCCTGCTCGCGAAGAGGCTGGCACTGCCAACCTTCACACCGCAGGAAAATGAATCCTGAACGCCGCCCCGCCCATCGGTGAATCGCCCAAAGCCAAACGCGCGTTGTAGCTTTCGATGATGTCCTTGACCACCGCCAGTCCGATGCCCTGCCCCGGATGCTGGGCATCCAGGCGTTCGCCACGTTCGAGAATCCGCGCACGCTGATCGAGTGGCACGCCCGGGCCATCATCCTCGACGCACAACTCGATCCCGGCCAAGGACTCGCGCACGCTGACACGCACTTCGCCGAGGCACAGGCGATAGGCGTTTTCCAGCAGGTTGCCGAGCATTTCCAACAAGGCGCCCTGCTCGATCGGCACGTAGCAATGCTCGGGCAGATCAAAGGTCACGCGCACGTGTTTGTCGCGGTAGACCTTGTCCAGCGTGTCGCACAGGCTTTTGAGCACCGGTTGCAGGCGCACCTGATGGCGCACCAGGCCGCTTTTGCGCAGGCTGGCCCGTTGCAGTTGGTAGCTGATCTGCTGGCTCATGCGTTCGATCTGGCTTTGCAGCACCCAGGCCTGATCGCGGTCGTCGGGGCGCTGGGCCATGTCTTCGCTGACGCCTTGCAGCACCGCCAATGGGGTTTTGAGGCTGTGGGCGAGGTCGTCGAGGGAGTCGCGGTAGCGGCTGCGTTGCTGGCGTTCGCTGAGCAGCAAGCGGTTGAGCGAGCCGGTCAGGCGCAGCAGTTCACGTGGGTGTTTTTCCGTCAGGCTTTCGCGGGTACCGCCTTCGATTTCGTCGAGTTCCTGGCTCAAGCGGCGCAAGGCCTTGAGGCCCCAGGTCAGGCCGATCCATAGCAGCGCCAGCAAGACCAGCAATGCCGCGCCGAAGCCTAGATAGAGATTTTCGCGCAGGCCTTCGAGGGTGGTTTCGTATTCGCGCACCGGTTGCAGAGCGACGATGCTGAACGCTGCGCTTTTGCCGCCGAGCAATTTGACTTCGACGTCGTAGACGAAGAACTCCTGACCGCTGGCTTCACGAATCCGCGCGAACTCGTTGCCGAGGCCGTCGTAGCGCGGTTTGTAGTTGATCTGTTCTTCCTGGGTGGCCTTCGAGCGCCACACCAGTTTGCCGTCGCGGTCGTAGATATAGCCGAGCAAGCGGAAATCGGTGAGGTTGAAACGCTCGTCGGGCAATTGCGACGGCATCACCAGCCGACCGTTCTCCACCCGTGCGGCGGAGATCAATGTGGTGACGTCGGAGGCCAGGCGTTGTTCGATCGAGTCCTGCAAGGCAAGGCTGAACGCGCCCTGCATCGCCGGCAACAAAGCGAGCATGAACAACACCGCCAACGTGGTGGCGGCGAGCATCAAGCGAACGCGAAGAGAACGGATCAAGTGCAGCGCTCATTGAACAGGTAGCCAAGGCCGCGCACGGTGTCGATCGGCTTGAACCCGGCCGGGCCTTCGAGCTTGCGGCGCAGACGGCCGACCAGCACTTCAATGACATTAGGATCGCGCTCGTCGTCATCCGGATACAGCTGCTCCATCAAGCGATCCTTGGGCACCACCTGCTGATGGTGGCGCATGAGGTATTCGAGGATGCGGTATTCGTAAGCAGTCAGCGCCAGCGGTTGCTCATCGAGGCTGGCCTGTTTGCGATTGAGGTCGAGCAGCAACGGCCCGGCGACGATGGTCGACTGGGTGAAACCGCTGGAGCGGCGCAGCAATGCGTTCAGGCGTGCGTCGAGTTCTTCGAACTGAAACGGCTTGACCACGTAATCGTCGGCACCGGCGGCGAGGCCTTCGACCTTGTCCTGCCAGTTGCCGCGCGCGGTGAGTATGAGGATCGGGAAGGTCTTGCCGCCCGAGCGCAACTGGCGGATCAGGTCGAGCCCGCCCATGCCCGGCAGGCCGAGATCGATCACTGCCAGATCGAAGTTGTACTGGCCGGTCTGGTACAGCGCCTCCTCGGCATTGGCCACGGACTCGACCACATGACCGCTCTCCGTCAGACGGGTTTGCAGGTGATGACGCAACAGCGCCTCGTCTTCGACGACCAACAGTTTCATGCTTTTCTCCCTATCTCTTGAGCTCTCCAGGCAACTACCTGTGGGAGCGAGCCTGCTCGCGAATACGGTGGATCAGCCAAGCAAGTGTCGGCTGACCCCCCTTTCGCGAGCAGGCTCGCTCCCACACTTCAAACTGCGACCACCGCTTAGAAATAGTAGTTGGCCGACAGGTAGGTCTGCGCGCTGCTGGTCAAGTCCAGCGAGCCCTGTTTGCTGCCGCCGCTGTCTTTCATTTCGGTGCTGGCGTTGCTGCGCAGGTAACGGTAACCGAGTTCCACCGAGGTGTTCTGCGAAACCTGCTGCAACACACCGACCTGGCCACCGATGGCGTAACCGATATCGCTGTCACGGCTGAAACCCGGCGAATCCTGCGTCAGCTTGGTCAGACCGGCCGTGGCGCCACCGAACAACTTGGTGCTGACGCCCACCGGGTAGAACAGGTCATAGCTGCCGAGCAGATTTTCCTGGCGCAGTTTAACGCCATTGTGCGAGCCGGAGACGTTGTCGTAAGTGGCGTAGTAGCGGCCCTGGCTGTTTTGCTGACCGAGGCGCATGCCGTAGGTGTTGTTGCCGTCGATGGCCCCGGTGACGTTGGGGTTGCCGAGATTGTTGTTGAGCGCGTGGGACTTGTCGATCTTGTCGCTGGTCTGGCCGAACGTCAGGCCGGCGAAGTTGCTGGTGTCGTCGGCGTTCGCCGCGATGCTGGAGCCTAACAGGGTAAAAGCCAGCAGCAATTTGTTTAAACGAGTCATGGGTATTTCCTCTTTCACAGTGCTGTTTGGGTATGGCGCAAGGTTACTGAGCCGCCCCTGTACGGCCCCTGAACCGTCTCTGAACCTGACCTGAACCGGATCGACTAGGCTGTTCTGACCACTTTCAATAAGGAGACCCGACCATGCGCCTGTTCCTCGCCCTCACTTTGCTGGCAGTCAGCAGCCTCACCCAGGCTGCGATCAAGACTGAAGAAATCCCCTACCAAAGCGCCGACGGCAGCCAACTGATCGGCTACTACGCCTATGACGACGCGATCAAAGGCCCACGCCCCGGCGTTGTCGTGGTCCACGAATGGTGGGGGTTGAACGATTACGCCAAGCGCCGCGCGCGGGATCTTGCCGAACTTGGCTACAGCGCTCTGGCCGTCGATATGTACGGCGAAGGCAAAAACACCGAGCACCCGAAAGACGCCATGGCCTTCATGCAGGCAGCGACCAAGGATGCCGATGCCGCCAGTAAACGTTTCGCCGCCGGGCTCGATCTGTTGAAGAAACAAAAGCAGACCGACCCGAACAAAATCGCCGCCATCGGCTATTGCTTCGGTGGCGCCGTGGTGCTGAATGCGGCGCGTCAGGGTGTGCCGCTGGCCGGCGTGGTGAGTTTCCATGGCGCGCTGGCAACCAAGACCTCGGCGACTCCGGGCAGCGTCAAGGCGAAAATCCTCGTCGAGCACGGTGCGCTGGACAGCATGGTCACTCAGGACCACGTCACCGCGTTCAAGTCGGAGATGGACAAGGCCGGGGCGGACTACCAGTTCGTCAGTCTGGATGGCGCCAAGCATGGTTTCAGCAATCCGGATGCCGATCGCCTGAGCCATGGCGAGCATGGCGGGCCGGACATTGGTTACAACAAGGCGGCGGACGAGAAGTCGTGGGCGGATATGCAGGCGTTCCTCAAGAAGATTTTCGGCTGAGTCAGTAGCGACCGAGGCGCGGCCTTCGCGAGCAGGCTCGCTCCCACGTTGGATCCCTGTCGCACAGAAGATCCCCTGTGGGAGCGAGCCTGCTCGCGAAGGCTTCACCGCCGATCTCGACCTCGCCCCGACTAACCGGCAAAATGCCCGCCATGCATACCACCCCCGCCCTGCCCGCCTGCTGCACTGCGCTCGACAGCCACTGGCCGTTGCCGACGGTCCTGGCCGATACCGTGCTGCTCAGTACCCACTTCGACCCGACACGCCTGCTTGGCGATGACTTCCAGCGCAGCGATGTGTTGGCGCCACCGAGCATTCAGCGCTCGGTAGCCAAACGCCAGGCCGAATTCCTCGCCGGGCGCGTCTGCGCCCGTGCCGCGCTGCAACAACTCGAAGGCCTGAACGTCGTCCCGCCGATCGGCGACGATCGCGCGCCGGTGTGGCCGGCGCACATTTGCGGTTCGATCACCCACAGCACTGGCCGTGCGGCGGCGATTGTCGCCAACAAACAGCACTGGCGCGGCTTGGGCATGGATCTGGAAAACCTGTTGAGCCACGAGCGCGCCGAACGTCTGGCCGGGGAAATTCTCACCCCGGCGGAATTGCAGCGCATGGCGGCAGGCTCGCAGGAGCAATTGGCGCTGCGGGTGACCCTGACGTTTTCGGTGAAAGAGAGTTTGTTCAAGGCGCTGTACCCGATCGTGCAGCAGCGCTTTTATTTCGAGCATGCCGAAGTGCTGGATTGGACTGAGGCGGGCCAGATCAGGCTGCGGTTGTTGACGGATCTGTCGAGGGAATGGCGCAACGGATCGGAGCTGGAGGCGCAGTTTGCAGTGCAGGATGGGCAGTTGTTGAGTCTGGTCAGCATTCAAGCCTGAAGTCTTGCATTGCCTGTTATGGCGCCTTCGCGAGCAGGCTCGCTCCCACAGGGGATCGCATTTCAAATGTGGGAGCGAGCCTGCTCGCGAAGGCGGTATCCCGAATCTCAGCGGCGCTCCTGATTCCTCGGCCAGCTCAGACTGAAACACGCCCCACCCAGGCTCTTGCTCTTGCCAATGATCGCCCGGCCGTCGTGCCAGTGAATGATCCGTCGCACAATCGACAGTCCCAGACCATGCCCGCCCGAGGCCCGCGTGCGGCTATCGTCCAAGCGCAGAAACGGCGTGAAGATCCGTTCCCATGCCACTTCCGGCACGCCCGGCCCGTCGTCCTCGACGTCGATCCGGCAACGCAACTGGCCGACCTGATAACTCACCGTCACCTGCGAATGCGCATGGCGCATCGCGTTGCCCACCAGATTCTGCAGCGCCCGATGCAGATAACGCGGCTCGGCCTCGACCCACGCGCCGTCGTTGTCGGCCGATGACAAACACAAACCGCGCTGCACCGTGACCTCGGCGCGCAGCGGCGCCAATTCTGCGATCACCTGATTGACCAGCGCATCCAGATCGATGCGCTGGAAGGTCAGCGCCGGCGAGCCTTGCTCCAGTCGTGCGTAGGTGAGCATTTCGTCGACCAGCTTATCGAGGTCTTCGATGTCGTGATCCATGCCTTCGCGGTATTTCTCCAGCGCCTGCGGGGTGGTCGCCGTACCGATCATCTCCAGACCGAAACGCAGCCGCGCCACCGGCGTGCGCAGCTCGTGAGATACCGCGCGCACCAGTTCACGCTGGATCGCCAGCAGTTGCTGCAAGTGCTCGGCCATGCCGTTGAACGCCGATGCCAGCCGCCCGACCGAGTCGGCACCGCGCGCCGGCACACGGGTTTCCAGGCTGCCCTTGGCGATCCGCGTGGCCGCCGCTTCGAGGCCGCGCAAACGTCGCTCGAGCTGACGCACCAACAGATAAACGATAAGACCGATCAGGGTCAGGCCCAGCGCGGAAATCAATACCAGCCATTCCGGCGGGTACGGATTCATCTGATACAGCGGGCCGATTTCCAGCACCCACGGCGTGCCGACCATACCGGCGAAGACGCGGATCGAATCGCCGCCCTTGCCCAGCGCCATCACCGTATCGCCCTCGGCCACGCGGCGGCTCTGGTCCTCGTCCATGTCGGCGTCATTTACCGTGACCAGACGCAGATCGAAGCCAAAGCCCTTTTCCTGTTTTATCTGCGCCAGACGTTTGGGCTGCTCACCCACCGGCACCCGCACCAGCTCATCGGCCAGCAGGTAAATGGTCGCCCGGGCCAGTTGCTCGCTGATTTGCTGCACCTCGCCCACCAGCATCATTTGCTCTTTTTCGCTGATCAGCCGATAGACCTTGGCCGCGTGTGGCCCGGTCTGCTCGACCAGCGCCTGACCGCGCAGCACACGGGTGCGCTGGGCCAGATCGAGGTCGGTTTCGGCGAATTTCTTCAGCGTCAGCGGAATACCGAGCAGCCGCTCCCACACCAGCAACGCGCGATGGCGTTCGGTCTGGTTCATCGGTTGCAGATTATCGGCCATCAGCGAGAAAGTGCCGTGGGCCAGGCGCTCGCGGTATTGCTCGCTGCGCACCTGATTAAGCAGGTTCAGCGCCAGCACGCCGAGCACCGCGACCAGAATCAGCGCGGCGCACATGCCGCCGTAGATGCGCAGGAAGATCGAATTCACAGCGCCAGGTCTGCGCAGGCTTCCGGGACGAACAGATAGCCTTTGCTGCGGATGGTCTTGATCAGGCGCGGATGGTCGGGGTCGTCACCGATTTTCGGGCGGATGCGCGAGATGCGCACGTCGATCGAGCGGTCCTGGCCGTCGTAGCCGATGCCGCGCAGGGCAGTGAAGATTTCTTCCCGGGAAAGTATCCGCCCGGCGTTGGACACCAGCAGCCACAGCAGGTCGAACTCGGCGCTGGTCAGCTCGATGCCGTTGTCGCTCAGCCAGGCTTCGCGTAACGCGTTGTCGACCACCAGTGGACCGAATTGCAAACGCCGGGATTTTTCCGCGACCGGCTCCGGTGTGTCACTGCGGCGCAGCAACGCCTGGATCCGCGCCAGCAACAAGCGCGGACGCACCGGTTTGCATACGTAGTCGTCGGCACCGAGGTCGAGGCCGTGGATCTGATCAGCGTCATCGGTGCGCGCGGTGAGCATCAGGATCGGCCCGTCGTACTGGCTGCGCACGTTGCGGCAGATGCTCAGGCCATCCTCGCCGGGCAGCATCAGATCGAGGATCACCAGATCCGGCTGCTCCTTGATGATCCGCGCCGCCGCCAGCGCGCCGTTGCCTTCGATCTCCACGCGCAGGCCATTGGCTTGCAGGTAATCGCGGGTGAGCTCGGCCAGTCGCTGGTCATCCTCGACGATCAATACCTGCCAGGTTTGTTGCTCCACCGGTGACCTCTGCTTGCTGTTTTTATTAAAAGAAGAAAGACAATCGCCTGACACGGACAAAACCTTTGGGAGCGAGCCTGCTCGCGAAAGCGTCTGTTGCACCAGCTCAGTGGTCAATCGATTCGCGAGCAGGCTCGCTCCCACAATCCTGCGTGTACCTCCCGATCATCTGTCATGTTTCAGGAGGATAAAAATGCCCATGCACCCAGCGATTGTATAAACGCCGCTCACCCGGAAAACAAGTCGGTAAATGCGTTCGGCCAAGGCGGAATTCTGTGATAGGGTTCGCGCCCTTAAAAAACCGCTGAAGCGTTTTTCCAGGCAAAAAAACAGTGACAAACGGTCTGGCTCAGCAGGTTCGCGGCCTACACGCGTTTTCCCTGTTTCTTACACAAATTACGCACAGGCTTATCCACAGGTAGTACGTTGCAATCCCCCCCTGAAACGCATTATCTTGTAGCACGGCGAAAACAGAGACCCTACATATAGGGTTTTCACCTAAAACGCCCAACCACATTTCAGACCTGAAACTCAAGTGCTTTATGGCCAGTTTCCGGTAGAACAAGCGAGTTTTTTCAAGCCCAAACCGCACTGGCGGATGGCACCGTTTTATTTGGTCCGAAACGGACAAAACGGTATGGGTGTTGCAGTCATGACTGCCACCCGCGAAGGAATCCGGTAGCGAGCTTCGGTTTGCCACCAAAACTTCGGCAAGGATGCGGCGTTGCAGCCTTTTTCCTACTGTTCCGAAGTTTGTAATGCCGACGCCCGTCGGTTGCAGTGCTTCGGTACAGAACGGTGAGCACCATGACGGTGCCAAACAAACATAGAGAATGTGGAGACCACCCCCCATGCAAACCGACACAACTCGCGAGAACCCGCAGGGCACCTTGCCGCAGGCCGCCGATTCGACTTCGGATCTGGCAGCCACCGCGCCTGGCCAGCTGCGCGTGATCAAGCGTAATGGCACTGTCGTTCCTTACACCGATGACAAGATCACCGTCGCTATCACCAAAGCGTTCCTCGCAGTTGAAGGCGGCACCGCTGCCGCCTCGTCGCGAATCCACGACACCGTTGCGCGCCTGACCGAGCAGGTCACCGCGACCTTCAAGCGTCGCATGCCATCGGGCGGCACCATCCACATCGAAGAAATCCAGGACCAGGTCGAACTGGCCCTGATGCGTGCCGGCGAGCAGAAAGTCGCCCGTGACTACGTGATCTACCGTGACGGCCGTTCGAAAGAGCGCGCAGCGCACGCTCCTGCCGAAGCAGCAGTCAACGCGCACCCGTCGATCCGCATCACCCGCGCCGACGGCAGCCTCGCGCCGCTGGACATGGGCCGCCTGAACACCATCGTCACCGAAGCCTGCGAAGGCCTGGAAGAAGTCGACGGCGACCTGATCCAGCGCGAAACCCTGAAGAACCTGTACGACGGCGTGGCCCTGACCGACGTCAACACCGCACTGGTGATGACCGCCCGCACCCTGGTCGAGCGCGAGCCGAACTACTCGTTCGTCACCGCCCGCCTGCTGATGGACACCCTGCGTGCCGAAGGCCTGAACTTCCTCGAAGTCGCCGAAAGCGCCACCCATCACGAAATGGCCGACCTGTACGCCAAGGCTCTGCCGGCGTACATCGCCAAAGGTATCGAGTTCGAACTGCTGAACCCTGTGCTGGCCACCTTCGACCTGGAAAAACTGGGCAAGGCGATCAACCACGAGCGCGATCAGCAATTCACCTACCTGGGCCTGCAGACCCTGTACGACCGCTACTTCATCCACAAGGATGGCGTGCGTTTCGAACTGCCGCAGATCTTCTTCATGCGCGTGGCCATGGGTCTTGCAATCGAAGAGAAGCAGAAAGAAGACCGTGCGATCGAGTTCTACAACCTGCTGTCCTCGTTCGACTACATGGCTTCGACCCCGACCCTGTTCAACGCCGGTACCCTGCGTCCACAGTTGTCGAGCTGCTACCTGACCACCGTGCCGGATGACCTGTCGGGCATCTATCACGCGATCCACGACAACGCCATGCTGTCGAAATTTGCCGGCGGCCTGGGCAACGACTGGACGCCGGTGCGTGCGCTGGGTTCGTACATCAAGGGCACCAACGGCAAGTCGCAAGGCGTGGTGCCGTTCCTAAAAGTAGTGAACGACACCGCTGTGGCCGTGAACCAGGGTGGCAAGCGCAAAGGCGCTGTGTGTGCCTACCTGGAAACCTGGCACATGGACATCGAAGAGTTCATCGAGCTGCGCAAGAACACCGGTGACGATCGTCGTCGTACCCACGACATGAACACTGCCAACTGGATCCCTGACCTGTTCATGAAGCGTGTCTTCGATGACGGCAAGTGGACCCTGTTCTCGCCATCCGAAGTACCGGACCTGCACGACCTGACCGGTAAGGCCTTCGAAGAGCGCTACGAGTACTACGAAGCGCTGACCGAGTACCCGGGCAAGGTCAAGCTGTTCAAGACCATCCAGGCCAAAGACCTGTGGCGCAAGATGCTCTCCATGCTCTTCGAAACCGGCCACCCATGGCTGACTTTCAAAGACCCGTGCAACCTGCGCAGCCCGCAGCAGCACGTCGGCGTGGTTCATAGCTCGAACCTGTGCACCGAGATCACCTTGAACACCAACAAGGACGAAATCGCCGTTTGCAACCTGGGCTCGATCAACCTGCCGAACCACATCGTCGACGGCAAGCTCGATACCGCCAAGCTGCAACGCACCGTGAACACTGCCGTGCGCATGCTCGATAACGTGATCGACATCAACTACTACTCGGTGCCGCAAGCGAAGAACTCCAACTTCCGCCACCGTCCGGTCGGTCTGGGCATCATGGGCTTCCAGGACGCTCTGTACCTGCAGCACATCGCCTACGGCTCCGACGCTGCCGTCGAGTTCGCCGACAAGTCGATGGAAGCGGTCAGCTACTACGCGATCCAGGCTTCCTGCGACCTGGCCGACGAGCGCGGCGCCTACGAGACGTTCAACGGTTCGCTGTGGTCCAAGGGCATCCTGCCGCTGGATTCGCAACAGATCCTGATCGAACAGCGTGGCGAGAAGTACATCGACGTCGACCTGAAGGAAACCCTCGACTGGGCACCGGTTCGCGCCCGTGTACAGAAAGGCATCCGTAACTCGAACATCATGGCCATCGCACCGACCGCGACCATCGCCAACATCACTGGCGTTTCACAGTCGATCGAACCGACCTACCAGAACCTGTACGTGAAATCGAACCTGTCGGGCGAATTCACCGTGATCAACCCGTACCTTGTTCGCGACCTGAAGGCTCGCGGTCTGTGGGACTCGGTCATGATCAACGACCTGAAGTACTACGACGGTTCGGTGCAGCAGATCGAGCGCATCCCGCAAGAACTCAAAGAGCTCTACGCGACCGCGTTCGAAGTGGACACCAAGTGGATCGTCGACGCCGCCAGCCGTCGTCAGAAGTGGATCGACCAGGCCCAGTCGCTGAACCTGTACATCGCCGGCGCATCGGGCAAGAAGCTCGACGTGACCTACCGCATGGCCTGGTACCGCGGTCTGAAAACCACCTACTACCTCCGTGCCCTGGCCGCGACCAGCACCGAGAAGTCGACCATCAACACCGGTAAGCTGAACGCTGTTTCCAGCGGCGGCAACCACGGCGACGATTCGGTTCTGGCCGCTCCGGCAGGTCCGGCGCCAGTGCCAAAGGCCTGCGCGATTGACGAGCCGGATTGCGAAGCTTGCCAATAAGCTGAGCTGAGATCAGGCGTTGCGAGACGCCTGAGATCTCGAGACAAAAGAAACCCCCGACAGACTTCTGGTTTGTTGGGGGTTTTGTTTTTTGCCGGCCTTGGCGGCCTCTGGGCCGACCAGGCTCTTGGGGTTTTGGGTGAATATCCGTTTTCTCGGTGCTGCGGCTGGCGGTTTCGCTCTTACAGCGACTCACTTTTTCAAACGCCGGAGTGCCGGCCCAGCAAAAAGTAAGCAAAAGTCTTTGCCCCGGCGTACGGCCCGCTCGCTGAGGCTCGGGGTTCCTTCGTTACGGGACCGATCCGGGCGCAGCGGCTACGGTTGGCTTCGCTGCACCTACACTCGCTGTGTACGACTGCGTCGTACGGTCGCTGCGCTCCCACCCCCGGATCGATCCCGTAACGAAGCCTGCCGAAGGGGCAAAAGATCAAGAGCCGAAGCAAAGCAAAAGCCAGATCAAGAGCCAGATCAAAAGATCGCAGCCTTCGGCAGCTCCTACAGTTGGATCGAGTGTTACCTCAAGACCAGGCCGCCTTCGCGAGCAGGCTCGCTCCCACAAAAAGGCAAGGCAGCGCAGCTGCCCGCGGCGAAGCCGCACCACTCAACAATGAGCGCAAGCTCGAGTGCTTTTGATCTACGGGCGACGTCGGAAGGCTGAGCGGAGGGATTGATCCGGGCGTGGGAGCGCAGCGACCGTCTGGCGCAGCCAGACACAGCGGAAGGAGGTGCAGCGGAGCAAACCGGAGCCGCTGCGCCCGGATCGATCCCGCAGCGAAGGAACCCGAGCCTGCGAGGGCCGAACGCAGGAGCAAGCCTTTTGGGTTACCTTTTTGGCGTTTGAAAAAGGTGACCCGCCGTAAGGGCGGAACCGCCAGCCGCAACACCCGCAAAAACGGATATACCCCCAAAACCCCAAGAACCTGGTCGGCCCAAAGGCCGCCACGGCCAAAAAAAAGCCCCTCAAAACCGAGGGGCCCAAAAAACCAGTCAGAAACCCGAATCAGGTCATCTGAATAATGGTCTGCATAATCGTGCTCTGCGTCGAAATGGTCTTGGCGTTCGCCTGATAGTTGCTCTGGCCTTTGATCAGATCAACCAGCTCATTGGTCAGATTGACGTTCGACTCCTCCAGCGAGTTGGATTGAATGGAGCCCAGCGTGCCGGTTTCCGGAGCGTCATAACCCGGGATACCCGAAGCAAAGGTTTCCTTCCAACTGGTGCCGCCGACAGCTTGCAGACCTTGCTCGTTAGTGAAGCTGGCCAATGCGACCTGGCCGATGGCCTTGTTCTGGTTGTTGCTGAAGTTAGCGAACAGGGTACCGGTGCCGTCGATGGTCAGGTTGGTGATCTGGCCGGTAGCGTAACCATCCTGAGTCGGGATCGTGCGTGAGGTGTCGGCGTTGTATTGGGTGGTGCTGGCCATGGAAATGGTCACGCCATTCGGGTTCGCCGCTGCGCCATTAGGCGTGAAGTTGCCATTGGTCACGGTGCCCGGCACCCAGTTTTTCAACGTGAGATCGCTGCTAATGATCGGGTTAGTCGGATCAGCCGGGTTAGGCGTGCTCACCTGAACCAGTTTGCCTGAACTGTCGAACGTCAGCGTCGAAGCCACCGGCGGCGTGGTGACAGGGTTGGTACCGGTAGCGTCCGGGTTGCGACCATCAACCAGAGTGTAGACCTTCCAGACGTTGTCGCCGGTCTTGACCATGTACTGATCCATGACGTGCGAGTTGCCCTGAGTGTCATAGATCGGCGTGCTGAAGGACTTGGTGTAAGTCTCAGGCTTGGAAGGATCGAACACGACGGCAGTGGCGCCAGTATCGATGATTTTCGGTGCCGACGAATTCAGGTTGATGCTCGAGGTCACCGCCGAAGTGGATTTCGGCGCGAGGTTCGAAGTATCGATCTTCAAATCGGTCAGCACACCGTTGATGATCTTGCCATTGGCATCCACACCGTAACCCTGCAGACGCGAGGTGTAGTCGGTATTGGTAATGAAACCTTGGTCGTCGACCTTGAACGTACCGGCACGGGTGTACGAGATTGAGCCGTTGTTGCTCATGGTGAAGAAGCCGGAACCGTTGATGCCCATGTCCAGCACGTTGCCAGTGTTGTTGATGTCACCCTGGGTGAACTGCTGGGAAACGTTGGCCAGGCGCACGCCGTTGCCGATCACTTTGGTACCGGTACCCAAACGAGTGGCCGAGTACACGTCTGCGAATTCTGCCCGCGAGGATTTGAAACCGGCGGTGGCGACGTTGGCGATGTTGTTGCCGGTTACGTCGAGTTGTTTGTTGGCGGCATAGAGACCGCTAAGGCCGATGTTAAAAGACATGTTCCACTCCTTCGTGCCGGGTTAGTCGGCTCTATATACCAATGGTTTGTACTTTGGACAGGGCAACGGTGCCCTTGCCGGCCAGGTTGAGCATCAGCTCGCCACCGGTCTGGCTGATCGTCACGCTGTTGACGGTCGCTGGCAGGTAGGTCGCCAGATCGGTCGCGGTGCCGTTGATCGGGGCGTTGGCCTTGAACGTGTAAGTGCCGACCGGAACCACGGTGCCGGCTGTGTCCTTGCCGTCCCAAGTGAAGCTGGCATCGCCGGCAGCGCGGCTGCCCAGGTCGATGGTGCGCACGGTTTTGCCGTCCTTGTCGGTGATGGTCACGGTGCCGCCGGCAATCGACGACGGCACGGTGACCGAACCGGTCAGGCCTTTGCTCGGGTCATCGAGCTGGGCGGTGTTGGTCTGCACGATCACGTTGCGACCGACCAGCGACGACGCTTGCAATGCCTGCGACGAGTTGTAGTTGCCGGCAAGGCCGCTGACGGTGGAGTTCAGCGTGGTAATGCCTTCAAGGCTGCTGAACTGCGCCAGTTGCGCAACGAACGCGCTGTTGTCCTGCGGGTCGAGCGGGTTCTGGTTTTTCAGCTGGGTGACCAGCAGTTGCAGGAAAGCATCCTTGCCCAGCGCCTGGCCGCCGGTGGCACTGTTGGTCGCCGAAGCGATGCCGCCTGACGTAGTGCTGCTGGCCTTCTTCGATGAGTTGGCCAAGATGTCGTTCATGCTCAGGCTGCTGGTGGTATCCGTAACGCTCATGGCAGTCGCCCCTTATTACTGACCGAGGGTCAGTACCTTCTGCATCATGGTTTTGGCGGTGTTCATCATTTCCGCGTTGGTCTGGAACGAGCGGCTCGCGGAAATCATGTCAGCCATTTCTTCCACCACGTTGACGTTCGGGTAGTAGACGTAGCCCTTGGCGTCGGCGGCCGGATGGTTCGGCTCGTAGCGCGCTTCGAGGTTGCTCTGGTCTTCGACAACGCCGAGTACCTGCACGCCCTGCCCGGCCGCGTCCTGGTTCTGGAACAGCGAATTGCTGCCGCCGGCCTGGCCGCCCTGGAACATGGTGGCGAATACCGGATGGCGCGCGCGGTAGGTCTGGTCGATGCTCGACGAAACGGTTTCGGCGTTGGCGATGTTCGAGGCCACGGTGTTCAGGCGTGTGGTCTGCGCGCTCATGCCGCTGCCGGCAATGTTGAAAACGCTGGACAGGGACATGGATTATTCTCCGCGCAGGGCTGACACCAGCCCTTTGAATTTGCTGTTGAGCAAGGTGAAGCTGGCCTGGAAGCCGACGGCGTTTTCCGCGTAGTTCGACTGTTCCAGTTGAGCGTCGACGGTGTTCTGGTCGATCGAAGGCTGCATCGGCGTGCGATACATCAGCGACTCGTCGCCATTGCCCAGCCCTTCAGCCTCGATGTGCCGGCTGTTGGTCATGTTCAGGGCAAAGTGGCCGCCGGTCTTGGTCTTCTCGGTCTGTGCTTCGAGCACTTTGGAGAAATCCAGATCCCGCGCCTTGTAGTTCGGGGTGTCGGCGTTGGCGATGTTGTTGGCCAGTACTTCGGCACGCTGGGCGCGGAAGCCCAATGCCTTTTCGTGAATGCCCAGCGCTTTGTCGAAGCTGATGCTCATGTCGGGAACCTTCAGGTGACCGGTTTTTCGTAACTGAGCTTTAGCAAGCGCCGTGCCAAATGGAAGAACCCCCGTATTCCGGGGCTTTGCGCCAAACAGGCTAAGCGGCAATGCCAGAAAAGCGGCAACCGGTTACCGCCGGATGCCGCTTTTCTGCCGCTTGCCGTCCTTGCCAGGTCAGCGCAGATCCCTGTGGGAGCGAGCCTGCTCGCGAAGGCGGCGTGTCAGGCGCCAACTGTCTTATGGACAGACCGCTTTCGCGAGCAGGCTCGCTCCCACAGGGGGTTCGTGGTGTTCGTGGAAATAATTCGGGCACAAAAAAACGGCAGGCCTTTTGGGGCCTCCCGTTTTTTGTACCGCCGCAAACCGCTTACTTCGCCTTGTAAATAATCCCCGGGCTGCACTGAACCATCTGGTAATGATCCGGCAAACCGTTCAGCGCTTCCGAAGCGCCAAGGAACAGATATCCGCCCGGCTTCAACGTGCTGTGAATGCGCAACAGGATGTCTTTCTTCACTTCGGCAGAGAAGTAGATCAGCACGTTGCGACAGAACACGATGTCGAACTTGCCCAGCGCTGCGTAACTGTCGAGCAGGTTGAACGAGCGGAATTCCACCCGGCTCTTGATCGGCGCCTTGACCACCCAGCGCCCCGGCCCTTTCGGGTCGAAGTAGCGTTGCAGGCGTTCCGGCGACAGACCGCGACCGATCGCCAGGCTGTCGTACTCGCCGGTCTTGCAGTTGTTGAGCATCAGGCCCGACAGATCAGTGGCAACGATCTGCACACCCATCTTCAACTGACCCAGGTTGCTGCGCTCGAACTCGTCGATCGACATCGACAGCGAGTACGGTTCCTGTCCCGACGAGCAGGCCGCCGACCAGATCCGCAGACGCTGGTTGGGGCTGGCCTTGATCGCTTCCGGCAGTACCTTGTTCTTCAAGACTTCAAACGGATAGGTGTCGCGAAACCACAGGGTTTCGTTGGTCGTCATGGCATCGACCACCTGCTCGCGCAAACCGCTGCGCGGCTGGGTCTGGATGCGCTGTACCAGCTCACCCAGGGACTTGATGCCTTGCTGCTCCATCAGTTTGTTGAGACGGCTCGAGACCAGATACTGCTTGTTTTCACCGAGCAGAATGCCACAGGCTTTTTCCAGGAAGACCCGGAACTGTTCGAAATCCAAATTACCCGTAGACAATGATGCCGCCTCTTAAATCGTGTTGACCGCCAGGGGCAGAAGGCCCCTAGCTGATATCTGCTGCTTTGATCCGGTCGACTACCCGGGATGCGAGGTCATCAGGACGGAATTTGGCCAGGAAGTCATCAGCACCGACTTTCTTCACCATCGCCTGATTGAATACCCCCGACAACGAAGTATGCAGGATGATATGGAGCTTTTGCATGCGTGCGTCGCCGCGGATTTCCGCCGTCAGGGTGTACCCGTCCATCTCCGGCATCTCGATGTCGGAAATCATCATCAGGAACTCTTCTTCCGGCTTCTTGCCCTCGTCGACCAGCTTGCGCAGGTAATCCAGCGCCTGCTTGCCGTCGTTCAGCGCCACCACTTCGACACCGATGGTCTGCAGACAACGGGTGACCTGCTTGCGCGCCACCGACGAGTCATCGACCGTCAGCACCCGCAGCGACAATGCCTTGGTCTGCGTCTCGACATCGACCACGCCCACCGAAATCGCTTCCGGCGTCGGCGCGACTTCGGCCAGTACCTTCTCGACGTCGATGATTTCGACCAACTGATTGTCGACCCGGGTCACAGCGGTCAGGTAGTGATCGCGACCGGTACCCTTGGGTGGCGGATGGATCTCTTCCCAGTTCATGTTGACGATGCGCTCCACCGAGCGGACCAGGAAACCCTGGGTCTTGGTGTTGTACTCCGTGATGATCACGAACGGACTGTTCTTGTCTTTCAACGCACCGGAGCCCGTTGCCATTGCCAGATCCAGGATCGGAATGGTCGCTCCCCGTATATTCGCTACCCCGCACACGACAGGACTGGATTTGGGCATCAACGTCAGGGACGGGCATTGCAACACTTCCCGTACCTTGAACACGTTGATCCCGTAGAGCTGCGGCCCGTCGAGACGGAACAACAGCAGCTCGAGGCGATTCTGCCCTACCAGTTGCGTGCGCTGGTTCACCGAATCCATTACACCAGCCATGCCCAGACTCCTACACCAACGCCAAGTGTTGTTGCGACGCACATTCATTGCTAAACGGCACGGCGCTTGCTTTTTAACTCGTATGAACGCTCAAACGACATTTTCCCGACGCCTGACATCCTCCCTTCGCAAAGGGCTTTGCGCGGTGTCCGCCGTTTGCTGCTTGCTTGCTGGCAGTCCTGCCCATGCAGATGCGGTTACCTTGCCTGATATGCTTATCGGCGTGACTCAGGGCTTTCTTGAATTCACCGTAGAAGACTATTTGGCTTCCAGTCAAACCGAAGGCCGCTACGAAATCGAAGTCAACCAGCTCGACCCGCGCATGCGCATGCCCATGTGTGACAAGGAATTGACAGCCACGCTGGAGAGCCCGGCACGCCCGCTGGGCCGCGTCACGGTGAAGGTTCGCTGCGAAGGCAGTTCGCCCTGGACGGTGTTCGTACCCGCTCAAGTCCGCCTGTTTCGCGAGATCGTGACGACCACTCGTCCGCTGAAACGCGCCGGCATTATCGAGCCGCAGGATGTGACCTTGCGCGAGCGCGACGTCAGCACGATCAACCAGGGTTTCCTGACCTCGGTCGACGAAGCGATCGGGCAGAAACTTACCCGACCAACGGTCGCCGATCAGGTCATCACACTGGTGCATCTGGAACAGGCCGAAGTGGTGCGCAAGGGTGACCAGGTGGTGATCACTGCGCGCAGCGGCACCCTTGCGGTACGCATGCCGGGAGAAGCGCTCTCCAATGGCGGCATGAAAGAACAGATTCGAGTAAAAAACCTTAATTCTCAAAGAGTTATCAAGGCGCAGGTGATTGCGCCGGGACAGGTCGAAGTGGCCATGTAAAAGCCTTGTGGAGAAAACTGGCGCCGATCCCGTCGCTTCCCTAAACTGTGCCGCAGCAGGTCTCGCAACGGCGCATGCAAGCTTATGGTTGATTGGGCCTAAAGTTTTTCAGGGGATAGCCGAAAACATGGCAAGCGTCCAAATTCCCAGAGGTTTTTTATCATGGTTATCGATTTCAACCGATTGAACAGTTCCTCGTCACTAACCGGCAGCACACGTACCAGCAACGCCAAGGAAAGCGCTGAAACCAGCCCCTCCGCGCCGCTGAATACCCAGGCCGAACAGGCCAATGTCGCCAAAAGCGGGGAGTCGGTACACCTCAGCAATGAGGCTCAACAGTTGCAGAAGGTCACTGACAAGCTGCGCGATCAGCCTGCTGTCGACAAAGCCCGTGTGGCCGAGTTGAAAGCCGCGATTGCCGATGGCAGCTATAAAGTCGACAGCAACCGTGTAGCCAGCAAACTGCTCAACTTCGAAGCCCAGCGCTAGGCTTTTGCCGGCGCCAGGCTTTTGGACGCTTAAACCCCAAGGCCAGCCATGCACGACACTAACTTATTGCAACTGATCAACGACGACTTTGCTCCAGCGCAACAATTGCTGGAGTTATTGCAAACCGAATCCCTCGCTTTGCATGGTCGCGACATGCCGTTGCTGGAAGAAATTCTGGCGACCAAGCAAGCGTTGATCATTCTGCTCGAGCAGCATGGCCGCAAGCGCAGCGAAATCCTCGCCAGCCTCAACCTGCCGACTGATCGCACAGGTCTTGAGCAACTGGCCAGCCAGTCGAGCATTGGCGACCAGTTGCTGACCCAGGGCGATGCCCTGACCGCGCTGATCGCCCAATGCCAGGCAGCCAACATCAAGAACGGCCAGTCGATCCAGATCCAGCAGGCGACTACGGCCAACCAGCTGAAGATCCTCACCGGCGGTGAGCCGCCAGCGCTGTACGACGCCAGCGGCACCTTTGCCAAACCGGTCAAGCCGCGAACGCTCAGCCAGGCATGAGCCATTCGCTGGCCCTGCACTATCCACTTGCGCAACATGCTGGCAAAATACTGGCCAGTCGTCTTATTTTGTCTGGAGATTGAAGAACCGTGTCCAACACCCTAAGCGCGGATGATGCTCCGCAGCCTCCGAAGGTGCTCACCACGCCACTGGAAATCTCCAGCAACCTGCGCCAGTTGCAAGACAGCCACGATCCGCTGATCATCACCTTCCATGAACGCAGCCAGCGCTTTCAGAGTTACCTGATCAAGGTCGACCGCGAAACCGCAACGATTGCGCTGGACGAAATGATCCCACGCGATGGAGAGCGCTTCCTGCAAGCGGGCGAACCGTTCAAGGTCGAAGGCTTTCATGACGGCGTGCGGATTGCCTGGGAATGCAACGGCACGCTGAACATCGAAGAATCCGACGGTGATCGCTTCTACACCGGCGACCTGCCGACTGAAGTGGTTTACCACCAGCGCCGTAACGCCTTCCGCGCTGCGTTGAAACTTACCGACCTGGTCAGCGTTGACCTGGGCGGCGAAAAGCTCAAGGTTCCTCTGCACGGCAAGCTGCTGGACATCTCCGCCACTGGCTGCAAATTCCGCTTCGAAGGCGACATCACTGATCGCCTGCAACTGGGCCAGGTCTACGATCGCCTGATCGCCCCGCCGCTGTTCGGCAACCAGCCAACATCGGTCGAACTGCGCTATCTGCATTTCGAAGAAAAACTCAACATCACCTTTGCCGGCCTGCGCTTCCACAACATCAGTGGCCAGGCTGCGCGCAACGTCGAGCGTTTTGTTTACCAGTTGCAACGTGAAGCACGGCGTTTCGACAAAGACGATCTCTGAGTCGCAGCGATCAAAAAAAAGGGCAGCCCCGCACAGGACTGCCCTTTTTTATGCGCCGATGTTTACCTTCGGTTCAGGGCCTGCCACCGCTGATATCCGGCGCAGGCTTGTCGTCATTGCCGCTGTCCTGTTCGGCTGCAACGACTGCTTCCGGCTGCGCTTCGGGCTCAGGTTCAGGAGTGACCGGCGCCGGGTCTTGGACCATCTGCTCCTGCACCACCTGCTCATCGACACGCGGGTCAAGCGCCGCCACCAGCGGCGAGCTCGACATGCTGTCCGGCATTGCCACGTGATGCAGCGGTGCGTCGTCGACCTGGTGCAGATTGGTCACTGCTTTCGGACGAATCCGCCAGACCAGCACCAACGCGAAGAAACTGAAGAACGCATACAGGCTCTGACTGCCGAGAAACTTCATCAGCACGCCCGCGAGCAGCGGCCCGATGCTCGCGCCGACGCCGTAAGTCACCAGCAGCATGGCGGTCAGCGACACGCGGCGATCGCCTTCGACGTGGTCGTTGGAAAACGCCACCGCCAGCGGATACAGGCAGAATTGCACCAGCGAACAGAAGAAGCCGACGACGAACAGCACCTCCAGCGGCACCTGCGGCATGATCGCCAACGGCAACGCCGCCACCGCCAGAAACCCGGCAAAGCAGCGAATCAGCAGCGCACGGTCATAACGGTCGGACAACCAGCCCAACGGCCACTGCACCAGCAGGCCGGCAAAAATGCAGCTACCCATGAACAGACCGACCTGCTCGGTCGTCAGCCCCTGTTGCGATGCATACAGCGGCGCCAGACCGTAGAACGAACCGATGATCAGACCGGCGCCGAGCACCGTGCTCAGCGATTGCGGCACACGCTTGATAAAGAAGCGCGGCTCCATCGGCGCGGGGTGCAGAGGCGCCGGGTGAATCCGTCGGGTCAGCGTCACCGGCACCAGACACAGGGCAAAGCACAGCGCCACCAGCATCAGCAGTTCCAGACCGAGGCCGGGGTGCATGACCAGAATCAGCTGGCCCAGCACCAGGCCCAGGTACGAGGCGATCATGTAACCGCTGAACACCAGGCCGCGTTGATTGGCGTCGGCCTGCTCGTTGAGCCAGCTCTCGATGACCATGTACTGGCACATCATGCCCAGACCAACGATCGTCCGCAGCACCAGCCACGCCGGCAGCCAGTCCACCAGCCCATGGCCGAGCACCGCCGCGCCGACGATCCCGGCACACGCCGAGTAGGCACGGATATGCCCGACCCGGGCGATCAGGCGATGGCCGATCTTGCCGCCCAGCACCAGACCGAAATAGTTGGCCGCCATCAGCGCACCGACCCACAGCCCGTCGACGTTGTCGGCGGCCAGACGCAAAGCCAGATAAGTAGAAAGAAGGCCTGAACCGATCAACATCATCAGCGAGGCGAAATACAGCGCTCGAAAGGATTTCCAGATTTGGCGCATCGGCGTTCCGAGCGGCTCCTTGCAGTGAATACCGGGCGGTCAGAACGACAGCCCGGCAGCAGCGATACGTCAGGCCTGGGCGGCCAGCACACGGCGCTCCCAGGGAGTGATTTCATCAAAGAAGCTGGTCAACTCCATGGTCTTCGAAGCGATGTAGCCTTCGATGAACTCCGACCCGAACAGTTCCCTCGCCAACTGGCTACGTTTCAGACGCTCCAGCGCGGCGTGCAAGGTACACGGCAAGGCCAGATTATCCGGCACGGCGAACTCACCCTGGATTGCCGCGCTCGGCTCCAGCTCCTGCTCGATGCCATGCAAACCCGCAGCCAGACTGGCGGCGATTGCCAGATACGGATTGGCGTCGGCGCCCGGCAGACGATTTTCGACCCGACGTGCGACCGGCGAGCTGGCGGGAATACGCAAGCCGGCGGCGCGATTGTCATGGGACCAACAGGCATTGTTCGGCGACGCGTACGGATGACACAGGCGCTGATAGGAATTCACGTTGGGCGCAAACAGTGCGGTGAAATCGGCGAGGCCTGCCTGTTGCCCGCCGATGAAGTGGCGGAACATCGCCGTCGGCTCGCCGTTCGAGTCGGTAAAGACATTCTTGCCGCTGCCGATTTCAACGATGCTCTGGTGAATATGCATCGAACTGCCCGGTGTGTGCGCCAGCGGCTTGGCCATGCACACCACGCTCAGGCCATGCTTGAGCGCGACCTCCTTGAGCAGGTGCTTGAACAAGAACGTCTGATCGGCCAGCAGCAGCGGATCGCCGTGCAGCAGATTGATCTCGAACTGGCTGACGCCCATCTCATGCATGAAGGTGTCGCGCGGCAGGCCGAGGGCGGCCATGCATTTATACACTTCGCTGAAGAACGGCCGCAGACCGTTGTTGGAACTGACGCTGAAGGCCGACTGGCCGTCCTCGCGCCGGCCGTCGAGGCCGACCGGCGGGCGGAACGGCTGAGTCGGATCGGTATTGGGTGCGAAGACAAAAAATTCCAGTTCGGTCGCCACCACCGGCGCCAGACCGTGCGCGGCGTAACGGGCGATGACCGCTTTGAGCTGGCCACGGGTCGAGAGACTTGAGCTCTCCCCGCTCAGTTCGTCAGCGTCGCAAATCGCCATGGCGCGCGGCTCGTCGCTCCAGGGCAAACGGTGAATCTGCGCAGGATCGGCAACCAGCGCCAGATCGCCGTCATCGCTGCCGTAGAACCGCGCCGGCGGATAGCCGCCCATGATGCATTGCAGCAGCACACCCCGCGCCAACTGCAAACGCCGCCCTTCGAGAAAACCCTCGGCGGTCATCACCTTGCCCCGTGGCACACCGTTCAGATCCGGGGTGACACATTCAATCTCATCAATGCCGGTCAATCGCTGCGCGAGTGAACCCTGGCCATCGGTTGTCATGACGCAATCCTTGTTGTTGTGCGAGCCGCGAACGGCGACCCGGACAAAATAGGCTGCGGCTGTTCGGAATATCAAGCAGCGCCCACAAAAATCCCGATCTTGTGCAGGAGCCGTAGGAGCTGACGAGTGCAACGAGGCTGCGATCTTTTGATCTTGCTTTTTAAAATCAAAAGATCGCAGCCTTCGGCAGCTCCTACACCAGACCTCAGGGCAAATAGAGGCTGAATACCCCACCACCCAACGGCCCGCCATTGCTGATTTCGGTGCGCCCTTCCACGCCGTTGCGCTGGTGCAGCGCGGCGATGCGATTGGCGAAATACAGTCCCAGCCCGGTGCTGCCGCTGCTGTGATTGATGCCCTGGACATAATCGGCCTGACGCTCGAGCATCTGCGCCGGATAGCCGTCGCCATCGTCATTGATGCTCAGCACCAGTTGCCCGGCTTCGTCGCTGACGGTGATCAGCAGCGACTCGCGGGCGTAACGGATCGCATTGTTGATGCAGTTGCCGAGCACCGAAGCGATCAGCTCACGATCGAAGAAACCCAGCGGGCTCAACGGATCGACTTCATAGGTGGCGATGATGCCGCGGCTGGCGAACACCTCTTGGTGCGCGGCCAGTTGCGCCTCGATGAAATCATCGAGTTCGTGATACGCCGGCTGTAGCGGCAACTGATTCACGCCGAGCTTGTACAGCCCGAGCAACTGCACCAGCATGCCGTTGAGGTGGGCGAACTCGAAGTCGATCACGCCCTGCTCCGAGCCGTCGCGCAGCTCTTTCGGCAGACGCGCCAGCCATTGGCTGTGCGCCTGCATCAGCATGGCCAGGGAGTTCTTCATGTCGTGGACGGTGGAGGCAATCACCGTGGAAAAATCCAGCGCCGGATCAATTGGGTTCATTCGCCAAACGCCTTGCTTTTCAGCTTCTGATAACGCGCAAACCGCGCGTCGGTGTCGGGCATCAGGCCAACCAGTTTCAGGCAGGCCCGACATTCTTCCAGCTCCGCCGACGGCACACTGGTGTCGGTGCCGTGCAGCAGCGACTGGGCCAGATTCAGCGCGATACTGATGTTTTTCGGTTGCAGCTTGAGCGCCTTGCGGAACACCTCGCGAGCCTCGACCAGATTGCCGGTCTTGTACACGCGCACGCCCTGGCGGTTGAGATCGGCCGCAGCGTTGCTCGAGCTGAGAATGGTCGGATCGTCGGTGAGCTTGGCGATGTCTTTCATCACCGCCGGGTCATCACCGTAAATCTCCGCGCAGCTCTTGAGCATCGAAGTGCCCGCCTCGGCCTGACCGAGCATCTGCAACTGCTTGGCCACCAGCAATGCCGCCTCGGGGCTCATAAATTGCTCCATGCCATCAAGGCGCATCAGTGCTTGTTCGGTGAGCTTGTCGGCGGTTTCGGCGTCGTTGAGCAACAGGCTGGTGGCTTTCATCAGCCGCGCACGGATTTGCAGGCCGGGATCGCTCGGGTTCTCTTTGGCCACGGCACTGAGCGTAGTGTTGATCTCCAGCCGCGTGCGCGTGTCGAGGCCGCGATCGCTGCCCTTGCTGATCAGCGCGTGCGCCAGGCCGAGATTACTTTCCGGATCCTTGAAACGCGACTGCGCGCCCTGCGCTACCGCTTGGCGATAAGCACGCGAGGCGGTTTCGAAATCTTCGTTGGCCATGGCCAATTTGCCGAGCAAAGCTTGGCGGCGCACCGCCAGTGGCGACAGCCGGATCGCTTCTTCCAGCACCCGCTGCGCGCCTTTGCTGTCGCCTTCGGCCACCAGCACATCAGCCATGCCGTCATACAGCGCCGGCATCATCGGGAACACTTTCAAGGCCTTTTCATAGACCTCTTTGGCCTGCGAGACCTGCCCGCGTTTGAACAGCAACTTGCCCAATCCAGCGAAGGCCCACGGCAACGGACGGTCGGCAATAATGCCGTCGTAGAGTCGCTCCAGCGCTTCGTTCTGGTTCATGTCGCGCAGGGCGTCGGCGCGGTAACGCAGGCACAGCGGCGAATAGCGGATGTCCTGTTTGCACAACGCAATACAGGCATTGAGCACCTCGACCGGCTTACCGCGATCAAGGGCCTGCAGAATCGGTTTGAGCAAGGTCTTGCGTTGCTCCAGACGCTCAAGGCGCTGGGCCAGCCCGGAACGGTTGAACGGCTTGGTCAGGTACGCATCCGGCTCATGCTCCAGCGCACTGAGCACCATCGCCTGACTGGTTTCGGCGGTAACCATGACGAAAACGGCTTCGTGGCTGATGAGCTTTTCCGACATCAGGTCTTCGAGCACCTGCTGGCCGTTCTTCTTGCCGTCGCCGAGATGGAAATCCTGAAGAATGAAATCGTAGGATTTCTGCGAACACATCTTCAGCGCCTGCTCGCCAGTGTCGGCAGTATCGACATCCTTGACGCCGAGCTCACGCAACATCGAACGCACGGAACTGCGGAAATCGGAAAAATCATCGACGATCAGAAAGCTTTTTTGGTGATACGACGACATCGAGGATTTCCAGGCAATTGAAGAAAACGAACCGAGGCGATTTCAGGCGCGCAGATAATAGCTGGAGGCCATGCGCCATCAAGCGATTTCGCTGGAGTCTGAAGTCACCGTTCGGGTTATCGGCCAAAAATGCCGGGGCCTGAGGGTAGTGCTTCAAGAATGTTACTTTGAGTATTACTCTGCGCGCCTGCTCAAGGATTTCCACAAGGACTGAATCGTGTACATCAAGGGACGCTACATCCTGTCGGCCTTTTTGCTGCTGTTTATCCAGCCAATGAGTGCGGCGGCAATGGACTGCACCAAAGCCGCGAACGACGTGGAAAACACGATTTGCGCGAATAAACCGCTTTATGAGCTCGACGCGCAGATGGGCACGCTGTATCGCCAACTGATGACAACTGCCACAGCGACGCAACCTGAGCTCAAGCGCACCCAGCGCGCCTGGCTAAAAACCCGCAACGCCTGCGCAGACGATGTCGCTTGCCTGGATGGCAGCTACCGCCAGCGCCTGCAGGCATTACAGGCACAGTGGACGCAAGCCGCAATGTGGCAGCCGGACGCCGTGGATCTTCAGGCGATGAACGATCTGCAGGAAAGCATTCGTGCCGAGAGCAAAAACCACCCGGAATTTGCGCTGGAGCGCGCCTTGGCCGCACGGACTTTCGAGTCTTCGCAGACATCGTTCGCGGGCGATCCAGTCGACAGTTACGGCGAGCAAACCAACTTCCCCAAGTCCCGTCCCAAAGGCGTGAGCGAGGATGAGTGGCAAGCATTGAAAGGCTCAAGCATCGGAGGCGCCGCCGAGACCGGACGGACGTCGTACGCACTGCTGGATCTGGACAATGATGGCCAGCGCGACCTTATCGTCGACACATACGCAGGCGGCACCGGCTTGTTCACCTACGTGGAAACCTGGCGCCGAACGGGCGAGCGGTTTGTCAAAAGATCGGTCGAGCCGGAAAGTTCGCTGTTCTACACCAACGACCGTGGCGCCAATCAGGCAATCAGCTGGATCAGGCTTCACCACAGAATTTACGCCGCTTACCGAAACGGCGCCTATGGCGTCGATAATCTGTACCTGCTCAATCCGCTGAAGATCAACCGTCAGGTACCGACGGTGTCTGTGCGTTACGCTTACTCGCTGCAAGTGCCAACTACGCAACATAAAGAAGACGACACCAGCACCTATGAGCTCGAAGCGGATTTGCGCGCGGCACTCGACCACGCCATCACTCAGGCAATGAAAGTCGCATCGGGCTCAAACCCTGACGCGCCCCTTTGCCCCATTCCTCCGACGGGCGCCGGCGAAGACGATTACTACAGCTACGGTCCAGGGCACTACACCATCGAAAAGATCACCGATTTGCCGGTAATGATCGGCGGCGAATGCTACATCGGGGCGCTGATTGACTGGTTCGGCAGTTACAGCGAAAAGACTGGGTTATTCGCCCAACTGGCCGTGCGCAAGCCGGGCGTAGAGGCCAGCGGGACTACCTACGAAGTCTTCGGCCGTCGGCATGTAACCGAGGTCAGCGGAAGCCTTGGCAAAGTCGAAATCAACGACGACTGACCACCGATCATCACACCGGCAAAATAATCGGCACGCTCGCCGCTTCAGGAATGTCACAAGCTCAGACAAGGCGTTTGTCTTGCAAAAATGAAGGCAGATCCGCAAATGAGGTTTATTCTGCTCAATTACCTGCGCCCCCGGACGTCCGCGATACGCTTGTACCGCCACAAAAAAAGGCCGAAATGATGACCTCGAAAACCCCTGCCTCGCCCTCTGCGCCCGAGCGCAAGGATGTGACCCCCAGCCACCTGAATTTCCCGGTGGTGGGCATCGGCGCCTCGGCGGGCGGCCTGCAAGCGATCAAGCTGTTTTTCGAGCATATGCCGAAGGACAGCGGCATGGCGTTCGTGATCATTCTGCACCTCTCGCCCGATCACCAGAGCATCGCCGACCAGATCATTCAGGAATCGACGCGCATGCCGGTGCTGCAAGTGACGCAGCCGGTGCCGATCGAAAAGAACTGTGTGTACGTGATCTCGCCAACGCATTCGCTGTCGATGAACGACGGTTATCTGCGGGTCAGCACGGCCGGTTCGCCGCAGGTGCGCCACACGGCCATCGACCTGTTCTTCCGCGATCTGGCCGATGTGCATCGCGAGCGGGCTTTTTGCCTGGTGCTTTCAGGCACCGGTTCCGATGGTGCGGTGGGCTTGTCGCGAATCAAGGAACAGGGTGGCGTGACGCTGGTGCAAGTGCCGGAAGACGCCGAGTTCGACGGCATGCCGCGTGCCGCCATCGAGACGCGCATGGTCGATCTGATACTGCCAGTGGTCGAGATGCCGCAGAAACTGATGGAGCTCTGGCGCAACTCCCAGAACATCAAATTACCCAGCGCCAATGATCCCGACTTGAAAGCCTTGAAGCCTGCAAACGAACACGAGGCGTCGATCGCCGAACAACGCCTGCATGAAATCCTGTTGTACCTGCGCAGCAGCACCGGTCACGATTTCAAACACTACAAGCGCGCCACCGTGCTGCGCCGCATCGAGCGGCGCATGCAGGTCACCAGCCAGTCTGACCTCAGCGCTTACTACAACTACCTGCAAAATACCCCGGAAGAAGCCAAGGCCTTGCTCGGCGACATGCTGATCGGCGTGACCAACTTCTTCCGTGACCGCGAAGCCTTCGAAGCCCTTGAGCGCGATGTGCTGCCGCAACTGGTGCAATCGGTTGCCGACTCGTCGGAAAAAGAAGAACTGCGCATCTGGTCTGCCGGTTGCTCGACCGGCGAGGAAGCCTACAGCCTGGCGATCCTGCTCGACGATCAGATGCAGGTACAAAGCAGCAAGGCCAACCTGCAAGTGTTCGCCACCGATATCGACGAACGTGCGATCACCACCGGCCGCGCCGGCACCTACCCGCAAGCCATCGTTACCGACGTACCGCCAACCCGCTTGCGACATTATTTCGTCAAGGACAATGAGCATTACCGGATTCGCAAGGAAATCCGCGAGAAAGTGCTGTTCGCCAAGCACAGCCTGTTGTCCGATCCGCCGTTCTCGCAAATCGACCTGATCGTTTGCCGCAATCTGCTGATTTACCTGGATCGCGAGGTGCAGCGGGAAATCCTGCAGATGTTCCACTTCGCCCTGCGACCGGGTGGTTTCCTGTTTCTCGGCACCTCGGAAAGCGCCGATGCCTGCCATGAACTGTTCGCGCCAGTGGACAAGCGCAACCGCATCTTCCGCGCCAAGACCGGTACCGCGAACAGCCGCCGCACCCCGACCATGCCGCGTGGCGGTTACATGCGCACCAGCGTTTCCCGACCGCCATCGAAAGCCATCGAGCCCGTCAAGCTGTCGTTTGCCGATATCCACCGCCGCGCCATAGAACGCTTCGCCCCGCCGAGCATTATCGTCGACACCAATGCCGATATCCTTCACATGAGCGAAGCCGCCGGGCGCTTCCTGCGGCATGTCGGCGGCGAGCTGTCACGCAACTTGCTGACGCTGATCCTGCCGGAGTTGCGCCTGGAAATCCGCACGACGCTGTTCCAGGTGCAGCAAAGCAACCTCACCGTGCGCTCGCGTGAAGTGCTGCTCAAGCGCGAGGAGCGCCAATACCGCATCACGCTGATTGCGCAGCCGTACAAGGACGACGACTTGGACAGCGAGTGCGTGCTGGTGACCTTCGATGAAACGGAGATCGACGCGCACGAGCATGCGCTGACCACCGTGCTGCAGACTGAAAGCCAAGTGCTCTCCAACCTCGAACGTGAGCTGCAACGCACCAAATTGCATTTGCAGGACACCATCGAACAGTCGGAAATCTCCAGCGAAGAGCTCAAGGCTTCCAACGAGGAGATGCAGGCGATCAACGAAGAACTGCGCTCGGCCACAGAAGAGCTCGAGACCAGCAAGGAGGAGTTGCAGTCAATCAATGAAGAGCTGTTGACGGTCAACTACGAGCTGAAGACCAAAGTCGAAGAAACCGACAAGATCAACGATTATCTGACTAATCTGATCGCTTCTACCGACATTGCTACGGTGTTCGTCGATCGCAGCATGCGCATCAAATGGTTCACGCCGCGCGCCACCGACATCTTCAGCATGTTGCCGGTAGACACCGGCCGTTCACTGCTGGATATCACCCATCGCCTGAATTACCCGGCGATGACCGAGGACGCGGCGCAAGTGTTCGAATCGCTGAACATGATCGAACGCGAGGTCAACAGTACCGATAACCGCTGGTACATCGCCCGCTTGCTGCCTTATCGCTCCAGCGAAGACCACATCGACGGCACCGTGTTGACCTTCATCGACATCAGCAAACGCCGCGAAGCCGAGGAAGAGCTGCGCCTGGGCGAAGAACGCATGCGTCTGGTCGCTGAGAGTACGCGTGATTACGCGATTATCATCCTCGATGAAATGGGTGCGATCACCAGTTGGAACACAGGCGCTGAACTGATCTTTGGCCACAGCAAAAACGAGGCCGAAGGTCAGTACTACGATTTCATCTTCACAGCCGAAGATCGAGCTGCCGGCATGGCTGAAAGTGAATTGTCCACCGCCCGCCAGCACGGGCGCTCGGAGGATGAGCGCTGGCATGTGCGCAAGGATGGCAGCCGATTCTTCTGCAGCGGCGAGGTCACCAGGCTCAGCGGCGACCGCTTGCAGGGCTATGTAAAAATCGCCCGCGACCTGACCGGACACAAGCGCCAGCAGGATGAACAGAGCAAGGAACTGGCGCAGACGCGCAATACCGTGTCCCTGCGTGATGAGTTCTTCGCGGTCATGTCCCATGAACTCAAGCACCCGCTCAACCTGATCCAGCTCAACGCCGAACTGCTGCGGCGCCTGCCGATGATCCGTACTGCCGGCCCGGCGACCAAAGCGGTCAATACCATCTGCGATGCCGTCAACAGCCAGGCGCGGATCATCGACGACTTGCTCGACGTGGCTCGCGTACGCACCGGCAAGCTCAAGCTGCAACTGGCCCGCGTCGACCTGAGCGCTGTGCTGCGTGACATCCACACGGTCGTGCTGAATGAACAGCATGCCACGCGGATCGATCTGCAATTGCCTGAAGCACCGTTGATCATTCATGCCGACCCGACACGGGTCGAGCAGATCATCTGGAATCTGGTCAACAATGCCTTGAAGTTCACACCACCGAGCGGGCGCATTGAGTTGATCGCCAGCAAGAGCGGGAAAATGGCGCAACTGGACGTCAAGGATAACGGCGTCGGCATCGCTGCGGAAAACCTCGAACATGTCTTCGATCTGTTCGGCCAGGCGGAAAAACAGCACACCAACCATCAACGTGAAGGCTTGGGCATCGGCCTGTCACTGGTGCGGCAACTGACCGAAGCCCAGCACGGCACGGTGAAGGTTGCTTCGCCGGGGCTGGGCGCCGGTTGTACCTTTACCGTTCGCCTGCCGCTGTCGACTGATGTCGAAGAAACCGCTGCAACAGCCGAGGTTGAACCGGTTTCCGGCAAGCTCGATGGCTTGAGCATTCTGCTGGTCGACGACTCGCCGGAAGTGCTGGAGACCTTGAAGCTGCTGCTGGAGATGGAAGACGCCGACGTAACGGCCTTCGATCATCCGGTGGCAGCGCTGAAAGCCGCTGAGAGCACGCGCTTCGATCTGATCATCTCCGACCTCGGCATGCCGGTCATGACCGGCTATGAACTGATGGCTGCCCTGCGCAAGCTGCCGCTGGTGAAAAACGTACCGGCGATCGCCCTCACCGGGTATGGCACTCAGGGCGACATGCAGAAGTCCCGTGAAGCCGGGTTCGATCAGCATCTGGGTAAACCGGTGGCGTACGACGACCTGATTGAAACCATCGAGGCGTTGCGCCGTTCGGAGTTGCTGTAAAGCTCGCCAGCGCTCCAACGCAAAAAGCCCCGCCGCACGAGTAAGTGCGACGGGGCTTTTTGTTTTTTGAAGAGGTGGTGTCCCAGGCGGGGTTCGAACCTGCAACCTTCCCCTTAGGAGGGGGATGCTCTATCCAATTGAGCTACTGAGACACTGATTGACGCGGGCTGTATGCGGCGCGACAGACGGCGTGCATGTTAACGGCCAGCCCCTGTTTTGTCATGTCGTCCGTAGGGCTTTTTAAGTGTAGGCAAGCGCCCTGGAAGATTGCGGGAACTTTTACCGGGCAATTTGCACTGCGCGGAAATGCGGTCATTGCAGATTGCAATCAGCGTCGCCGGAAAAAACATACCAACCCCTTGTTTTTAAAGGACTTATCAGCCGTTACACTGTTGGCACGGCGACTGCTATGCCTGTTCTATCAAAAAGAACAATTTGGAGCGTCGTGCCATGAACAGCACCCTCTTGCTTGCAAACGCAGCGGCTCTGGCTGTCTTGCTCGGATCACATTTTTTTCCCAAGGCTGACGTTGAGCAGCCAGTGGCGCAGCGCATGCCGCATTACTTGCAAGTGCAGAAAGCGCCGCAGTGGGCCGTGTTGAGTGATCGCAGCGACGCTTCTACACAAATGGTCAGCGAGCCTGAGCTAGCCTCGGCGCCAACCACCGAACGTCTGGTTTTTTGAAATATCTTCAGGAGTACAACATGTCCAAATCAGCGACGGGATTTCTGATCCTCGCTTTACTGAGTGGCGTTACCCATCTGGCGCTGTTCGAGGAGACGGAAGTCACCTTGCCTCTGGTTGGCTGTGGCGTGTTTGCGGTGCTGTTTGTGCTGGCGCTGATTGCAGGGCGCAAGATCAAGTTCGATCCGGTTCTGCGTTGAGCCGAACCAACTCCAATAACGAAGAGACCGCGATAGCAAGGTCAACAGAGTTGTCGATCTGATGAACGGGGCTGTCGCTGGATCTTCGGTCTTTGAACAACGCATTGCGAGCCAGCCTCGCATCGATTTGCTCAGGGGTTTCCCGACCACGGCTGAGCAAGCGCTTGCGCAGGACCTCATCGTTGACTGTCAGCAGAATCGGCACCAGGGTTGGATACTTCTCCATTGCTTGACGCAGGTTCGCTCTTGACCCGTTAACCAGTACGTGCCGGCCCGCTTGCAACCATTCATCCATTTCCCTTGGAATGCCGTAGGAGAGGCCGTTGGCTTGCCAGGCCAAGGAGAAAGCGCCGGCGTGCTGTCGCCGTTCGAATTCTTCAGGCGTCACGCCAATTGCATCTTCGCCGACGGACTCCGCCGAGCGGGTAATCACCCGACGCATTACTTCACAGTTCAACGCCCGCAGTGGCTCACGCGATGCATCGATCAGGCTGTCCTTGCCCGAACCGGACGGCCCCATCAGGTAAAAAAGCTTGCCATCCATCCCGAAAACGCCCTCCCACGGGTCCTGCCTCTAGTAAATCGGCAAATTGCCACTATCCTGTACACATTAGGGATCAAGAATAGCGAGCCGCATAGCATGCACGTTCTGAAGTCTTCGGGCATCAACGGATATGCATTCGAAAGCGGGCAGCGATACGCAAGGATGGAAAGTTTTCCAACCAGTCCGCATTTCTGACAACTGGTGCTGGCATTACGCCTTTACCCGGCTCAATATTTGTCACAGAATTGACGCCAATGATCTGGCAATTTTGAGGCATGATGCCGGCCTCTTAACAATTCAGGTTGAACCAATTGGTCCGGATGCTTGTCCTACCACACATCCTGCGGCCAATCCCGAGAACCGCTCCCCTGAACTAACCGGTTAAATATATGCGCCCATTGAAACAGGCAATTTATTCCAGCCGTACGGCTGACAAGTTTGTCGTACGTCTGCCAGACGGAATGCGTGAACGCATTGCCGAGGTGGCTCGCAATCATCATCGCAGCATGAACTCCGAGATCATTGCGCGCCTTGAGCAGAGTCTTATTCAGGAAGGCGCACTGGGCGAAGAGCTGAGCATGCGCCTGGACAGCCCGGAGCTGTCGCTGCACGAGCGCGAGCTGTTGCAACGCTTCCGTCAGCTGTCGCACCGTCAGCAGAACGCCCTGGTGTCGCTGATCGCACACGACGCAGAAATGGCCGCAGACGCGTCCTGAGTTATACCGAACATATTGAAGCCAGCATGATTGCTGGCTTTTTTTTGCCCGCAATATGACAGATGGCCGCTTGGCAATTGAGTGTGGCAGGCACAAAAAAGCCCGTCGATTTGACGGGCTTTTCATTGCACAAGGTCAGAGCAGGAAGATTGTTGCCAATCCGAGGAAGATGAAGAAGCCACCGCTGTCGGTCATTGCCGTGATCATCACACTGGCGCCCATCGCCGGATCGCGGCCCATTTTCGCCAGCGTCATAGGGATCAACACGCCCATCAACGCCGCCAGCAACAGATTGAGCGTCATCGCCGCCGTCATGACCACGCCGAGTGACCAACTGCCGTAGAGCATGTACGCGACCACACCGATCACCCCGCCCCAGACCAGACCGTTGATCAAACCGACCGCCAGCTCTTTGCGCATCAAGCGCGAGGTGTTGCCGGTGCTGACCTGATCCAGCGCCATGGCGCGCACGATCATGGTGATGGTCTGGTTACCGGAGTTGCCACCGATACCCGCGACGATCGGCATGAGCGCCGCCAGTGCCACGAGCTTCTCGATCGAACCTTCGAACAGACCGATCACCCGCGATGCGACAAATGCAGTGATCAGGTTCACCGCCAGCCACGCCCAACGGTTACGCAGGGATTTCCACACCGAGGCGAAGATATCTTCCTCTTCGCGCAGACCGGCCATGTTAAGGACTTCGCTTTCGCTTTCCTCACGGATCAGGTCGACCATTTCGTCGATGGTCAGACGGCCGATCAGTTTGCCGTTCTTGTCGACCACCGGCGCCGAGATCAAGTCGTAACGCTCGAATGCCTGAGCGGCGTCGTAGGCATCTTCGTCCGGGTGGAAACTCACCGGATCGCTGGCCATCACTTCGGCTACCTGCTTCTCCGGATCGTTGACCAGCAGGCGCTTGATCGGCAGCACGCCCTTGAGCACGCCGTCGTAATCGACCACGAACAGTTTGTCGGTGTGACCGGGAAGCTCTTTGAGGCGACGCAGGTAACGCAGAACCACTTCAAGGCTGACGTCCTCACGGATCGTCACCATCTCGAAGTCCATCAGCGCTCCGACCTGATCCTCGTCATAGGAGAGGGCCGAGCGCACGCGTTCGCGCTGCTGGTTATCCAGACTTTCCATCAGCTCATGGACAACGTCGCGCGGCAGCTCGGAGGCCAGGTCAGCGAGTTCGTCGGCGTCCATGTCCTTGGCCGCAGCCAAGAGCTCGTGATCGTCCATGTCGGCGATCAGCGTCTCACGGACGGAATCGGATACTTCAAGAAGAATGTCGCCGTCGCGATCGGCCTTGACCAGTTGCCAGAGCGTCAGACGATCGTCCAGCGGCAAGGCTTCGAGAATGTAGGCGACGTCGGCGGAGTGCAGATCATCGAGCTTGCGTTGCAGCTCGACGAGGTTTTGCCGGTGAACCAGGTTTTCCACGCGGTCGTGGTGCGGACCTTCCTGGCGATGAGTCAGGTCTTCAACGACACGTTGGCGCTGCAGCAACTCGACGACCTGAGCCAGGCGGTCCTGCAGGCTTTCCTGTGTTTTCTTTACTTCGATTTCGGACATAGGCGAACTCCACTCCCAGCAGCGGGGCACGCCGGAAGGATCAATCAGTCAATTCATGATTGGTGAAACGGTTTACTGAACAACTACTGGGTAAGTCCATGGAGGTTTTCCATAAGCCCCGGCGGGGCTGACGGGCGCAATGATACACGCCTGACGGTTTAAAACGTTGAAAAAATCACGGCTGAAACAAGCGCTTGCGAAACAAACCTGAGCACCTGCCTGACCCGTGCAAATGCGACGACTCATCTTGAAAAGAAAACACACCGGCAATGCAAAAAGCAGCGACTACCCTTGAGCTTAGATCGTCATGGAGGACATCGAATGCCGGCAAAACCCGCGCTATATCTACTGACCGCCCTGCTCCACTTCACGCCTGCCAACGCCACCACACTTCATCGTTGCCAGGCCGGTGACGGCAGCGTCACATTCACGTCGATGAGCTGCGCAACCGGGGAGCAGCTCTCAATTCAGGAGGTTCATCCCTACTCACCTGGCTGGGTCGCAATCATGCCGGAGTTCAATCACGAAGCTGTTTCCGGCATGAAAGACAGCGGGCGCGAACCGGGCATCGTCGGCGGCACCGAACACAAATGTGGAAACCTGATCGATAACAGGCAGCGGCGCGAAGCGATCATCAATCGGCGAGTGATTGCCGGCATGAGCCAGCGGGACGTCGAAAGCGCACTGGGCAAGCCCGACAAGATCAACACGCGCACATCGACAACGAGCTATCGTTACGACCTCAAGCGAGGCCGCAGTGCTCAAATTGATTTTGATGAACGAGGCTGCGTGAAGGGAAAAGCCAAATCCCGGACAGCAAAAAGCCCGCGTTAAACGCGGGCTTCTTGGTATATGGTGCACTCGACAGGATTCGAACCTGTGACCGCTCGGTTCGTAGCCGAGTACTCTATCCAGCTGAGCTACGAGTGCATTTTGTGTTTTTAAACCAGACCACAACTGGCTGAAGCCGAGTTACTCACCTTACAGCAAATAACTCTTAAATGGTGCACTCGACAGGATTCGAACCTGTGACCGCTCGGTTCGTAGCCGAGTACTCTATCCAGCTGAGCTACGAGTGCATTTGTTGCCGCGCATTATAGGCCGTCTAATCTCTATGTCAAACACTTTTTCTAGTAATTTCAACAACTTACAGAAGAAGCCAGATTACGACGTACTAAGCAAATAATGGCGGAGAACGGGGGATTCGAACCCCCGACACCCTTTTGAGGTGTACTCCCTTAGCAGGGGAGCGCCTTCGGCCACTCGGCCAGCTCTCCGCAACACGGGGCGTATATTAACCAGCTTCTTCCCCGTTTGCAAACATAAAAATCGATAAAAATTAATGGCTTGGTTCTTCGTCCTTCTCTTTCTTTATACGCAGGTAAATTTCCTCACGGTGCACCGCAACCTCTTTCGGAGCGTTGACGCCGATACGCACCTGGTTTCCTTTGACGCCGAGCACGGTCACGGTGATTTCGCCGTCACCGATAATCAGGCTTTCCGCGCACCGACGAGTCAGAATCAGCATACCTTTCTCCTTACGCCATTCATTTCAGGGACAACAGTCTGCAAAAAAAAGGCACCCGACCTACAACCGCAGCGATCGTAGCCCTACATGCCTGAGTATTGACCAGCGCGAGCAAAAGAACAGTTCCGGGGCTCGCGCCATTCAAAAATAAAGGGCGCGGTCAGACCGCGCCCTTCACAGAAGCGGATTACTCGCCCTGAAGGGCCGGAGCATCCAGTTCGAAAGCCGTGTGCAGCGCGCGCACGGCCAGTTCCAGGTACTTCTCTTCGATCACTACGGACACCTTGATTTCCGAAGTCGAGATCATCTGGATGTTGATGCTTTCCTTGGCCAGGGATTCGAACATGCGGCTGGCCACGCCTGCGTGGGAACGCATGCCGACGCCGACGATCGAGACCTTGGCAATTTTGGTATCGCCGACGACTTCACGGGCACCGATCTCGCGAGCGGTGTTTTCCAGCACGGTCTGTGCGGCCTGGTAGTCGTTGCGGTGCACGGTGAAGGTGAAGTCGGTGGTGTTATCGTGCGCGACGTTCTGCACGATCATGTCGACTTCGATGTTCGCGGCACTGATCGGGCCGAGAATCTTGAACGCCACGCCCGGGGTGTCTGGCACGCCACGGATGGTCAGCTTGGCTTCATCGCGGTTGAAAGCGATGCCGGAAATGATCGGCTGTTCCATGGTTTCCTCTTCATCAATAGTAATGAGGGTGCCCGGACCCTCCTTGAAGCTGTGCAGTACGCGCAGCGGAACGTTGTACTTGCCAGCGAATTCCACCGCACGGATCTGCAGCACCTTGGAGCCGAGGCTGGCCATTTCCAGCATCTCTTCGAAGGTGATCTTGTCCAGACGCTGAGCGACCGGCACCACACGCGGGTCAGTGGTGTAGACACCGTCGACGTCGGTGTAGATCTGGCATTCATCCGCCTTCAAGGCCGCCGCCAGTGCCACGCCGGTGGTATCGGAACCGCCGCGACCGAGGGTGGTGATGTTGCCGTGCTCATCGACGCCCTGGAAACCGGCGACAACCACCACGCGGCCAGCCTTCAGATCACCGCGAATCTTCTGGTCATCAATCTGCAAGATACGCGCTTTATTGTGCGCACTGTCAGTCAGGATCCGCACCTGATTACCGGTGTACGACACCGCCGGCACACCGCGCTTGATCAGCGCCATGGCCAACAGGGCAATCGTCACCTGCTCACCAGTGGACACGATCACGTCCAGCTCGCGCGGAACCGGTTGCGCCTCGCCACTGATTTGCTTGGCCAGATCGATCAGACGGTTGGTTTCGCCGCTCATTGCAGACAGCACAACCACCAGGTCATCGCCGGCATCGCGGAATTTCTTAACCTTGTCGGCGACCTGCTCGATTCTCTCGACAGTGCCGACCGAGGTGCCTCCAAATTTCTGTACGATCAAAGCCATTTCAAAGCCGCCTCTGCCCATGAAGGGCGCCCAATAATCTTTCGAACAGTCGCCGGGCCCGCCACTAGACTGCGAGCCCGGCGAGCCGTCTTATAAAGCCTGCTCGACGAATGGAACGGTCAGCGCCAGCGCGCCATCCAGCGCAGCGGCATCGACACCGCCGCCCTGCGCCATGTCCGGACGACCACCGCCCTTCCCGCCCACTGCCGCAGCAGCCTGTTTCATCAAATCACCGGCTTTGAGTTGGCCAGTCAGGTCCTTGGTTACGCCTGCAACCAGTACGACCTTTTCCTCATGGACACCGCCGAGCAGGATCACTGCGCGGCCGAGTTTGTTTTTCAGCTGATCGACCAGCGCCAGCAGCGCCTTGCCATCCTGACCGTCCAGACGGGCGGCCAAAACCTTCACATCCTTGACGTCCACCGCCGAGGCCGACAGATCGTCGCCCGCAGCGCTGGCTGCCTTGGCCTGCAACTGCTCGAGTTGTTTCTCCAGCAGACGGTTGCGCTCCAGTACCGCCGAGAGCTTGTCGATCAGGTTGTCGCGGCTGCCCTTGACCAGGCTGGCCGCTTCCTTGAGTTGTTCTTCCGCCGCGTTCAAGTAGGCCAGCGCCGCAGCACCGGTGACTGCCTCGATACGACGCACGCCCGATGCCACACCGCCTTCGCTGATGATTTTCAGCAGGCCGATGTCGCCGGTACGGTTGGCGTGGATACCGCCGCACAGTTCAACCGAGAAGTCGCCCATGCTCAGCACGCGCACGCTGTCGCCGTACTTCTCGCCGAACAGCGCCATGGCGCCTTTGTTCTTCGCGGTTTCGATGTCGGTTTCTTCGGTTTCAACGGCGGAGTTCTTGCGAATCTCGGCGTTGACGATGTCTTCCAGCTGCTTGATCTGTTCTGGCTTGATCGCTTCGAAGTGGCTGAAGTCGAAACGCAGGCGCTGACTGTCGACCAACGAACCTTTCTGCTGCACATGCTCACCGAGCACCTGACGCAGCGCGGCGTGCAGCAAGTGCGTAGCCGAGTGGTTCAGCGCGGTGGCGTGACGCACTTCGGCGTCGACGTGGGTTTCCACCGGTGCGCCAATGGTCAGGCTGCCCGAGGCCAGCACACCGTGGTGCAGGAATGCGCCGCCGGTCTTGGTGGTGTCGCGCACGTCGAAGCGGCTGCTGCCGGCCTGAATGAAACCGCAGTCGCCGATCTGGCCACCGGACTCGGCGTAGAACGGCGTCTGGTTGAGCACGATCACGCCTTCCTGACCTTCGCTCAGCACGTCGACCGACTGACCATCCTTATAGATGGCAACGATTTTCGCCGAGCCGCTGGTGGCGGCGTAACCGGTGAATTCGGTGGCCACGTCGACCTTGACCAGAGTGTTGTAGTCCAGACCGAACGAGCTGGCCGAACGCGCGCGAACACGCTGCGCTTCCATCTCACGCTCGAAACCGGCTTCGTCGACGGTCAGCCCGCGCTCGCGGGCGATGTCGGCGGTCAGGTCCATCGGGAAACCGTAGGTGTCGTAGAGTTTGAACACCACGTCGCCTGGCACCACGGTGCCTTTGAGCTCGGCCAGATCCTGCTCGAGGATTTTCAGGCCGTGCTCCAGGGTCTTGGAGAACTGCTCTTCTTCAGCCTTGAGCACGCGCTCGATATTGCTTTGCTGCTTCTTCAGTTCCGGGAAGGCTTCGCCCATCTCGGCAACCAGCGCCGCGACGATCTTGTAGAAGAAGCTGCCGGTGGCGCCGAGCTTGTTGCCGTGACGGCAGGCGCGACGGATGATCCGGCGCAGCACGTAACCGCGACCTTCGTTGGAAGGCAGCACGCCGTCGGCGATCAGGAAACCGCAGGAACGGATGTGGTCGGAGACGACTTTGAGCGACGACTGATCGCCGTTTTCGCAGCCGATCGCTTCAGCCGAAGCCTTGAGCAGGTTCTTGAAAAGGTCGATGTCGTAGTTGGAGTTGACGTGCTGCATCACCGCACTGATCCGCTCCAGGCCCATGCCGGTGTCCACCGACGGCGCTGGCAACGGATGCAACACGCCATCGGCGGTGCGGTTGAACTGCATGAACACGTTGTTCCAGATTTCGATGTAGCGGTCGCCATCTTCTTCCGGCGAGCCCGGCGGGCCGCCCCAGATGTGCTCGCCGTGGTCGTAGAAAATCTCGGTGCACGGGCCGCACGGGCCGGTATCACCCATGGTCCAGAAGTTGTCGGAAGCGTACGGCGCGCCCTTGTTGTCGCCGATGCGGATCATGCGCTCGGCTGGCACACCGATTTTCTGTGTCCAGATGTCATACGCTTCGTCGTCGGTGGCGTAGACGGTGACCCAGAGCTTTTCCTTCGGCAGCTTGAGCACGCCAGTGAGGAAGGTCCAGGCGAAGGTGATCGCGTCGTGCTTGAAGTAGTCGCCGAAGCTGAAGTTGCCGAGCATTTCGAAGAACGTGTGGTGACGCGCGGTATAACCGACGTTTTCCAGGTCACTGTTCTTGCCGCCGGCGCGCACGCATTTCTGACTGCTGGTGGCACGGGTGTACGCACGTTTTTCCTGGCCCAGGAAGCAGTCCTTGAACTGGTTCATCCCCGCGTTGGTGAACAGCAGGGTTGGGTCGTTGCCCGGAATCAAAGAGCTTGAGGCTACACGGGTGTGGCCTTGCTCTTCGAAGAAGCGAAGGAAGGCTTCACGGATTTCTGCGCTTTTCATTAGGTTCTTCCACGGAGGCTGCGGCCAAAGGCCTGTTCGAAACGTCGTGAGACGAAGCGACGGCAAAGGGCCGCATTATATCGGCCCTGCGCGCGGGGTACAGCGTGTTTATACGATAGAAACGGTCAATTGGACGGCTGACGCTGTCACTTGCGTGAAAACTCGACGAATGTCGCGATCACTTGTTCGATTTGCGCGCGGCTGACGTCCATGTGCGTGACCATGCGCAAGCGCGCAGCGGCGCTGAGCCTGATCCCGCGTTCGCCGGCAAAGTCCTTGAGTGCTGCGGCCTTGTCACCCATCTGCACATAAACCATGTTGGTTTGCACGGGTTCGACGACGAAACCGGCCTCACGCAGCCCCTCGGCGAGCAACTGCGCGTTGGCATGGTCATCCGCCAGCCGTTCGACGTGATGATCCAGCGCGTACAAGCCAGCCGCCGCGAGCAACCCGGCCTGACGCATGCCGCCACCGACCATTTTGCGCAAACGCCGCGCCTTGCCGATCAGTTGCTCGGACCCGCACAGCACCGAGCCGACCGGCGCGCCGAGGCCTTTGGACAGGCACACCGACACCGAATCGAAATGCTGGGTGATCTCCCGGGCATCGACGCCGAGCTTGACCGCCGCGTTGTACAACCGCGCGCCGTCCAGGTGCAATTGCAGGCCATGCTCCTGCGTAAAGCGTCGCGCGCGCGCCAGATATTCCAGCGGCAGCACTTTGCCCTGCATGGTGTTTTCCAGCGCCAGCAAACGCGTGCGGGCGAAATGGAAATCGTCCGGTTTGATCGCGGCCGCAACCTGATCCAGATCCAGTGAACCGTCGGCCTGCACTTCCAGCGGCTGCGGCTGAATCGAACCGAGCACCGCCGCCCCGCCACCTTCGTACTTATAGGTGTGCGCCTGTTGACCGACGATGTACTCGTCGCCACGCTCGCAGTGCGCCATCAGGCCGAGCAGGTTGCTCATGGTCCCGGTCGGCACGAACAGCGCGGCGGCAAAACCCAGGCGTTTGGCCAGTTCGGCCTCGAGGTGATTGACCGTCGGATCTTCGCCATACACGTCGTCGCCGGTATCGGCTGCGGTCATCGCCTTGAGCATGGCGGGAGTCGGTTGGGTGACGGTGTCGCTGCGAAGATCGATAACGCTCATGAACCTGGCCTCTGGTCAGATGGGGAAATCCCTTTGTGAAGTGGGATTACTGCGGTCATCGCGCAGATTAATCAACCCTTCGCCGAGTAAAAATCACCGCCCTCAGGAAAAAGCACAATCCATGTGGGAGCGAGCCTGCTCGCGAAAGCGCAGTAACAGTCAGCATATGCGTTGAATGTGTAGCCGCTTTCGCGAGCGGGCTCGCTCCCGCAGTGTCATGTGCATGGCCGGGAAATATGTGTTACAAACTTGCCGCCGCCCGCCTATGGGCGGCACAAACGTTCTCAGGGCGGGGTGCAATTCCCCACCGGCGGTAATTGCGCGCAACGCGCATAGCCCGCGAGCGCTTGGCGTTGCACACGACTTGAGTCGGGTGCTTCGACAAGGTCAGCAGACCCGGTGTGATCCCGGGGCCGACGGTCATAGTCCGGATGAAGAGAGAACGGGATCGACGCCAAAGGGCCGTCCGCGTGCATCCGTGCCTGCGTTCGCACCCTTGCATCCCTTTCGATTCATAACGCCCTGTTTTTCACACAAACAGGAGTCAGAACATGCAACCCACCGCAATCGACAGCAAAAGCAAACACCCACAGGGCGAGCGCGTCGCGTTCATCCAGGCCTGCTGGCACAAGGAAATCGTCGACCAGAGCCGCAAAGGCTTCGTCGCTGAAATGCTGGTGCAGGGTTATCAGGAAGCGGACATCGATTTCTTCGAAGTCGGCGGCGCCTTTGAAATGCCGCTGCACGCCAAGCTGCTGGCCAAGTCCGGCCGTTACGCCGGCATCGTCGCCGCCGCCCTGGTGGTGGACGGCGGCATTTACCGTCACGAGTTCGTTGCGCAATCGGTGGTCAGCGGCCTGATGCAGGTGCAGTTGGAAACCGAAGTGCCGGTGTTCTCGGTGTCGCTGACCCCGCATCACTTCCATTCGGGCGAAGAGCATCAGAAGTTCTTCTTCGAGCACTTTGTGCACAAGGGTCAGGAAGCAGCGCGGACTTGCGCGGACACGCTGCAGAAAGTTCGTGCGCTGCGTCGTACAGAGCCGCGTGCGGTAGCCGTGTAACGTCGAGTGAGTTTTTGACCTCACTCAAATCAAATGTGGGAGCGAGCCTGCTCGCGAAGAGGGACTGCCAGCCGACGACAAGTTGACTGGTAGACCGCTTTCGCGAGCAGGCTCGCTCCCACATTGGTTTTGTGCCGATTCAGATGTCGCTATCAGGCGAGGTTTTCGTCAGTGGCCGGGACGATCAGGATGCCGGCGCGCAGGCCGTTCTTGACCTTGGGGTTGGGGAAGATGATCCGCGCGCCCTGCTCTTCGATCACCCAGCGGGTATTGGCCAGGTCTTCGGCCAGCACATAACCCGGCTCCAGCTCGGAAAAGTTCTCGATGTCCGCCGGCAGATTCAGGCGGAACGCATCGCTGTGCTTGATGATTTCCCGCGCCACGCTGAACAGCTGCAAACCGTCCAGCCCTTCTTCTGTCTCCGGCTCAGTGCCTTCGATGATCTGCTTCAGACGGGTTTCCAGCAGTGAAACGTTGACGCCGTCGTTCTGCCCGAACGGCCGCGCCTTGCCCAGTTCCAGGGTGAAAGCCTCGGCGTCGAGTTTGTCGTAGGTGTACGAACTGAAGACGATGGATGGCTTGTTCTGCAACAGCACTGCTTCCATGCCGGCGGCGCGCAGGCGCGCCAGTTCGCGACGGGAATGCTGGCGCCCTTCCTTCCACGGGTACAAGGCGAACTGTTCGATCTTCGACCCACGAATCGCGGTGTGCAGGTCGTAGTGCAGACGCTGGCGCTCGGGTTTGCTGAAGAAACTCGCCGCCAGCCGTTCCAGCTCACAGGCGCGCAACGCTTCCGAGCCGCTGCTTTGTTCGTGGCGGCCGTTGAACAGCCGATTGACGTCCTGCTCGACGAAACGCTCGCCCTTGCGAATCGCTTCCGGGTTGCCGAACAGGAACAGAATGCGTGCGCGCGGCTTGAGATCGCCGCGTGCGATGTCGTGCAGCAGCCGATCAAGCAACTCGATCGGTGCCGTTTCGTTGCCATGGATGCCTGCCGACAGCAGCAGGTCGAGGCCATTGTCGCGCGCTTCCGGGGGCCGCACTTCCAGCGCCCCTTCGCTCAACCAGCGCATGCGCACGCCTTCGACAGTCAGTTGAGTCTTCTCCGCCGGTTCGCGGCCGGCGAGGGTCAGTTCAAGCAGTTTGCCGAGGGCGAGCATAGAGCGGTTTCCTTAGTGGTCGTGGTTGCAATCCGGGCCGTGCACGTGATCCTCGTCAGCGCCGAGGTCAGCCGGTTCCATTTCCAGTTGCAGACTTACCAGATTAGTCGCCAATGGGCGCAGCAGCAGGTTGGCGTACTCTTCGTCACCTTCCTCGACGTCGACGCCGATCAGCAGCTGGCCACGGCCGTCCTGCTGGATCCACAGCTCTTTGCCTTGCCACATGACCGCAACGCGGGTGCACGAGGTTTGCAATTGCGTGCCGTCGGTGTCTTCAAGGATCAGCTGCAGGGAATCGCTCATGTTTTTACTCTCTTGGGTGACACGCCGCGCGCCGCGTTCAGGCAGCGCGCTGGCGATCAATTGATCTGGAAGGGATAAACCGCGCCCAGTTTAAGGATTTGCGTCAGTTCATCCAGTGCCGTCCGGCATTCAAGCAGCAACTGCGGGTCCGCCAGATCGGTTTCGCTCAGGCGGTCGCGATAGTGCTTTTCAACCCATGCGGTCAACGAACCGTACAACGGGGCCGTCATGATAACCCCTGGGTTGACCGCCGCCAGTTCGGTTTCATTCAGCGCCACGCGCAGACGCAGGCATGCCGGGCCACCGCCGTTCTGCATGCTTTGCTTGAGATCGAAGACCTTCACTTCGCGGATCAGCCCGCCGGAACTGGTCAGGCTCTGCAGATAAGTCCAGACGCGTTCGTTCGCCTGGCATTCCTGCGGCACGATCAGCAGCATCGAACCGTCAGGGCGCGAGAGCAACTGGCTGTTGAACAGGTACGAACGCACCGCGTCATCCACGGTGACCGCCGAACGCGGCACGCAAACAGACTGGAAGTTGCCGCCGACCTTGGCCAGTTTGCCTTGCAGTTCGGCGAGCATCTTGTCGGTCTCGAGGAACGCGTCCTCGTGATAGAACAGCACTTCACCGTTGCCCACGGCGATCACGTCGTTATGGAACACGCCCTGATCGATGACGTTGGGATTCTGCTGCGCGTAGACCACGCCTTCGTCACGCAGACCGTGCAGACGCGCCACGGCTTGCGAGGCTTCGAGGGTCTGGCGTGCCGGGTATTTCTGCGGCGCCGGGAAGCGATTGTCGAAGGCGCTGCGGCCGAACACGAAGAACTCGACGCCCGCTTCGCCGTACTCACGGCAGAAACGCGTGTGGTTGGCCGCGCCCTCGTCGCCGAACTGCGCCACTGCTGGCAAAGCGGCGTGATGGGCGAAGTGCTGTTGATTGGCGAACATCGCGCCGAGCACGCGACTGGTGGTCGGGTGTTCGATGCTGCGGTGATATTTGCAATTGAGGTTGGCGGCGGTGAAGTGCACGCGGCCGTCAGCGGTGTCGGCACTTGGGCTGACCGTGGCGGCGTTGGCCACCCACATGCTCGACGCCGAGCAACTGGCGACCAGCAGCGGCATCGCTTCCTTGGCGGCGCGCTCGATCACCTGCGCGTCAGTGCCACTGAAGCCCAGACGGCGCAGCGCGGCCACATCAGGACGCTCCTGCGGAGCCAGCACGCCTTGCTGAAAGCCCATGTCCATCAGCGCTTTCATTTTGGCCAGACCTTGCAGCGCCGCTTCCTTCGGATTCGAGGATTGCTGACTGTTGCTCTGCGAGGCGACGTTGCCGTAGGACAGACCACCGTAGTTATGGGTCGGCCCCACTAGACCGTCAAAATTGACTTCATAGGATTTCATCAGCGAGGCTCCACGAGAATCTGTTGTTATAGGCATCGAGTAACAATTAGGTAAGACCGCGGTGCGGCCTTCGCGAGCAGGCTCGCTCCCACAGGGAAATGCATTCCTATGTGGGAGCGAGCCTGCTCGCGAATGGGCATCACGCCATTTTCACGCCAGGCGTCAGGGCCGATGGCAGCACCAGGCTCGGGGTTTCCAGCGAGGCCACCGGGTACGCGCAGTAATCCGCTGCGTAGTAGGCGCTGGCGCGGTGGTTGCCCGAGGCGCCGACACCGCCGAATGGCGCGCTGCTCGCGGCGCCGGTCAGCTGTTTGTTCCAGTTGACGATGCCGGCGCGGCTTTCCAGCCAGAACTGCTGGTATCGCGCTTCGGAATCGGAGAGCAAACCGGCGGCCAGTCCATAAGCGGTGTTGTTGGCTTCATTGATCGCCGCGCCGAAATCGGCATAGCGGATCACTTGCAGCAGCGGCCCGAACAGTTCTTCGTCCGGACGCTCGGCTACGGCCGTCACATCGACAATGCCCGGGGTCAGCAAGGCCGATTGCGCCTGTGGCTGAGTCATTTCCAGCAGCGCCACCGCGCCGTTGGCCAGCAGTTGTTCCTGCGCATCCATCAGCGCTTTCGCCGCGCCGAGGGAAATCACCGAGCCCATGAACGGTGCCGGTTGCTGATCGAAGGCACCGACTTCAATGGTCGAACTGACTTCCACCAGACGCTTGAGCAGGCTGTCGCCCCACGCGCCTTGCGGCACCAGCAGACGCCGGGCGCAGGTGCAGCGCTGGCCGGCGGAAATGAACGCCGACTGAATGATCGTGTACACCGCCGCGTCCAGATCAGCGACCTGATCGACCACCAGCGGGTTGTTGCCGCCCATCTCCAGCGCCAGAATCTTGTCCGGACGCCCGGCGAATTGCTGGTGCAGGTGATTGCCGGTGCGGCTCGAACCGGTGAAGAACAGGCCGTCGATACCCGGGTTCGCCGCCAGCGCGATGCCGGTTTCCCGCGCGCCTTGCAGCAGGTTCAACACGCCTGCCGGCAGACCGGCTTCGATCCAGCACTTGACCGTCAGCTCGGCGACTTTCGGCGTCAGTTCGCTGGGTTTGAACAGCACACTGTTACCGGCCAGCAGCGCCGGGACGATATGACCGTTGGGCAGGTGGCCGGGGAAGTTGTAAGGACCAAACACCGCGACCACGCCATGCGGCTTGTGGCGCAATACGGCGGTGGCGTCGCCCAATGGGCCGCTCTTCTCGCCGGTGCGCTCGCGGTAGCTCTGCACCGAAATCGCGATCTTGTTGACCATGCTGGTCACTTCAGTCGCGGCTTCCCAAAGCGGTTTGCCGGTTTCTTCGCCGATGGTGCGAGCCAGTTCGTCAGCGTGGTTTTTCAACGCAGCAGCAAAAGCTTCGAGGACGCTGATGCGCTCCTCGAGGGTGCAACGTGCCCACTGAGGAAACGCCTGGCGAGCAGCCTGAACCGCCGATTCGACCTGCGCGGCAGTGGCGCCCTCGCCCGCCCACAGCACTTGCTGGGTCACCGGGTTCAAAGATTGAAAGGCTTCGCCCTGACCGGCCAGCCACTCACCTGCGATGTATAGCGAATTCATTATTTCGACTCCCGTGCAGCGGACAACGCCACGGCGCGAACCTGATCGCCGGCGCTGAGTTGAAGACGTTTCGCGGTCTGCGGATCGACCACCAGGGTGCCCGCAGCCAGACGCGCTGGGGCAGCCGTGATGCGGCAATCCTCGCGCTTGCGGTTGTGGATGATGAACGGCGTGGCGTCATCGCCCGGCGTGCCGACGGCCAGCACCAGCGCTTCGCTGTCACGCACCGCGCGGATCTTGCTGGTTTCGCATTCGATGGCCGGGCCGGCGTCGAAGATGTCGACGTAACCCTGGTAGCTGAAGCCTTCGCTTTTGAGCATCGCCAGTGCCGGCTCGGTGTCAGGGTGCACCTGGCCGATGACGTTGCGCGCGTCCGGCGACAGGAAACAGGTGTACAGCGGGAATTTCGGCATCAGTTCGGCGATGAATGCCTTGTTGCCGACGCCGGTCAGGTAATCGGCCTGGCTGAATTCCATCTTGAAGAAATGGCGGCCGAGGCTTTCCCAGAACGGCGAGCGCCCGGCGTCATCGGACACGCCGCGCATTTCGGCGATGATCTTGTTGCCGAACAGCTCCGGGAACTCGGCGATGAACAGCATGCGCGCCTTGGACAGCATCCGGCCGTTGAGACCGTTGCGGTAATCGGCGTGCAGGAACAGCGAGCACAGCTCGGAATTGCCGGTCAGGTCGTTGGCCAGAAACAACGTCGGGATTTCGCGATAGATGTTCAGCTCTTGCGAAGCGCTGACCGTCAGACCGACGCGGAAGTTGTACCAGGGCTCACGCAGGCCAACCGCGCCGGCGATGGCGGAAATCCCCACCACACGGCCGTCATCGTCTTCGAGCACGAACAGATAGTCGGCATCGCCACGCCCGGCTTCGCCGCGAAAGGTCTTCTCGGCCCAGCCGACCCGGTGGGTCAGGCGCTCTTCGTTGGCCGGCAAGGTAGTCAGGCCGGTGCCGGTGCTGCGGGCCAGGTCGATCAGCGCGGATAAATCGCTGCTGCGTACGGGACGAACAATCATGCTATCTCCTCAAACGGGCCGCTCGCGCCACCCGTGAAACTCGCTAAGGCGTTAAACCGCCACCAGGCGCACGCTGGCACCTTCACCGACGCCCAGGGCTTCGGCTGCTTCCATATCCAGCGTCACCGGTTTGCCCGGCGCGTAATCCAGCTCCAGCAACACCGCGCGGTAATCCTGCAACTGTGCGTTGGCCACCAGGTACTGACGCCCGGCGCCTTTGACCGGCTCGCCGATCTTCACCGGCACCACGCGGCTCTGGGCGATCGAACGGATCCCGGAAACCCGCGCATGCAGGGTCGGGCCGCCGTCGAAGATGTCGATGTAGTGATCAGTCTCGAAACCTTCGCGCATCAGGATGTCGAAAGTGATCTGCGCACGCGGGTGCACCTGGCCCATCGCCTCTTGGGCGGAATCCGGCAGCAGCGGCACGTAGATCGGGTAATGCGGCATCAGCTCGGCGAGGAAGGTACGGCTTTTCAGCCCGCACAGGCGCTCGGCCTCGGCGTAGTTGAGGTCGAAGAAGTTACGCCCGATGGCATCCCAGAACGGCGAGTCACCGTTTTCATCGCTGTAACCGACAATCTCGGTCACCACCGAATCGGCGAAACGCTCCGGGTGGCTGGCAACGAACAGCAGGCGACCTCGGGAATTGAGCTCGGCCCACGGCGATCCGACCAGTTCGCGCTGCACGTAGAAACTGGTCAGCAAGCTGTTGCCGGTCAGGTCGTGACACTGCGAGAGCACGTGGATCTTGTTATGGATCTTCAGTTCGCGCGAGGCGTGGACGAAGGTCTCGTTACGGAAGCTGTAGAACGGCTCCGAGTAGCCGGCGGACGCGACGATGGCCGAGCAGCCGACCAGTTTGCCGGTGCTCGAGTCTTCGAGGACGAAGAAGTAGCTCTCTTCACCGTTGAAGCTCACTTCGGCGGCAAACGAAGCTTCGCTCGCGGCGATCTTGTCGCTCAGACGTTCCACGTCATCCGGCAAGGAAGTGACACCAATCGGGCTGTCCGCAGCCAGACGCTGTACCTCGCCCAGATCAGCCATTTGCGCGGGGCGCATCACCAGCATGGTGTCACTCCTTTCTCTTCAATATTCACAGAAAAAACCGGGCCCACATAAAGATCGATGCAGGAATGGGACTTGTGGCGAGGGGATTTATCCCCGCTGGGGGGCGAAGCACCCCCAAAAATCTGGGGCCGCTGCGCAGCCCATCGGGGATAAATCCCCTCACCACAGGTTCAATCCAACAGGTGAATGTGCCCGGTATCAAAAATTGGTTCGGCGCCGGAAAAACTCCAGGCGCCGAAAGGTCCATCAGGCTTGCGTCAACTTCGCGGCAGCACGTTCGAAGCGGTCGAGACCAGCGTCGATATCGGCGTCTTCCACCACCAGGCTCGGGGCGAAACGGATCACGTCCGGGCCAGCCTGGAGAATCATCAGGCCTTCCTGCTCAGCGGCGTTGAAGATGTCCTTGGCCTTGCCTTTCCACGCTTCGCTGAGCACGCAACCGATCAGCAGACCGAGACCACGCACCTGAGTGAACAGGCCGTATTTCTCGCCGATCTGTTGCAGGCGGGTCTTGAACTTGTCGTGCTTGGCGTTCACGCCGTTCAACACCTCAGGGGTGTTGACCACGTCGATCACCGCTTCGGCGACGGCGCAGGCCAGCGGGTTGCCGCCGTAAGTGGTGCCGTGGGTGCCGACGACCAGATGTTTGGCCAGCGCTTCGGTGGTCATCATTGCCGCGATCGGGAAACCACCGCCCAGGCTCTTGGCGCTGGTGAGGATGTCCGGGGTCACGCCGTAATGCTGGTAAGCGAACAGCTTGCCGCTGCGGCCCATGCCGGTCTGCACTTCGTCGAACACCAGCAGCGCGTTGTTCGCGTCGCACAGTTCGCGGGCACCTTGCAGGTAAGCCAGTTCGGCCGGCAGTACGCCGCCCTCGCCCTGGATCGGTTCCAGCACGACCGCGCAGGTCTTGTCGGAAACCGCGGCTTTAAGCGCCGCCAGATCGTTGTAGGGAACGTGGGTGATGCCAGTGATTTTCGGGCCGAAACCGTCGGAGTACTTCGACTGGCCACCGACGTTGACGGTGAACAGGGTACGGCCGTGGAAGCTGTTCAGCGCGGCGATAATTTCGTATTTCTCGGTGCCGAAACGGTCGAATGCGACGCGACGGGCCAGCTTGAATGCGGCCTCGTTGGCTTCGGCGCCGGAGTTGCAGAAGAACACGCGCTCGGCAAACGTGGCGTCGATCAGCTTGTGCGCCAGACGCAGGGCCGGTTCGTTGGTGAACACGTTGGACACGTGCCACAGCTTGTTCGCCTGTTCGGTCAAGGCACCGACCAGCGCCGGATGCGCGTGGCCCAGGACGTTGACGGCAATCCCGCCAGCGAAGTCGATCAGCTCGCGGCCGGCCTGATCCCAGACCCGGGAACCGGCGCCACGCACCGGAATGAAAGCGGCAGGCGCGTAGTTGGGAACCATTACCTGGTCGAAATCGGCGCGTTGTACCGCAGCGTGCTCAACGGACATCGGAGTCTCCTGAAGAGGAACACCCGCCTGGAACTGGCGAGCGATGAGGGGATTGTAAGGACAGTTGGGTGCCCGGCCTTGTCGCCAAGCGACAACTTCTTATAGCGCAAACCCCGGATTTTCCCGGGTTTACGGCAATGCGACATATAGCGTCGCAAAGGCGCAGTTTACCGGGCGCGGCCGATTTGCGGCAGGCCGCGCAGGATACCAAGTCAGCCTCATGGCGCAGACATGAATATGTACCGCACGGCGAACCTTGCTTGCTGATTTGCTGAGAGTTCTTCCCAACGCCAAGGAATGGCCATGCATTTGTCTGAAGAACACTCAACAACGACTCCGACCGACAGCAACGACGCGCTCCATGCGGACGATCACTATCAACCACTGAAAAAGGCGATTGCGGACTGGCTGGGTACCGCCTCGTCGACACGCCGCGAAACACTGAAAAACGTTACTCCGCAGGTGCCAGCGCAAGTCAGGGAAGCGCCAGCCGACCAGCATATGCTGATGAAAAACCTCAACGCCGTGCATCTTGCCGCGCAGAGTGGTGTGGATAAAAGTCTGGAGCATCTGCAGGACGCCGCCGCGTTCGCCGAGCCCTTGCTCAAGGCCGAACTGAAGAGCTGTTTCGATCTGGACCTGGACGTCCGCAATACCTTCGTGCGCTTGTACATCCCCTCTGCCTGGTTGCAGTTCCCCATCAAAGGCACTCGCGTGTGGAACGTCTCGCTGCTAGACGCCGCGCTGCATAACTTTGAGGAAAAGGAAACGCACGAAGACGCCTTCGGCGCTGACGCAACCTACATCACGGCGCCAACAGCGACCGGGCAATTCGAGCCTCTGCCGGCCATCAGCGGCAAAATGAGTATTCCGGCATTCACCCAACTTTGCCGCCGACTCGACATCGGCGCGAAGTACAAAGCCAGCCTCGAAGAAAATCTGGGCTACTCCGACCCGATGGTCGCTTCGGTCTTGCGCGGCAAGCTCGATGCCAGCCAGAAAGCGGCGATGAAAGCCGCTCTGCAATGGGCACTGATGAAGCGCGATGTGTCGGCTAATGCCGTGCGTCTGGTCGAGGCCCTGCTTGACGGCATGAAGGGTATCTACGCCCACGGCGCGCCCGTACTCTGTCACGACGTCAGCATGCTGTGCGCGCCACTGACCGGCATCGTCGTCTTCGCGCCGGATCTGTACATCACGCAGAACGCCGCCCGCGTGGTGGCCTACGTACCGGATGATCCGGAGCACCCGTTCAAGGAGTACGCCTCGCCACTGGAAATGGTCGTCGAACTGACGCGCCAGTTGCGCTCGAAGGAGTACCAGCAATTCTTCAGCCGCTTCGTCAATCACGAGCAGCGCGGATTTTTCTTCAGCACCCTCAACAGCCGCCTCAGCGAAATCAAATGGCACCCGCACGAGCCCGGCAGTTCTCTGCCGGCGTGGCGCGAGGCAGCGGTGGAGCGGCCCGACCTGCAGACCGCGCTGGCGCCCTTCCATGACGATCTGTGGCAGCACTTCTATCAGGCCAAACTGAACAAGATCTTCAACGACGCCCGAACCATCGCCGTACCGACCGCCGTCGTCGATCAGAAGGCACGCTGGGCGTTCTGGGATTCAGTGGTCAACATTCTCTCGACCATCGCCCAGACCGCCGCGTTGATCGTCGCGCCATTCGTGCCGGTGCTGGGCGAAGCGATGATGGCGTACATGGCCTATCAGATGCTCGACGAAGCCTTCGAAGGCATCGTCGAATGGGCGCAAGGGCGGACCACCGAAGCCTTCGGACACCTGATGGGCACCGTGGAGTCGATGATCCAGCTGGGCATGTTTGCCGTCGGTGGCGCGATTGCTGCCGCCGAGTTTCGCAAGGTCTTGCCCAGGGAAGTCGTGGCATTCATCGACCGCTTCAAACCGGTGAAACTGGCCAATGGCGAAACTCGCTATTGGGAACCCGATCTTGAACGCTACAAACATCCGGCGCTGCCGCCAGCCGATTCGCAACCCGATGCACTGGGCCTGCACGCGCATCAGGACAAGCAACTGCTGCCCCTTGCGGACGCACATTTCTCTGTCAAAGAGTACGAGGTTCCCGGCCAGTACCGCATCGAACACCCGACCCGCTCCGAAGCATACCAACCCGTGGTGCGGCACAACGGTGACGGTGCCTGGCACACCGAACTCGAACAACCGCTGGAGTGGGATGGCGAAACCGCGCTGCGACGCATTGGTCCTGCGGTCGAGACTTTCAGCCCGGCCGAGCGCGAAACCATTCTGAAGGTCAGCGGCACCCGCGAAGATGCCCTGCGCAAGATGCATGTCAATCAGGAAAAAGTCCCGCCGCTGCTTGCCGACAGCATCCAGCGCTTCAAGATCGATCAGCAGTTGCAGCGCTTCATCGACCAGCTCGACAGTGATATGGCGGAAGAATTTCTGCGCGCCGATCAGGTCACGCAACTGCAACTGCTCAGCGAACATGGCCGCTGGCCGAGCAACCAACGCCTGCGCCTGACGGATCGCAACGGTGATCTGCTCTGGCAATCCTCTGCAGACGAAAGCCTGCAATTGACCGAGCTGCACCAGGACCGGCTGATCGGTGGCGACCTGCTCAAGACCCTGCTTGCCATTCTCGACGAAGCGCAAATCAAGGCGCTGCTGGCAGAACCCTTCACCGCCAAGCCGCCGCTGGACGTTCGCAGCCGGACCCTGCGCAAGCGACTGGTCGGTCTCGCCAAAATCCACAGAAGCACGCTATTCAAATCCCGCTATCAAGCCTTGCAGCACATCGACGATCCGCTGGCGCAGCAGCTCAAGGTTCACAACCCTGAGCTGCCGGCGAGCATCACCCGCGAACTTCTCGACACCGCCACCGGCGACGAACTGCTGCTGATCAACGAAGGACAACTGCCACCGCGCCAGCAGGAACTCATGCAACTGGCCAGCCAGGAAGTACGCGTGACCCGCGCTTATGAAGGGCTGGAACTCGACTCGGTGAACAATCCCGACTCCGACTCGCTGGCCCTGCACAGCCTGAAACTGTTGCCGGGCTGGAGCGGCGATGTGCGGATCGACATTCGCGACAGTCGCTACGAAGGGCCGGTACTCGACAGTGTTGGTCGCGAGGACGCCCCCGAACACAAGGTATTGGTCAGACGCAAAGCCGGTCGTTATCAAGCCTTCGATGACCGAGGCCAGGAGCTGCACTCGATCAGCGATTTTTATTCGAGCCTGTTGTACGCATTGCCCGACAGTGAGCGCACCAGCCTGAGCATCGGGATCGGCCAGGGTCAAATGCTCAGAGCGGCAATTCGCGAACACACACTGCAACGCGACGAGTTGCGAGTCGTGCTGCACGACACGCCGATTCAACCACCGGCCATCGACACGCTACGACTGCTGGGCACCGACGGTTTTCCGCTGGTCGAACGTTCTGAACAGGTGGAAGGCCCTCCGCGCTCCCACGAGCAGGATATAAGGGCGCTTTATCCGAGAATGACGGATCAGCAAATCCGCTCTCTGGCGCGAGCCATGCGGGCCAGTCCGGACGGCCCACGAGCGCAGATCCAGCAACTGCAGAACGAATATCTGCAATTGCAGAACGATCTGCATATATGGGCCAACACCCCGCCTGCCCGCCATCCAGAAACAGGCATTACGCTCACATCGCTGCAAAGACGAGCTGAAATCCAGAACCGCCGACTGCTCAGGGAGCAGATACTTCAGGGCTGGCGTCGGGAATACCCGACCGGGTTCGATCACCAGGGGATGGCTACAGGACACGCGATGCGGCTGACGCATCCGGTCATGGGCGATCTGCCGACGCTAACGGCAGACCTCAGCCATATCACGTCCCTTGCCCTGGATCGCAGTGCTACACCAGGTTCTCTGGACGTGTTGCTGCAACACTTTCCAAATCTGCAACAACTGGACGCGCGCAACCTGAATCTGCCGGCTCTGCCCCAAGTGCTCGGTTCAATGCCCTCGCTGCGTGAACTGAGAATGCGCAACTGCGGCCTCAGCCTGTCGATCACCACGCAATCGGTACTCGCCTCGATGCCGCAGCTCACGCTGCTCGATCTGCAGGGCAACGCCCTGGGTCTGGCGCCCGACCTGCACACGATGCCTTCGCTGCGTTACGTCAACCTGTCGAACACCGGCATCCATACCCTGCCCGACGACATACTGACGCACCCGCGGCTGATTTCCGGTCAGTTCGATGGCAACCGCCTCGCAGCGGTGCCGGAAGCCTTTCTCAGGCTTCCCACCTCGCTCAGCGATGGATTCACCTTCGCTGACAACCCTCTAAGCGCCGTCGCGCGTGAACAGGTGAAACGCTTCCATGAGCATACGGGCAGACACTTCGGCATCCGCCCGGAACCTGCAGACCTGCAACGAGCCACCACGTTGTTCCCCGAACTTGGCGCGGAACAAGCCACCACCATGCTGTATCGTTTGCCCGGAACATTGGTCGAGGGCCGCGCGCAACTGTCACGCTGGGAAGCAGAGGTTGCTCAGTTGAATCTGGAGCTCAGCCAATGGACCAACCAGGTTGCGACATATCACCCTGATACTGGCGAAAGTCTGACCCTCGCTCAACAAACGCGCGAACTTGATGCAAGGCGTTCTTTTGCGCGGCAACTTGAGCAGTTCTGGCGCCGCCGGTCCGCGTTCAGTCGCGCGGGAGCATTCAAGGCCAAGCTTGCATTCAGCGGTGACATGCCCACGCTCAGTGCAAACTTCGAGCATGTTTTCGGATTGGACCTCACCGGTAATCGACGGATTTCGGCGATTGCGCCGTTTCTGCGACGCTTCGCCAATCTGACTTCACTCAAGCTGGATAACGTGGAAATCGAACCACTGGCTTTGCCGGTGAGCAAGCTGTCCAGACTGCTCGAACTGCAGATGAAAAACTGCGGCGTGCTGCTGACGCCGGAAAATCAGGCGGCGCTGCTGGCGCTCAATCATTTGCGTACGCTGGATCTGAGCGATAACCCGTTAGGAACCGTGCCCGACCTCAACCTGCTGCCCGAGCTGACGCACATCGACCTGTCCAACAGCGGCCTCAGCATTGTCCCGGATGGCGTGGCCAGCCACCCGAAACTGCTCACCGCCGTCCTGACCGGTAACCGCATCACGCAATTACCTGACGTCCTTTTCACCCTGCCTGCCGAACGCAGCGACGGCATTTATCTTTCCGATAACCCACTGTCGGCAACGGCGCGCGACAACATCAAAGCCTACTACCGCAGCCATCACAACGACTTCGACGTGCGCGCGGACGAGGGGGATATCGCCCTGGCTCGGGAACTGTTTCCAAGGCTGGATCAGCAAGAAGCCAGCGACATGATCTACGACCTGCCCGGCAACCTGACCGACAGTCATGCGCAACTGCTGCGCTGGCAGGCAGAGCTTGCGCAAATGCAGCGCGATCTCGACCTCTGGGTATTGCAAACCCCAGCCACAGATCCGGCCACAGGGCGTGAGATTTCGGACAAACAGCGCGGGCAACAGCGTTTGGCACGAACCGCTTTCAAGCAAGACCTGGAAACCTTCTGGCGTCAGACATCCAGCGAGACCGGAAAGCGCGACGCGTTATTTGCGGCAGACGTCAAGTTCGCTGGACAAATGCCTCGCCTGACCGCCGATTTCAGTCACGTCTCAAGCCTGAGGCTGACGGGCAACGCCATGATCGATGGCATCGGGACGTTCGTGGAACTATTCCCCAAGCTTCAGGCTGTGCAGTTGAAGGATTTCGCGCTGCAAGAGATTCCGTCCTTCATCGGTCGCCTGCGCAAGCTCAAAGAGCTTCGTATGGACGGCTGCGCCCTGACTTTCAACACTGCCGGACTTGATGTGCTCACGTCTCTGCCCGCGCTCAAGCGTCTGGATCTGAGCAATAACCCGCTGGCCGTGGCCCCCGATCTGCAGACGTTGCCGACCTTGCTGGACGTTTTTCTGGTCAACAGCGGCCTCACATCCCCGCCCGACGGCATTGCGGGGCACCCCGCTCTGCAAACCCTCTACCTCAACGACAACAACATTACCCAGTTGCCGGAAGCTTTTTTCAACCTCGCCCCCAATCAAGCAGAAGGCGTGCGACTGACTGGTAACCCGTTGTCTGAAGCGGCTCGTGAACGGATCAAGACTTACTATGCTGAGCACAATCGCAACTTTGGAATAATGCCCGCTGCGGACGACATGGCGAGGGTGCGTCGACTGTTCCCGCATCTGAGCGACCACGTGGCCAGCGACATGATCTATCGTCTGCCCGGCACCTTGCAGGCAGGCGCGGCGCAGTTGATCAGCTGGGAAGCCGAAATGACCCGCCTGCTCGGCGACCTCAACGCATGGCAAGAGCGCATACCGAGCCATGACCCGACAACCGGTCAAATGTGGGATGCGCAGCAAAGAGCCGCGCAGCTTGATGCTCGCTACAAATTCAGGCAAGAGCTTGAAAGTCTCTGGCGCAGCAGCCGTATCGATACGCCGGACCTGCGCGAGGAAATTTTCAGAGCCAAGGCCACATTCGCCGGCGAGCTGCCAAAGCTGACCGCTGACTTCAGCCAGATAACACAGATGGAGATTCAGGGTAATCCACAGTCGAGTGTTCCCGATGGTTTTCTCGATGGCTTCACTGGACTGCAGGCACTTGAATTGCCTGGCTTCGCACTGGGCCGAATTCCGCAGGCGCTGGAGCGCATGCCATCACTCGAAACGCTCTTGTTGAGCCGTTGCAATATCACCCTAGATACTGCCGGACAATTGACCTTGTCGACACTGAGCCGCCTGACATCGCTGGATCTGTTCAATAATCCATTGGGCCAGACACCCGATGTCTCGACACTCCGAAACCTGGCCTTCATCGACCTGATCCGCACGGGGATAGATCGAGTCCCCGCCGGGCTGGAGGAACTCCCCCATCTGCAAAACGCACTGCTGAGCGACAACAACATTATCGAACTGCCTGATGACCTGACGGCGCTCGCCAACCGTGGCGTGGATGTGGGCGCCAACCCACTGTCTGCAACCTCCCGGGAACAGATCAAGGCTTGCTACCTGTTGAAAGCGGACAACTTTGGCGTTTGGGTCGAACAGGCCGACATCGATCTGGCACAGGCGCTGTATCCCCGATTGTCCGGTTTCGACGCCAACGACCTGATCTATGGTCTACCCGGGACATTGGCGGACGGACGCACCGAGCTGTTGCGTCGGCAAACCGAGCTGGCCACGTTGCTGGGCACGCTTGATACCTGGGTCAATGCGTCGCCCGATGAAGCGATTACCCAGGGCGTGCCGAACAGTGAAGCGTGGCGCGCCGAAATGACTCAGCGCCAGCGCTTCAAGGACAGCCTCGAAAAACGCCTGCGGCAGTACCCGGTCAATGCCCTGGATGGCGAGTTCATCTGCGATATGTCCTTCACCGGCGAACTGCCGCCACTGACCGGACGCTTCGATCACATCGACCAGTTGCGCCTGACCACCACGGTAAACGCGCCCCCGCCAGTAGATGTCCTGCTGGCACTGTTTCCCCGACTGAGGGTGCTGGATATCCGCGATTACCAGTTAAACCGTATTCCCCCGGCGATCTTTGCCCTCGAAAACCTCAGCAGCCTGAGCCTGTCAGGCTGCCAGATCGCCCTGACGCCGCGAACAGCCGAGGCTTTCACCAGCCTGAAAAACCTCGGCTCTCTGGATCTGAGTAACAATGAACGACTTTGGGCAGTCCCGGATATGGTCCACTTTCCCGACCTGCAGATGCTGAACCTGCGCAACACCGGCCTCACCAAGGCACCCGCTGGCTTGTTCAGGCTCACCCGGTTGCGCAAGGCCGACTTGTCCAATAACAGAATCAAGGGTTTGCCTTCGGGATTTCCGTCCCGTCCCGACATCATGATGACCGAGTACGATTTCAGTGGAAATCCGTTGAGAGCGGAAAGCCAGCGACTTCTGGACGCGTACAACACGGCGCGTCGAGAGCACAGAATCGAGACACGGGTACCATCGACCAGCGTCTGGCACGAACTTGACGACTTTGTCGATTCGGACTTTTCCGATGGCGAAGAGCGACCGTTACCACCGGCCGACAATAGCTGACCTGCCGTCAGCCACGCTCCGGCGGCACTGATGACAATTCGAACGGGCTGCTGCTGCGTCGCTGGTTGCGATCTTCCCGCGGCGTGGCACCGAAGAAATTGCGATAGGCGCTGGAGAAGTGCGGCCCCGAGGAGAAGCCACACGACAGGCCGATCTGGATGATCGACTTGCTGGTCTGCATCAACATCTGCCGGGCCTTGTTCAGGCGCAATTCCAGGTAGTACTGGCTCGGCACGCGGTTGAGGTATTGCTTGAAGATCCGCTCCAACTGCCGACGGGATACGCACACGTGCTGGGCGATTTCGTCGGTAGTCAGCGGCTCTTCGATGTTGGCTTCCATCAGCAACACCGCCTGGGTGAGCTTCGGATGGCTGGAGCCGAGGCGATTCTGCAACGGAATGCGCTGACGCTCACCGCCCTCGCGGATGCGCTCAACGACCAGTTCTTCCGACACCGCACCGGCCAGCTCCGCACCGTGATCGCGGGCCAGCACCGCCAGCAACAGGTCGAGCACCGACATGCCACCGCAAGCGGTCAGGCGATCGCGGTCCCAGTCGAACAAATGACTGGTGGCGATGACTTTCGGGAAGCGCTCAGCGAAATCGTCCTGCCAGCGCCAGTGCACGGCGGCGCGATAACCGTCGAGCAAACCGAGCTGGGCCAACGGATAGACACCGGCCGACAGACCACCGATCACGCAACCGGCACGCACCAGTTGTTTGAGCGCACTGCTCAGCGCCGGCGCCAGGGTGGTCGGCGGCTCGTCGGCGAGCAGGAACAGTTTCTGGAAGTTCTCGAGCTTGCCGGCCCAGGGTTCGCCTGGCAATTGCCAGGCCCCTTCGCTCTGCGGCTCCGCCTGCAAGAACGACAGTTCGTAAACCACGTCCGGGTGCACCCGCTGCGCAACACGCAAGGCCTCCTCCGCCAGCGCCAGCGTCAACGCTTTAGTGCTGGGCCAAATCAGGAAACCAATTCGATGGGCAGTCATGGGCGGGCAATCCGAAACGAACAACGGTGATGAAGGCATGGGCCAATGCTAGCCCGGAAATGAACACAAATCCTGAAACCGGTGAAGATCAGAATGTGGGAGCGAGCCTGCTCGCGAAGGCGGTGTACCAGTCAACATAATTGCTGGCTGTTCTACCGCTTTCGCGAGCAGGCTCGCTCCCACAGGGGATCTGAGCCAGCCAGAAGATCGCGAAGCATGACCTAATCTGGTGCACAACGGCAGCCCTGATTTATTTCAGGCTACCCGACAGGAATTGCTGCAAGCGCTCAGACTGCGGGTTGACCAGCACTTCGCGCGGGTTGCCGCTTTCTTCGACGACGCCTTTGTGCAGGAACACCAACTGGTTCGACACTTCACGGGCGAAGCCCATTTCGTGGGTCACCACGACCATGGTGCGGCCTTCCTGCGCCAGCGCCTGCATGACTTTCAACACGTCGCCGACCAGTTCCGGGTCGAGGGCCGAGGTCGGTTCGTCGAACAGCATCACTTCCGGTTCCATCGCCAGCGCACGAGCGATCGCCACGCGCTGCTGCTCGCCACCGGACATGTGCCCCGGGAACGCGTCTTTGCGATGGGCCACGCCAACCTTGTTCAGGTAGTACTCGGCTTTCTCCCGGGCTTCGTACTTGGGTACGCCAAGCACGTGCACCGGCGCTTCCATGATGTTTTCAATCGCGGTCATGTGCGACCACAGATTGAAATGCTGGAACACCATCGACAGGCGCGAACGCATGCGTTGCAGCTGCTTCGGATCAGCGGCTTTCAGCGCGCCGTCCTTGTTCGCCACCAGTTTCAGCTCTTCGTTGTTGAGCAGGATCTTGCCGGCGTGCGGCTGCTCGAGCAGGTTGATGCAGCGCAGGAAAGTACTTTTGCCGGAGCCACTGGAGCCGATGATGCTGATCACATCGCCGGCGGCGGCTTTCAGGGACACGCCCTTGAGCACTTCGTGACTGCCATAGCGTTTATGCAGGTCTTGGACTTCAAGTTTGTACATGCGGTCGGTTCTCACAAAAACAGTCAGTCAGTCGTTGAGCAAGCGCCCGTGACGCAGCGCTTCGCGCCCCGCCACCTTGGCCAGCCAGAAACCGGGTTGGGCATAGCGCAGCCGTTCAATGGCAAACAGCACCCCGGACGTACCAGCACATACCGTGCTGACCCGATCGGACACAGGGTCGATCACTTGAAAAATCTCATCGCCCGCCTCGACCCATTCGCCGGGCTTGCGGGAAAAACTCACCACACCGGGGTGTGGCGCAAACAGCAATTCGGTGCCTTCGAACGGCATGCCTTCGCACGGTTCGAAGGCCGGGTCCGGCCACTCGCCGGTGATCAGGCCTTGCTCGGCAAGGAACGCCAGAATGCCTTCAGCATAAGCCTCGGCTTCGACACGGCCAGTGTCGGCCTGCCCGCCCAGCTCGATGGTCGTCGCCAGACACGCCAGCGGAATCTGCGCATCGGGAAACTGCCGCGACAGGCGCAGCCACGGCAACGAGCAGGCTTCATCGAACGAGCTGCCGCCGGAATCTTCTGCGAGCAAAGCAACCTTGACGTTCAGGTGCGCCGACAGCGAACGCCACTGCGGCCAGTGCTGCGGCAGCGCGTACATGTGCAGCGCGGCTTCGGCATCGCAGTGCAGATCCAGCACCACATCGGCGCTGCAGGCGTGGCTGAGCAGCACACGCTGCATGCCCTGCAACTGGCTGCTCGCTTCAGGCAAGCCGGCCAGGTGGTCGGCCATCGCCTGGCGGATCAGGCGCACGTTGGCATGGGGATCATCACCGAGCTTGTCGCCCAGTGCCGCCGCGACCGGCGCGCTGAGCTCGACGAAATCACGGTTGAAATTCTTGCCGCTGCCCGCCTCGAAACGGCCCTGGAAATTGCCTTGCAGCAATTGCCCGAGACCGATCGGATTGGCCACCGGCACCAGCTCGATCACGCCGTTGAGCAAGCCTTGCGCTTCGAGTTCGCCGAGGCGCTTTTTCAGCTCCCAGGCGGTGCGCATACCCGGCAGTTCATCGGCGTGCAGGCTGGCCTGGATGTAGGCCTTGCGCTCGCCGCTGCCGAAACGGAAAACCGAAACCTTGCGCTCGCTGCCCAAGTGGCTCCACGGCAATACGTGGTCGATGCGTTGCATATCAGTGCTTCCGTGGCGCGAGGTAGCTCAACCAGCGACGCTCGGCCAGTTTGAACAGCTTGACCAGAATGAAGGTCAGGCACAGGTAGAACACGCCAGCGGTGATGTACGCCTCGAACGGCAGGTAGAACTGCGCATTGACGGTACGTGCCGCGCCAGTGATGTCGATCAGGGTCACGATCGACGCCAGACTGGTGGTCTGCAGCATCATGATCACTTCGTTGCTGTACTGCGGCAGCGCGCGGCGCAGGGCCGACGGCAGCAGGATGCGCTTGTACAGTTTGAAGCGCGACATGCCCATGGCCTTGGCCGCTTCGATCTCACCGTTCGGCGTGGCCTTCAGGCTGCCGGCGATGATTTCTGCGGTGTAGGCGCTGGTGTTCACGGCAAATGCCAGGCAGGCACAGAACGTTGCGCTGGACAGCCACGGCCACAGGAAGCTTTCGCGCACCGCCTCGAACTGGGCCAGACCGTAGTAGATCAGGAACAGCTGCACCAGCATCGGCGTGCCGCGAATCACGTAGGTGTACAGCCATGCGGCGCCGTTGACGAACGGGTTTTTCGAGACGCGCATCAGCCCCAGCGGCAACGCCGCGAGCAAACCGAAGAACAGCGACAGCGCGAGCAGTTTGAGGGTGGTCAGCAGGCCGCCGAAGTACAGCGGCAGTGCCTCCCAGATGACGTTGTAGTCGAAGATCATAGATCAGCCGCCCTTACGCCTACCGAGTAGCGCTTCTCAAGGTGACGCAATGCCAGCAATGAAACACTGGTGATCACCAGGTACATCGCCGCCACTGCGAGGAAGAAGGTGAAAGGCTCACGCGTGGCATCCGCCGCCTGCTTGGCCTTGAACATCATGTCTTGCAGACCGACCACGGAAATCAGCGCGGTGGCCTTGGTCAGTACCAGCCAGTTGTTGGTGAAGCCGGGAATCGCCAAGCGAATCATCTGCGGCACCATCACCCGGAAGAACACCTGAAAACTGCTCATGCCGTACGCCATGCCCGCTTCGGCCTGGCCCTTGGGGATCGCCATGAACGCGCCACGGAAGGTTTCCGAGAGGTACGCACCGAAGATGAAACCGAGGGTGCCGATACCGGCGGCCAGCGGGTTCAGGTCGATGTAGTCGTCATAGCCGAGCATCGGCGCGACGCGGTTGAGCAAGTCCTGGCCGCCGTAGAAGATCAGCAGGATCAGCACCAGATCGGGAATGCCGCGGATCACCGTCGAATACAGGTCGCCCAGCCACGCCAGCCAGCGCACCGGCGACAGGCGCAACGCGACACCGATCAGCCCGAGAACGATGGCCAGAGCCATGGACGACAAGGCGAGCTGAAGCGTCAGCCATGCGCCATCGAGGATGACAGCCCCGTAGCCTTTCAACATGATTCAGGTCCTCGAAAGTTGGGATGAAAAAATGGCGCAAACCGCAGAGATTCTGTTGCTTGCGCCATTTCGGACTTGTCGCAGAGACGTCTTACTTGCCGTAGATGTCGAAGGCGAAGTACTTGTCCTGGATTGCTTTGTATTTGCCGTTTTCGCGGATGGCCGCGATGGCAGTGTTGATCTTGTCTTTCAGGGCGTCGCCCTTGCGCACTGCGATACCTACGCCGTCGCCGAAGTATTTGACGTCGGTGAAGGCCGGGCCAACGAACGCGAAGCCTTTGCCGGCGTCGGTTTTCAGGAAACCATCGTCCAGCAGGGTGGCGTCAGCCACGGTACCGTCGAGGCGACCGGCAGCCACGTCGAGGTAGATTTCGTTCTGCGAGCCGTACGGCTTGATCTCGGCGCCCAATGGAGCCAGAACTTCGCGGGCGAAACGCTCGTGGATCGAACCACGCTGTACGCCGATGTTCTTGCCTTTCAGCTCAGCCAGACCTTCGCTGACCTGAGTGCCGGCCTTCATGACCAGACGCGCCGGAGTGTTGTAGTACTTGTTGGTGAAGTCGACCGACTTCTTGCGATCTTCGGTGATCGACATCGACGACAGGATGGCGTCGATCTTGCGCACTTTCAGAGCCGGGATCAGGCCGTCGAACTCTTGCTCGACCCACACGCACTTGACCTTCATCTCTTCGCACAGCGCGTTGCCGATGTCGTAGTCGAAACCGACGATGCTGCCGTCCGGTGCTTTCGAAGCGAATGGAGGGTAAGCCGCTTCGATGCCGATCTTCACAGGTTTTTCGTCAGCGACGGCATTCAGCGACAGCACGGACAGTGCCAGGGCGCCAAGCAGCACAAGTTTCTTCATCTTGGGACTCCATCGGTAAAGGGCAAAAACGGCAGAGTGAGCGACAGCCCAATATGCGAATGGGTGAATCGGAAATCGGTTGCGCATCGGCGGAAATTTCCCGTTGAAACCGCAGGCGATTTCAACGTCAGCCACGATGAGCGAGTGATCGGCATTCTAACGACAGGCCCGAAGCCGATATTTCTTCAATGCGACAACTAATTACAGATGCACCGAGAAAGCGGTTTGAGCTCATTGACAGCCCTGCAAATTCATGCAAGAGCGAAAGACAGTGAACCGATACATATTGCAAGTTGCGGGCCCATTATTCGCAAACCCTTCTAATCCGGCAAGCGCAGCGTTGTGTCTTATTTTTCAGCGGATCTTTGGAGGCTCTAAAACGGCGCACCGCGTTTCCCTTCGCCCCGGTTTGGCGCGGGCGGTTACACATTGGGTTGTGGCGGGTAACAGCGGGAAAGGTCTGACGGTGCAGATCGATAATTATTGGTTGGGGTGTTGCGGGTTTCGCTGATCGTTCCCACGCTCCGCGTGGGAACGCCTCCCTCGACGCTCTGCGTCGGCTTCTGGGACGCAGAGCGTCCCTTGCTGCATTCCCACGCAGAGCGTGGGAACGATCAAAAACCTGTGGGAGCTGGCTTGCCAGCGATAAGGCCAGCCCTACCAGCACAAAATCTGCAGACACAAAAAAGCCCTGTCCGGCGAAAACCGAACAGGGCTTTTCAGCACATCAAACCGCTACTTAAGCAACATTCATGGTCTTGTGCGTATCAATCAAATGCTGCACCACACCCGGATCCGCCAGGGTCGAGATATCGCCCAAGCCGTCATATTCCGCCGTGGCAATCTTGCGCAGGATGCGGCGCATGATCTTGCCCGAACGGGTCTTCGGCAGCCCCGGCGCCCACTGGATCACGTCCGGCGAAGCAATCGGGCCAATCTCCTTGCGCACCCAGTTCTTCAGCTCCAGGCGCAACTGCTCGGTCGGCTCCTCGCCGTTCTTCAAGGTCACATAGACATAGATGCCCTGCCCCTTGATGTCATGCGGCACACCCACCACCGCAGCTTCGGCCACCTTCGGATGCGCGACCATCGCGCTCTCGATCTCGGCGGTGCCCATGCGGTGGCCGGAGACGTTGAGCACATCGTCCACGCGCCCGGTGATCCAGTAGTAACCGTCGGCATCGCGACGCGCGCCGTCACCGGTGAAGTACATGCCACGGAAGGTCTTGAAGTAGGTATCGACGAAACGATCGTGATCGCCGTACAGCGTACGCGCCTGGCCTGGCCACGAATCGAGAATCACCAGATTGCCCTCGGCCTCGCCCTCGATGATGTTGCCGAGGTTGTCGACCAGCGCCGGCACCACACCGAAGAACGGACGCGCCGCCGAACCCGGCTTCAGCGCGTGAGCACCCGGCAGCGGGCTCATCATGTTGCCGCCAGTCTCGGTCTGCCACCAGGTATCGACGATCGGGCAACGCGACTTGCCGACATTCTTGTAGTACCAGTCCCAGGCTTCCGGGTTGATCGGCTCACCGACCGAACCGAGCAGACGCAGGCTGCTGCCATCGGCGCCTTCCACGGCGGCCTGACCCGAGGCCATCATGGCGCGGATCGCGGTCGGCGCGGTGTAGAGGATGTTGACCTTGTGCTTGTCGATGATCTTCGCCACCCGGGTGATGTCCGGGTAGTTCGGCACACCTTCGAACAGCACGGTGGTCGCGCCGTTGGCCAGCGGGCCGTAGACGATGTAACTGTGGCCGGTGACCCAGCCGACGTCGGCGGTGCACCAGTAGATTTCGCCCGGACGGTAGTCGAACACGCGTTCGTGGGTCATCGCCGCATACAGCAGATAACCGCCGGTGGTGTGCTGCACGCCCTTCGGCTTGCCGGTCGAGCCGGAGGTATAAAGGATGAACAACGCTTCTTCGGCGCCCATCTCTTTCGGCGCGCAAACAGTGCCTGCGACCTTCATCAGGTCTTCGTACCAGATGTCGCGATGCTGGTTCCACTTGATGTCGCCACCGGTGCGCTTGCAGACGATGACTTTCTGGATGCTGCTGGTTTCCGGGTTGGTCAGCGCGTCGTCGACGTTGGCCTTGAGGGAAATCTTCTTGCCGGCACGGATGCCTTCGTCAGCGGTGATCACCACTTTCGAGCGGCAGTCGATGATGCGACCGGCCAAGGCTTCCGGCGAGAAACCGCCGAACACCACCGAGTGAATCGCGCCGATCCGGGTGCAGGCCAGCATGGCGACCACGGCTTCGGGAATCATCGGCATGTAAATGGTCACCACATCGCCACGGTGCACGTCCTGACCACGCAGGGCGTTGGCCAGTTTGCACACTTGCTCGTGCAGTTCGCGGTAGGTGATGTTGCGGCTTTCGGAAGGATCGTCGCCTTCCCAGATGATCGCGACTTGATCGCCGCGCTCGGCCAGATGACGGTCGAGGCAGTTATAGGAAACGTTCAAGGTGCCGTCGGCAAACCACTTGATGTCGACATGGTGATCGTCGAACGACGTCTGCTTCACCGTGGTGAAAGGCTTGATCCAGTCCAGACGCTTGGCTTGCTCGCGCCAGAAGCCGTCAGGGTTGACGACCGACTGCTGGTACATGGCTTTGTAGGTCGCCTCGTCAGTCAGCGTGTTTGCCAGAACCTCGGGACGAACGGGATACAGAGAAGCCGCACTCATCTTTCCTACCTCGGTGTAATAGTTGTTTTTGTATGACCCCGTTGTAGCCGGGTGGGGCCCATAGAACCATTCGACGATGGTAGTAACAAGCCCCTACAAAATGTCCGCATTCCATGTGGGAGCTGGCTTGCCAGCGATGCAGTCAACGCGGTCCGTCAGGCAAACCCCATCCGGCCGGACACCAAGACCTCAATCGATTGTTACCAAATCTATCAAAAGTGTTTATCAAAACCGCCCCTGTTTACCTGCATCCCACCGCCCTAAAATTCACCTCGCCAACAAGGCAACCGCGATTAACAACGTTACAGCCCCCACGAAGGCCGTTAATCCAGCTCTCCAAGTAACGCATCAAATACTCAAGCTCCACACGCAACCCTAAAAAGGTTGCGTGACCCCACTCGACCTCAAAAAGGTGAATTAGAAATGAAAGCTTTATTGGTTCTGGCCCTCAGCAGTCTGTGCGCAACCGCCATGGCAGACGAGGTCCCGACTGATGTCGCACAGCAACAACCGGTCATCGAGGAATACACTTACTCCACACATCTGGACATCGCCAAAGTTGTATCGATGAGCGAAATTCCAAATGTCTGCGAAGTAGTACCGGCGAAAATGGAATACGACGACTCCAAAGGCCAACGCCACATCCTGCGCTACAGCATCATGGGCAACGGCTGCACGAACTGAATCAGACTGCACCGAATCGGATCGCTCAGCGCTACATTGAGGGTCGATTCCAGCCCGGCTTCGGTCGGGCTCAGTTGTGTCTGGAGCCGGGAAAAACGCTTGCAAAACACTAGATATAGTGAAAAACCCGCTTTTCTGGCTATTTTTTAAACAAAAAAACACCTGCCAAAAAATTAACGAAAAAAAATCTGCTCGGGCCGATTCCGCGCAAAGCCCTGTAATCCCTCGGTCGGACCGAAATCCACCCCCTCCTCGGCCTCGCCATGAGCCGATTCGCCGCACCACGCCGGTAAAAATTTCCCTATAATGCCGCCCTATACGGGTCAGCAATATTCCCTTACAGGGAGCAAAAGCCATTCTGAAGCCCCGCAACAGTGCCAGACGCTGATTGCGCCCATCAGAGGCTCTCGGGACCCGTCAAAATTTCTGTTTATTTGCCTGCGTGCAGCGCTGCAAAAAACGACATCCAACGCGGCTTGTTTGGCCGTGTGAAAAACCAACCCTTCAGGTTTCACACGGGCACAAGCCCTCACGCAGGAGACGACACGTCATGCTGAGCTGGGACGAATTCGATAAAGAAGACAGTGAAGTCGCAACCGTGAAAGGCGCCAACGCCGGCCACGCAAGCGAAGCCAACATGGACCGCCTCGACAACGCCGGCGGCGCCGCAGCGCTGGAAGCCCGCGCCGTCACCGCCGACGACTCGGCCGCCGTGGCCCGCGCCAAGGCTGCACTGAACTCCCTCGACGTCGCCGAAGGCCTCGCCGAACTCGAAGGCGCCTCCGCCCGTGTCGCCGTTGACGAAAAGCGCATGATCAACTGCCGCGCCGACCTCAACCAACTCGTGCCATTCAAGTACGACTGGGCCTGGCAGAAGTATCTGGACGGTTGCGCAAACCACTGGATGCCGCAAGAAGTCAACATGACCGCCGACATCGCCCTCTGGAAAAACCCGGAAGGCCTGACCGACGACGAGCGCCGCATCGTCATGCGCAACCTCGGCTTCTTCTCCACCGCCGACTCCCTGGTTGCCAACAACCTGGTCCTGGCCGTGTACCGCCTGATCACCAACCCGGAATGCCGCCAGTACATCCTGCGCCAGGCTTTCGAAGAAGCGATCCACACCCACGCCTACCAGTACTGCATCGAATCGCTGGCCATGGATGAAGGCGAAATCTTCAACATGTACCACGAGATCCCATCGGTCGCGAAGAAAGCAGCCTGGGGCCTGAAGTACACCCGTTCGATCTCCGATCCAAAGTTCGAAACCGGCACCCCGGAAACCGACAAAGAGTTGCTGCGCAACCTGATCGCCTACTACTGCGTTCTGGAAGGCATCTTCTTCTACTGCGGCTTCACCCAGATCCTCTCCATGGGCCGCCGCAACAAAATGACCGGCGTCGCCGAGCAGTTCCAATACATCCTGCGCGACGAATCCATGCACCTGAACTTCGGCATCGACGTGATCAACCAGATCAAAATCGAAAACCCACACCTGTGGGATGCCGAAATGAAGGAAGAAGCAACCCAGATGATCCTGCAGGGCACGCAGCTGGAGATCGAATACGCGCGTGACACCATGCCTCGCGGAGTACTGGGCATGAACGCGGCGATGATGGAGGACTACCTGAAGTTCATCGCTAACCGTCGTTTGAGCCAGATTGGTTTGAAGGAAGAGTACCCAGGGACGACTAACCCGTTCCCTTGGATGAGCGAGATTATGGACTTGAAGAAAGAGAAGAATTTCTTTGAGACGCGGGTTATTGAGTATCAGACTGGTGGTGCTCTGAGCTGGGACTAATAGTCTCGCTTGGCATGATTTGACGATTGCGGTTTGAGTCGGCGAATCGAGAAAGCAAAAAAGCCCCGATCTGATCGGGGCTTTTTTATGGGCGATCGGTGAGCCTTTTTACGCCTACGTCACAGCGCTCAATCTCCTACAGCACTTACAGTCGCTTCCCATTGAAGCCTGCTGCGAGCACTACTAAGCTCTGTGGCAGGTGCCTAAGAAACGCCCAACGTAGAAAGCTTGGTCAGTGACACAGACGTGGAATTCGTCGGTGGTAACTGCTCTGCTCGTTGGGATTTCTTATGTCCGCTCTACGTTGGGGGTCAGGTCCTCCCAAAATCCATAACGTAGAGGTCATAGATATGTCTGATCCATGCTCGGTAACTGTTTTCTCTCGCCATAACCTTTCTCTACATGCCCTTCTACTCGAAAACCAGCCATGGTTCTCCGCCCGGGATGTTGGCCGTTTGATGGGCTTTCACCTGAATGATCGGGTGGTCCACAAGCTAGATAGCGATCAACGCCGCGTCATGCGGATCGAGTACTTTCGAGAACCAGAACAGCATCTGATGCTCAGTGAATCGGGGGTGTATGCGCTATTGATCTATCACTACGTACCGGGAAATCGGTTGCTGCGTGAGTGGTTGACCAATGAGGTAGTGCCGACATTGCGCGATGCGCAGGATTCGGGGGATTCACATCGGCCAATGTTGAGTTTGTTGGATTGGCCGGAAATGTCTTTGAGTTTGCTGCATTGGCAGGATGAGGGCTGGATTCGGCTTCGGGATATGCCTTATCTGTTAAATGATCAAAATCCACGTCGAGCTTCGGTAGAGAACTCCTGGTGGCGAAGGGTCACGCAGGTGTTTCAGTCTTCGAAGCATTCGATGGGTTAGCGATGTGGTTGTCGGATCTCGAGAGATCCGTCGCTATTTTCTGTAGGAATTTTCCTAGACAGCCGTGATGGCCACTCAGTATCGTCCGAGGGTTTTCAACCCTCGGCGATTTTATGAGCGACAAGAAAAAAGACACTGACTGGACTGTTGCTGAGATTGAGGCAGCGGTTGACACCTATCTCAGAATGCTTGATTTAGAGCTCGCGGGTCACAAATTCAACAAGGCACATGAGAATCGCGAACTACGCGCATCAGCCTTGTCGACTCGTACAAAAGGTTCTGTCGAATTCCGAATGCAGAACATTTCCAAAGTCCTGGTGACGATGGATCGGAAACCCATTAAGGGTTACAAACCGGCGGAAAACGTTGGTTCGAACGTTGAGCAGTTAATTCGAATAGCTCTCACAAATCGCGGCTTCCAGCCGGGCGACCCTGCTATTCCGACAGCCGACGAAGAAACACTAGAGCGTCGCGCTGCTGCAATTCAGAAGAAACATATAAAGGAGCCACCGAAAGGCATAAAGAAACCAAAGAAAGCGTCAAGTACTCGCACGGTTTACGTTCGCGATCCCGAGGTTAGAGCTTGGGTTCGAAATGAAGCCGAGGGGCATTGCGAAGGCTGTGGCGACCCGGCTCCGTTTCAGATGCATGATCTGCCGTTTCTTGAAGTCCACCATGTCAAACCACTTGCAGATAAGGGTTCGGATCAAGTTTCGAACGCTGTAGCACTTTGTCCGAATTGCCATCGTCGTTGTCACCATTCAAATGATCGCGTGGCGTTTACAGCTTCGCTTTATACAAGGGTGAAAAGGCTGATTCCAGAGGGATAAAGCTCTGTCACTAGGGAGAGTTTTTGCTACTGACTGGGTGTCTGGATTCGGTGATGAGTCGATGCCGAGAGTCGCCAGCAGGCTGTCTCCCATAGATTCCGCCTCACCCCGAAAACAATCAGTGCAACCCGCGCCGCCTCCCGCTATTAATACCCCTCCCCCACTCAAGGATCCGAGCCCCACCATGAAATTCGATCTCGCCTACTGCCTCAGCCTCGACGACAAGTTGTCGATCTATGACGTTCGCGATCTCAATTTCGATGAGACGGTGGCGTTTGACTCGGCGAAGGAACACTTCCAGTGCCCCAACGATGCCTGTCGTTCGGCGTTCGAGGCTTCCAATGAGTTGGGTACGTTCAACGCCAAGAACGTGAACTACGTGCGCACGCCGCACTTCAAGAATCTGCCGACCACGCAGCATGTGGCGGGTTGTCCGTATGTGAGTTTGAAGGCTTCAGCGTCTGGCGTTGAAACGGCGGATGGCGAGGTGGATGACGGGCGTGAGGAACACTTCCCATCAGAGTTGTTGCTGACCCGGCGTGAGTATGTGCGCAAGCCTGTCACGCCAGCGGGGGCGGAGGATGTGTTGCGCGATGACTCGGTGCGGGTGGCGGCGGACGCTGGTAAAGAGTCGGCGAGTCGTGAGTCGGCGCCGGACAAGACCAGTGTGTTTGCGCATCCGGTGGAGTGTTTTGTTTCCAACTTCGCCGACAAGGATTTGCTCAAGCGCATGCCGTTGAAGGTCGGCGAGCATACGGCGCCGTACAGTTCGTTCTTCAAGAAGATTGAATATCTGACGGACAACAAGGGGCTGATCTACTGGGGGCGGATCAAGAAGATCGAGGACTTCCACAGTGCCAGTTTTCGGATCGATTTCGAGGACAAGGTCTGGTTCAAGAAGCCCGAAGACAGCAAGAAGAAGCCATATCCGGTCAGCGTTTATCTGAACAAAAAGCTGATCGACAACTACCGCAAGCGCAGGGCGTTTCTGGAAGAGATCAAGCATGCGGTGGATAGCGACAAGGCGTTGTTCTGTTTCTTCTATGGAGTGACGCCGGAGTTGAAGCAGGTGCCCGGCAAGAAGAACCCCGATAAGCCTTTCGAGGTCTTCAATGCCAATATCGAGAACCTGGATCACTTCATTATTCGCGAAGCGCCGGGGTTGGAGTGAGGGAGCATGGGGTTGTTACTCAACCTGTGAGTGCATCATGCCCCGGCTTAATCATTCGAGTTCTGCCTCTCATACTCTTGCATAAAAGCCTTGCGCTCCATCTCCGCTATCTCCCGCGCGACTTGATGCCGGCGCTCTTTCGCAGCATGCAGCTGGACATCATCGAGGAAGCAATAATGGCTCAGCCAGTGAAGCGTCATTTCCTCGTCCGGGAAGTAGTAGGACTTGGCTCCCTTGCTGTTCCTTGGGGTGTCGTTCATTTGTTCGTCGAAAACCATCGCCGTGACTTCATTGGGTGGCAAGCACCCTGTTCCAGCGACCTTGTTGCGGAAACACCAGGCAATTTCATCAATGTGTTTTTGCGCGCTGCGATGGCCGCGCCGATAGAATCGCTGGTGCTCACAAGTCTGTTGCATCCGCGCCAACATCACCTCGGGGTCTAGCCATTGTCCGAGGCCATGGTTTTGGGCATTGATCATCAGGCCATTCACCCAACGCTCGGTGAAGCGCAGAACGAACTCGTGATCGTCGGCTTTTTTCGCGTCAGCCAGGATCACGCAATAGCGGGTTTTGATGTGCAGGACCAACAACACATGTTTGCGCTGCACAGTGATCGCATGAACCAGCCACTGTTCGTCCGCACCATTCATCTCATCAGCTTCTATAACCGGTGACGGCGGTTTGGTGTCCACCGGCGTGATCGTTTTGCCTTTATGGACACGGCTGAAGAACTTGCTGGCGGCTTCGGTGCAATTAAAGATCAACATTCAGGTTCTCTTGGAAGCGCGGGTGACATTGGGTCAGTCATCTCGAACGATCTCTTCGACCCACTCAATTTCGTAAGCCCGACGTTCAATATCAGAAGTCAGCTTCTGCACTTCCTCGCTCAGAATCGACAACTCCGCATGGGTCAATAAATCATGCGAGACCATGAGCGTCAGTTTCCAAAGCGCGGAGGAACGAGCCAGTCCATCGAACATGCGAGCCATGTCGCGGTTTCGATCATTGATCAAGCCGTAGATCATGCCGTAGCGGGCATGGGCCGACAGCGCACCGTGCTGTGTGATTGTCTTGGTATCGGCGAGCACACCTTGGCAAAAACGGTCGAGCGCGACTTTGCGCAGTTGCTTGAATTTCTTCCAGTCACTTTCACTGATCGACATGACGTTTCCCGTGTGTTCTGTTTGACCTCAGCAAGATTAACCCGGTTAACCGCATTAGCTCATCTCGTCCACATACCCAGCATCACTAGCATAAGTAAGCCAACATAGATTTGGGCATGCATTCTATCCGGTATCCGCCCAATCCACCGCGCTGCCAATCTGATCCCCAGCAACGAACCAACCGTCAGCAGCGCAAACGCCAGCACATCGACATACCCGATATACCAAACGCCCAAATCACCCCCGGTGAAACCGGCCAGCGCCATGTACGTCAGCGTCCCGGCCAACGCTACCGGTACGCTGAGCGGATTGGCCATGGACGTCGCTTGCGACATGCTCAGCCCGCAACGGCGCAGCAGCGGCACGGTCATGACGCTTCCTCCTACACCTAGGAAGGTCGCGATGGCGCCGATGCCTACACCGCCGGCGGATGTTTCCGTGGTGGTCAGTCGCCGTGGGAATGTGGTTTGGGACTGTGTGAGAAATCCTCGGCGCAGCAGGCAATCGACGATGGTCACGCCCAGGTAGGCAATGAAGGCGTAGCGGATCACTTCGCCGCTGACCCACATCGTAGCGATGGCGCCGACGACCGCACCCACGCCGATAAACCCGCCCAATGGCCAGAGGTATTCCCGGAGCAGATTGCCCGCGCGCTGGTGTTTGCGTGTGGCGATCAGGGCGTTGACGATCATCACGCAGGTCGAGGTGGCCACGGCGATGTGCATGGCCGACTGGGCGATGGGGTCGTCGGCTGCGTGGCTGGCGGTGAGCATGCGATAGAGCAGCGGCACGATGACGAAGCCGCCGCCGAAACCGAAGAGCACGGCGCTGATGCCGGTGAGGCAACCGAACAGTGTAAGCAGGAGGTAGAACATGGTGGGCGTCCAGGATCGGGGGAGCCCAGGACATTAGAGCGTGATGCACTGGCCGGCTTCAGTAGTTGGGCCAATAATGTTCGCGTTTACGCCAATCGCTGGAACACGCCTGATGCGCAATATTTCGATCAATCAGCTCGATGACACGCCTCGCCCGGTCGTGGCCATCGGTACCGATTATTCCCACGGCCACCTACGCCCGTTTCATACGCATCGCCGTGGCCAATTGCTCTACGGCGCCACCGGCGTGATGCAGGTCAGCACTCGGAACGGTAATTGGGTGGTGCCGCCGCAGCGCGCGGTGTGGATTCCGCCGGGCGTGGCCCACGAGGTGTTGATGCTCGGGGTGAGCACCCGCAGCCTTTACATCGAACCGAGCAACGTGGAATTGGGGCCGGACTGCCAAGTGCTCAATGTGTCGCCGCTGCTGCGGCATTTGCTGATGGAAGCGGTGGACGTGCCACTGATGTACGACCAGGCCGGACGCGACGGTGTGCTGATCAACTTGCTGTTGCATGAACTGGCACGCAGCGCGCCCCTTGCCCTACACATTCCCATGCCCGCCGAAGGAAAGCTCCTCAGTCTGTGTCAGACCTTTCTGAACATGCCCAACACCCATCAATCCCCGCAGGATTGGGCCGACCAGTTACACATAAGCTTGCGTACCTTTAACAGATTGTTTCGGCAGCAGACCGGGCTCAGCTTTCGTCAGTGGCGCCAGCAGGCGTGCGTAGTGCAGGCGTTGGCACGGTTGGCGGCGGGGGAAGCGGTGACGCGGATTGCCCTGGACTTCGGGTACGAGAGCCCGGCGGCGTTTTCGACGATGTTTCGGCGTGTGCTGGGACAGGCACCGTCCGTCTGGTTGGAGCCGACGAACTAGGCAAATTCGAAAAATGCGTTTGATCCCGGCCGAAAACAACTGTACAAAAACACAGTACATTTTCAATCAGCACTTTTGAGCCCGGAGCACACCATGGCCTCTCTTGCGATGAACCACGTCCTCGAACGCATTGCCCTTTTCCAGTTCACCCCGACCCACTGCGTCCAGGCCCGCGCCATGCTGGGCTGGAGCGTTGAACAACTATCGCGCGAGGCAGAGGTGGCGGTGGCAGATATCCAGCGGTTCGAAGCGCAGCAGGACGTGGCAGACGCCGCAAGACTGGCACTGGCTTATCGGTTTGAAGCGCAGGGGTTGGTGTTCTTCCCGGGGTTTGCACCGGGGCGCAGTGTCAGGGCGCAGGGTATGGCGGGGGAATCGGTGGGGCGTGGGGATTTTGCGATGGCTGACTGAAATGGCAATTTGATAATTATTCCAAAATAGGTATATTTCGCATGAGTGCAAGGAAGCCGCTTATGTGGGTCTGCAGTAGTAAAAAAGATCTCAAGCAGATGCCCACAGAGGTCCAAGACGTTTTTGGTCACGCACTGGATCTGGCTCAATGTGGCCTGAAGTATTCAGATGCAAAGCCATTGAAAGGGTTCGGAGGCGCAGGTGTCCTGGAGTTGATAGAAGACTTCGACACCGACACCTACCGCGCCATTTATACGGTTCGTTTTGGCAGTGCAATTTACGTTTTGCACTGCTTTCAGAAAAAGTCGAAAAGCGGGATTAAAACCGCCCAGTCGGACATTGATCTGATCAGAAACAGACTTCGAGCCGCCCAGGAACATGCGAAAGGATCAGAAAACCATGGAGATTGAAGTAGGTAGCGGAAACGTCTATCACGATCTGGACTTACCCAATGCAAGTGAAATGCAGGTGAAGTCGCAGCTCGCAGCGAAAATTGGCGCAATCATTAAGGCGCGTCATCTCACTCAGGTTCAGGCGTCAGAAATCTTGGGACTCTCACAACCCAAGCTTTCCGAAATGTTGCGTGGCAAATTTCGCGGAATCAGTGAGGCCAAAATGATGGAATGCCTTTCACGTCTCGGACGAGATGTGCAAATTGTAGTCAAATCGGCCCCCCGATCACGGAAAGAGGGCCGTATTGAGGTGGTATTCGCTTGAGGCGAACGCGTCAGGCATTCTGAGCAAGCGCCTCCCCTTCCTCTTCAACCGCCATCCACCACGCACTCCCCCGTTGTGGATGCGCAAGGTTGAACGCCTCCCCCATTCGCGGTGTGGTAATCGCAATACTGCGTTCCCACGCGAGGGCAAGGATGCGGTCGAACGGTTCATGCCAGGCGTGCATGGCCAGGTCGAAGGTGCCGTTGTGGATCGGGAAGAGCCAGCGGCCCTTGAGGTCGATGTGGGCTTGCAGGGTTTCTTCCGGTTGCATGTGCACGTGGGGCCATTCGACGTTGTAGGCGCCGGTTTCCATCAGGGTCAGGTCGAACGGGCCGTATTGTTCGCCGATGCGTTTGAAGCCGTCGAAGTAACCGCTGTCGCCGCTGAAGAAGATTCGTGTGTCGGCATCGATCATCACCCATGACGCCCACAGCGTGCTGTTGCCGTCGAACAGGCCACGGCCGGAGAAGTGCTGCGAAGGGGTGGCGACGAAGCGGATACCGGCGATTTCGGTGCCCTGCCACCAGTCGTACTGGCGCACCTTGCTGGCGTCGATGCCCCACTTGATCAGGGTGTCGCCCACGCCCAGCGGAGTCAGGAAGTAAGTGGTTTTGGCGGCGAGTTTGAGCACCGCTTCGTAGTCGAGATGGTCGTAATGATTGTGGGAGAGGATCACCGCTTCGATCGGTGGCAGCTCGTCAATGCTGATCGGTGGTTGGTGGAAGCGTTTCGGGCCAGCCCATTGCACCGGCGAGGCGCGCTCGGCGAAGACCGGGTCGGTGATCCAGAATTTGTCGCGCATCTTCAGCAACAGCGTCGAGTGTCCCAAGCGGTAAACGCTGTGATTGGGCGCTGCGAGCAGATCTTCGCGAGTAAGCGGCTGCACAGGAATGGCGGCGCTCGGACGGGTGTCGCGCGGTTTGTGGAAAATCATGTTCCACATGATCCGCAGCATTTTGCGCAGGCCTTCGCGCTGAACCGGCGCATGATTGCGAAACAGCCCTTGATCCTGGCGCGAGGCTTCAGGCGTGGGTGTGTTGTCCGGGAGAGAGACTGGATTGGCCATGACTGAACGACTCCGAAAAACCGTGTGCTGCACGGTATTCCACGGGAAATGAAAATGGCCAAGCTGCACGCAAAGGCCAAACGCTCTGGTTTGTAAGGTGCGAGGATTAACGCAACATTACACTGAGCGGTGTAGTTTCTAGGTTGCATCAAAGCCGGCGCCAAGTAAACTGCCGAGTGTAATTTCATCCCTTCTCTACTGAAGTCCGCTCATGACCGCTCCACAACGCCTCACCGATCGCAAACGCGAAGCCATCATCCAGGCGGCGATCGCCGAATTCCGTGCCCACGGGTTCGAAATCACCAGCATGGACAAGATCGCCGCCACGGCCGGCGTGTCGAAGCGGACGGTGTACAACCACTTCCCGAGCAAGGAAGAACTGTTCGCCGAGATCCTTAATCAGTTGTGGGCGCGGATCATTGCCGAGCCATCGGTGAGCTACGACCGCGAGCAACCGCTGCATGAGCAGTTGCGCCTGATGCTGCGAGAAAAAGTGCAGATGATGGCTGACGAGAATTTTCTCACCCTCGCCCGGGTGGCGATTGCCGCAACCATTCATTCTCCCGAACGTGCGCAGAACATGATCGAGCGCATGGGCGAGCGCGAGGAAGGACTGACTGTCTGGATACGCGCAGCACAAGCCGACGGACGGCTCAAGCCGGTGGATCCAGAATTTGCCGCGCATCAAGTACAAGGTTTGCTCAAGGCATTCGCGTTCTGGCCGCAGATCTCGCTGGGTCGCGCGGCCCTTGATCCAGACGCGCAGAATGCAGTTGCCGAGTCGGCGCTGGAGATGTTCCTGGCACTGTATCAGCGGTGAATCACTGGCGCGGCGAGCCGCGTACAACTAATTTCGTAAAAAGTTATACAAACTCGTGAAAAATTCCTTTCTTGTACAACTTTATTAAGTTTTGTATAAGTAGCCATCTGCCAGTAACGGAACGCTGGCATTGAGCAGTCACCACCGAATGCCGTCTGTGCATTTCGGTCTGCCGGCGCAGGAATAGGGACTGAATCCTTTTGATTTTCCCCACTTCCCGAGTACCGCAAGCATGTTCTTCAATCGCCAGAAAGCCGCCCTCGCTGAATTGCAACACACCGTTTTTGACCAAGCTGCGATGCTCGAAGCGATCAACCGTTCGATGGCGGTGATCGAGTTCGATCTTGATGGCGTGGTGTTGCGTGCCAATGACAATTTCCTCAAGACCATGGGTTACACGGCTGCCCAGGCGATCGGCCAGCCGCACCGGCATTTCTGCACACCAGAGTTCGGTCGCAGTGCCCAGTACACTGAGCTGTGGTCGCGCCTGAAAAACGGTCAGTTCCAGTCCGGCACTTTTGAACGGGTCAACAGCAAAGGCCAGCCGATCTGGCTGGAGGCCAGTTACAACCCGATCAAGGATGCGTCGGGACGGGTGATCAAAGTGGTCAAGTACGCGATGGATGTCACCGCCAAGGTGCAGCAGGAGAACGAGGCCAACGCCAAGCTGCAGGCGATCGATCGCGCGATGGCGGTGATCGAGTTCGATCTCGACGGCAACATTCTTACCGCCAACCAGAATTTTCTCACGCGCATGGGTTACAGCCTCGCAGAGCTCAAGGGCCAGCATCACCGCCTGTTCTGCACCCCGGCGCTGGTCAACAGCAGCGCCTATCAGGATTTCTGGCGGCGCCTGAATCAGGGCGAGTTCTTCCACGGGCAGTTCGAGCGCGTGGATAAACGCGGTCAGATCGTGTGGCTGGAGGCCAACTACAACCCGGTCTACGACGCTTCGGGGCGTTTGTACAAAGTCGTGAAGTTCGCGTCTGACGTTACCGCCCGTGTCGAGCAACACGAGCAGGACGCACGCAGTGCCAGCACCGCTTATCACATCTCGGTAGCGACACGAAAAGTCGCCGAGCAAGGTACGCAAGTGATTCAACAGGCTGCCAGCGAAATGCGCGAAATCGCCGAGGACATCAGCCAGTCCTCAACGCTGATCGCGCAACTGGGCGACCGCTCCGAGCAAATCACCGCCATCGTCAACACCATCCGCGCGATCGCCGATCAGACCAACCTGCTTGCCCTCAACGCCGCCATCGAAGCCGCGCGCGCCGGTGAACAGGGCCGCGGCTTTGCCGTGGTGGCCGATGAAGTACGGCAACTGGCGGCGCGCACCAGCGGCTCCACCGCCGAGATCTCCACCATGATCAGTCTGATCCAGAGCGAAACACGGCAGGCGATCAAGAGCATGCAAGGCACCCGCGACCGCGCCGCAGAAGGCGTGGAACTGGCCAATCAGGCCGGCACGGTGATTCTGCAGATTCGCGATGGCGCCAGTGAGGCGGTGGATGCGGTGAGCATGTTTGCCAATGAGCGGGTGTCGGGGTAATGGCGGTAGTCTCAGGCACCAGGTAAAACTCGGGATAGTGGGATGGCAATCACGCGATCTATAGTGACTGCCATCCTTCAGCAAGCGCAGGGAAATCCCATGGAAAATCGCGCCGTCCGCATCGCCCTGGTTGGCGATTACGACCCCCAAGTCACCGCCCACCAAGCGATTCCGGTTGCACTCGGCCTGGTCGCCGAACACCTGCAACGCACCGTGCAGTTCGAGTGGCTGGCCACTGAAGAGATCGGCACCGACACTGCGCTGACTCAATTCGATGGGTTCTGGTGTGTACCCGCCAGCCCCTATAAAAGTGAAGACGGTGCGCTACGCGCCATCCGCTTTGCCCGCGAGCAAGGGCGACCTTTCCTCGGCACCTGTGGCGGTTTTCAGCACGCGGTTCTGGAATATTCGCGCAATGTGCTGGGCTGGGCCGACGCCGAGCATGGGGAAACCTCGCCAGAATCCGAACGCGCTGTGCTCACGCCGCTGAGCTGCTCGCTGGTTGAAGCCATCGACGTCATTCACCTCCAGCCCGGCTCGTTGATCGCCAAGGCGTACGAAAAGTCTGAAATTGAAGAAGGCTACCGCTGCCGCTACGGCGTGAATCCGCAGTTCGAACAGCATTTGATGAGCGATCAGCTACAAGCGGTAGGCCGTGATTCGGAGGGGGATCTGCGCGCTATCGAATTGAAAAAACATCCGTTTTTCGTCGCCACGCTGTTCCAGCCGGAACGCGCCGCCCTAAAAGGAAAAATGCCACCGCTGGTTCGCGCACTTATCGAAGCCTGCGGATTGCGGGATTGAGCGTTATGCATTCGGCCATTGAGGTTGGCGGCGCCCCAACGCCGCCTTCGCGAGCAGGCTCGCTCCCACATTGGATCTGTGGCGTTCACGAAATCCCTGTGGGAGCGAGCCTGCTCGCGAAGAGGCCCGCAACCACACTGCAAAACCTCAACCGCGCACCAGACTCCGCACCGCCACAATCTCCGGCACTTCAACCTTGCTCATGTAAACCCGTAACGGTTCGGTGATGTTGATCCGGTCGTCAATGTGTTGATCGAGCAGCAGCTGAATCAAGTCGCGCTTGAGGGTCATGGTGGTTTCCGACGCCTTCGCCCAGACGAATTCACTGGCCGGGATGATGCCGTCGTCGGCCACGTCCATGCCGAATGAATCTTCGCTGAAGCGCACGATGTACTGGCCGGTCTTGCGGTTGAGGCCGACGAAGCCTTTGAGATCGTCGGCGGCATGGCAGATGAGTTGGGAGGTGATGCGCATGGTAAACCTCACGAAAGATGATCGATGGTTTACACGCAGGGCATCGCAGCGGCGCGCCCTCTGCCGGGGCGTCTGCCGAGGGCAAGCGTACTGCAAACAGCGCCACAAAAGTGCAGGAAATTTCCGTTTTGCTCGGTTTATGTCGGTCTGGCGATAGCCCTGCGGCGCTTCAATTGTTAAAAGGTACGTCTCGAAAAAAACCTGCGAAAGGAACTCGACCATGCCTGCCACTTTTACCCGAAGCGCTCTGGTGCTGAGTCTGTTGTTCGGCCTCGGTCAGGCGCATGCCGCCAGCCACCCCGAGCCCAAGGCAATCGCTGCCGCCCATGGCATTCCGCATCCGGCGGTCATCGCCCACCGTGGCGCGTCGTTCGATGCCCCGGAGTCCACCGCTGCGGCCTACAAACTGGCCCGTGACCTCGGCGCCGATTACCTGGAAATGGATTTGCAGCGCAGCAAGGACGGCGTGCTCTTCGCCCTGCACGACGACAACCTGCAACGCACCACCGACGTTGCCAGCAAATTCCCCGAGCGCAAGGACAGCCCGGCCACCGCGTTCACCATGGCCGAGCTGAAAACCCTCGATGCCGGCAGCTGGTTCAACAGCAAATATCCTGACCGCGCACGCCCGTCCTACGCCGGGCTGAAAATTCTCACCCTCGATGAAATCATCGACATTGCCCGCGCCAACCCGCAGCACAAGCCGGGCCTGTACATCGAAACCAAAGAGCCGCAGCTGTTTCCCGGCATCGAACATGACCTCAAGGAAAAACTGCAGGATCGCGGCTGGCTGAGCCCGGCCGGTTCGAAACTGGCGAAAAGTGCGCTCGGCGTCGGTCAGGGCAAAGGCAAGGTGATCCTGCAGACCTTCGATAAGAACAGCCTGCAATTGCTGGAAAAGGAAATGCCGCAAGTGCCGAAGATCCTGCTGTTGTGGGTCGGCGAAGGCAGCATCGAGCCGAAATCCGCCGTGACGTTTGCCGCGTCCGGCGAGAAAGACAAAAACGTGTTCTACGGCAAGCAGGAACCCAAGTCAGAAGCGGAATTCAAGCAATGGGTCGACTACGCCAAGGCCCAGGGCGCGATCGGCACCGGCCCTTCGGCGAAGCTGACTCAGGGTGGAGATCAGAGCTACTCCGACCTGGTGCAACCGTGGATGAATCAGTACACCCACGATCAGGGCATGCTGGTGCATGTTTATACGGTCGACGAGGCGGTGGACTACGAGAAAGTCATGGCGGCGGGTGTCGACGGTATCTTTACCAACCGCGCCAGTGAACTGTTGAAGTTTTATAAGCGTCCTGCTGTTGGCAGTGTTGATGAGGTTCTGAAGAAGAACGGTTTCTAAGTTGTTATCGAGTCGCCTGCTTCGCGAGCAGGCTCGCTCCCGCAAAGAGCAGTTTTATCGCGGAGCAGAGATTTAAGGGTGAATTAAGTTGCGCTGGTTAATCTGAACCCACTTACACAGATCAACCACTTCAACGCACTGCCAAGGAATGAACCGATGAAAACTTTGACTGCCCTGTTTACCGCCGCTGCCCTGACCCTCACCGCTGGCCTGGCTCAGGCTGATGTTCGCATCGACCAGATCCCGCAACTGGTCAAGGACGGCAAGATCAAGTCGCTGGAATCGATGAACGCCGAAGCACTGAAACTGCACCCGGGCGCAACGATTACCGACACCGATCTGGATAACCACTTCAATGGTTACGAGTATGAAGTTGAACTTAAAACTGCTGACGGCAAAGAGTTCGACGTGGACTTTGATGCCACCACCGGTAAAGTGCTGAGCGACAAGCAAGACACTTGATAGACCGCTGTTAAAGAGCCGCACGATTTAACGATCGTGCGGCTTTTTTGTGGCTGCCGTTTGGCGTGAGGTTTGGGGTGACTGGGAAATCGATTCCCCCTCACCCCAGCCCTCTCCCCCAAGGGGGGCGAGGGGGAAAGGGAGCAGATCGGGGGCTTTTCAAGACCAGAGTTCACCTCGACATTTCCGGTCGACGTATCTCTAACAATCAACACGGTCAGTCCCCTCTCCCGTGGGAGAGGGCTAGGGTGAGGGCCAAGCCATCACACCGAAAACACTGACATACCACGACCCAAACCAATCAAGCACTCAACCGCGCCGTCACCTCATTCAACTGTCCCGACAATCCATGCAGGTTCTGACTGGCACTCTCGGTGCGCTGCACGTTGTCCAGGTTGGTGCTGGCAATCGCGGTGATTTCAGTCAGGTTGCGCGAGATATCCTCGGCCACTGAAGTCTGCTCCTCAGCGGCCGTGGCGATCTGCCGGTTCATGTCGCGAATCGCTTCCACCGCCAACGTGATGCGCTCCAGCATCGCGCCGGCCTGGGTCACCTGTTCGACGCTTTCATCACTGCGTGCCTGGCCGCTCTCGATAGCCTGCGCGGCATCGACAGCGCCGGTCTGCACGTTCTGAATGATCTGGTTGATCTCGATGATCGACTCCGCCGTGCGCTGGGCGAGGTTGCGCACTTCATCGGCGACGACGGCAAAACCACGCCCGGCCTCGCCCGCCCGCGCCGCTTCGATGGCTGCATTGAGCGCCAGCAGGTTGGTCTGTTCGGCGATGCCACGAATCACTTCCAGCACCTTGCCGATACGACCGCTGTCGGTTTCCAGGCGACGAATCACCGTGGCGGTGTTGGCGATTTCGCCGCGCATCTGCGTGATCGAGTGAATGGTGGTTTGCATGACCTTTTCACCCTGCTGCGCCGACTGATCGGCATCGTCGGCAGCACGCGCGGCATCGGCGGCGTGACGGGCGACTTCCTGGGCCGTGGCGGACATTTCATTCATCGCCGTGGCCACTTGATCAGTGCGGTTGAATTGCTCGCTGGTGCCGCCGGCCATGGTCGTGGCAATGGCGTTCAACTCGCCGCTGGCGCTGTCCAGATCACCGGCGCTGCGTTGCAAGCGAGTGAAGGTGTCCGCCAGAAAATCGCGCAGAGTGTTCGCTGCGGCGGCGAGGTTGCCCAGTTCATCGCGACGCTCGCTGACTACGCGTTCGGCCAACTGGCCACGGCTCAAGCGGGTGACGTAATCGATGAGGTTGCGGATCGGCTCGATCAGGTTGCGGCTGACCAGCCACAGGCTCAGCAGACCGATCAACAAGCCTGACGCGAGCATCACCAACAGCCCCAGCCACACGGTGCGCTCAGCGCTGGCGCTGATCAACGCCGATTGCGCGGTGCCCTGCTCGCGCAGCTCGGCGACCAGTGCGCTCATCTGCTCGCTGGTAGCGCGATCGACGCCTTTGACCGCCGCGTCGCCGGCACTCGGATCACCACCGGCAGCGACGTAGGCATCGCGGCCTTTCTGGTAGGCCACGCCCAACTGGCGATGCTCTTCGCGCAAGCGTTCGATGCGGGATTTGAGATTGGCCTCGATGCCTTTCTGGCCGGCCAGTTCACCGAGAATGTTCTGCACGTCGCGCTGGCGCTCTTCGAACTGGCTCCAGTATTTCGCCAGATCCGCCGGTTGCTTGCCGCGCAGCAGAACGTTTTTCCATTCCTGCACCTGCACTTTGAATTGCAGGTTGGCTTCATCGATCAGTTGCGAAGTGTGCAACGGGCCGGCGATCAACTGGCTATAGCTTTGCACGCCGTTGGAGAGGAAATGAAAGCAGGCCAGCGCGATCAACAATATCGCCAGCAGACTGCCGCTCAGCAGGGCGAGAATTTGCGTTCTCAGGGATTTTTGCAGCATTGCAAGGTACTCGAAGCAGGGATGAGGCACGCCCGAGCGGACGTGAAAAATGGCCGGACTTCCCTGTCGACACACCATGACCGAAAGCCAATGGCGCGCAACCTAACTCACCTGAGATCGGCGCGCCAGAGGGCTTCTTGAGAATCTTCCGACAGTCGGTAACGCGTTGATTTGCAGTCACTTTACTGTCACAAAACGGTCATGTTGGCTTGCGATGATGCCGCTCAGGTGAACCTGAAAATCCCCCACCAGACACCCTCCTCGCAGTGAGCCGCCATGAACCACAGCCTCGATATCAGCCATCGTGCCCCGGACCTGTTTGGCTTGCTCTACGGCTTTCGCTTTCTACCCGGTGAGCGCGGGCGCGAGATCGATTCGGCGACGGCTTTGCGCTGCTTGCAGGACGACGGCGACAGCGAAGAATTTCTCTGGCTGCACCTGAACCTGGCCCACGCCGCGTGCGAGCGCTGGATGAAAAGTCATCTGCAATTACCCGAGGAGTTTTTCGAAGCGCTGCACGAAGGTTCGCGATCGACGCGCATCGAGCATGTCGATTCGGCGCTGCTGGCGGTGGTCAACGATGTGGTGTTCAACCTCAGCAGCATGGTCTCCTCCGACGTGTCGACGCTGTGGGTCTGCGTGCGCAGCAAACTGATCGTCAGCGCGCGCCTGCAACCGCTGCATTCGGTAGATAAATTGCGTTCGTCTGTGAAGGCCGGCGAGTGCTTTCGCTCGCCCTCGGAACTGCTCGTGCATTTGCTGCGCGATCAGGGCGAAGTGCTGACGCAGATCGTGCGCAAGACAAGCTTGAGTGTCGATCAGGTCGAAGACGAACTGCTCTCCTCGCGCCTGTCGACCAACCGCGCCGAACTTGGTGCCAACCGTCGCGTGCTGGTGCGTCTGCAACGGCTGTTGGCGCTGGAGCCGGGTTCGTTGCTGCGCCTGCTCAATCGTCCGCCGCCGTGGTTGCAGAAGGAGGACGTCAAGGAGTTGCGCAAATCCACCGAGGAGTTTGCGCTGATCATCAACGACCTCACCGCCCTCGGCGAACGGATCAAACTGTTGCAGGAAGAAATCGCCGCCAACCTCAACGAACAGAGCAACCGCACGCTGTTCACCCTGACGGTGGTGACGGTCCTGGCCTTGCCGATCAACATCATTGCCGGTTTTTTTGGGATGAATGTCGGCGGTGTGCCGCTGTCCCAGGACCCGCACGGGTTTTGGGTGCTGGTCGCGTTGGTGGCCACGTTCACCGTGATTGCCGGGCGCTGGGCGTTTCGCAAGCGTGGGGATTACTGAGCGCAAATCCCACACACAACACAGTCCTCCCACAGGGGCAATGTGCTCAATGTCAGAGCGTTGAACGTACGACCTCGCCGAGCCAATCCATAAACACCCGCACCCGCAGCGGCAAATGCCGTTGCCGCGCATACAACAGCGAAATCGCCATCGGCGGTGCGGTGTGTTGCGGCAGTACGGTCACCAGTTCGCCATTTTCCAGATGCGGTTGCATGCCGGTGCGCGGTACCTGCGTCAGGCCGAAGCCGCCCAGGCACGCCGCTTCATAGGCGTCGGTGCTGTTGACCGTGACACTGCCGGCCATCGCCACCCGTCGCACTTCGCCACCCTCCTCATACACAAACCCTTCCGAACGCGAGCCCAGTACGCCGACGTAATGCACCAGCCGATGCTGCGCCAGATCCTCGATGGTCTGCGGCACGCCGTAACGTTGCAGGTAAGCCGGACTGGCGCAATTGACCATCGGGAAGTCGCCAAGATGCCGGGCGACCACCGACTGATCCGGCTGCGCGCCGATGCGCAATACGCAGTCGAAACCTTCGCCGAGCAGATCGACCCGGCGATCAGTGCTGCTGATTTCCATCTGCAGATTCGGGTGGCGATCCATGAATTCCGGCAGGCGCGGCATGATCAAGCGCCGCGCGAGGATGTTCGGCATGTCGACGCGGATGCGCCCGGTCAGCGAAGCCTCGTCCTGACGGAACAGCCCTTCGATCTCGTCCATGTGCGAGAGCAGATCTTTGCTGCGCTCGTACAGCACCAGTCCATCCTGAGTGGCCTGCACCTTGCGCGTGGTGCGCTGCAACAGCCGCGTGCCGAGCAAGGCTTCGAGTGCCTGCACCTGTTCGGACACTGTGGAGCGCGGCAGGCCGAGGCTTTCCCCGGCGAGAGTGAAACTCGACAGTTCGCTGACCCGGACGAAGGTGCGCAGCAGTTCCAGTTTGTTCATGACAAGCCCCGGTGATTGTTCGGCTGAGCCGATCAGTGATTCCGCTTTTGCCGTGTTTATCACCTCAGGGCGGATAAATAAACTTCTTCCATCCCCACTCAACGCAATCGAGGAAGTCAGCATGAATCGCAAAATCGCCCTGATCACTGGCGCCAGTCGTGGCCTCGGCCGCAGCGCCGCCCTGCACCTCGCCGCGCAAGGCATCGACATCATCGGCACCTACAACAGCCGCGCCGACGAGGCCCAGGCGCTGGTCACTGAATTGCAGGCACTCGGCGCAAACGCGGCGATGCTGCAACTGGACGTCGGCCGCAGCGAAAACTTCGCCGCGTTTGCCGCGCAGGTTGAACAGGTATTGGGGCAAACCTTTGAGCGTCAGCGCTTTGATTTCCTGATCAACAACGCCGGGGTCGGCGTGCATGCGCTGTTCAGCGAAACCACCCCCGAGCAATTCGATCTGCTGATGAACGTGCAGTTGAAAGGGCCGTTCTTCCTGACTCAGCAACTGCTGCCGCTGATCAATGACGGTGGGCGCATCGTCAATATCTCCAGCGGCCTGACCCGCTTCAGCCTGCCCGGTTATGGCGCTTATGCGGCAATGAAAGGTGCGATGGAAGTGCTGACGCGTTATCAGGCGAAAGAGCTTGGCGCGCGGCAGATTGGCGTGAACGTTCTGGCGCCCGGTGCGATTGAAACCGATTTTGGCGGTGGCACGGTGCGCGACAACAGCGCGGTCAACGCGATGGTTGCCAGCAACACCGCGCTGGGTCGGGTCGGGCTTCCGGACGATATTGGCGGTGCACTGGCGCTGCTGCTGTCGGAGGGTGGACAGTGGATCAATGGTCAGCGGGTCGAGGCGTCCGGCGGCATGTTTCTCTGAACTCAACCAACAGACTGTTTGTGGCGAGGGGATTTATCCCCGCTGGGCTGCGGAGCGGCCCCAAAATCGGGTCTGCTACGCAGCCCAACGGGGATAAATCCCCTCGCCACAGGGCTACCTCAGCTTTCACATGGGCGGCGGGCCATGAAGCGCTCGCGCAGGACGTCATAACCCCAGTGGTAGACGTAGGTGTACGGCAGGAAAAACAGCAACACGCCAATGTCGAGCAACAACGCCTGCCACAGGCTGACCGACAGCCACCAGGCAATCAGCGGCACGCCCATCACGATCAGTCCACCTTCGAACAGTAACGCATGCACCACCCGCACCCAGGCGTTGTGCGGCAGATTCATCCGCGCCAGAGCACGGTCGAAAAATCGGTTGAACACCACATTCCACGCCAGCGCCAACAGCGCGATCAACACGGTCACCGCACCCATGTCGAGCAGCGGCTTTTGCATGATCCAGGCGAGCAGCGGCGTGCAGATCAGGATCGCGAGAAACTCGAAACCAACCGCCTGGAAAACACGTTCGGTAATGGACTTGTGGGCAGTCATGGCCTGACTCCTTGTTTGACGATGGTTGCCATGATCCAACTGAATACCGATACTTCATAACCAATAACCATCGATCAAGGCGATAGTTCATGGCTTCGCAGGAAGTGCTGTTGGCGTTTGTGCAGGCAGCGACGCAAGGCTCATTTTCCGCAGCGGCGCGCAAATTGGGGCGCAGTCAGTCGACCATTAGCGCGGCAGTGGCAAGCCTGGAGATCGATCTGGATCTGCAGCTGTTCGACCGCAGCAGCCGCAAACCGACACTCACTCCCGCCGGCCACGTCATGCTGCAGAAAGCCGAGGCGATTCTGGCCGCCACCAGTCGCTTGGAGATGAGCGCGCGGCAATTGGCCCAAGGTGTGGAACCGAAACTGACCGTGGCGATTTCCGACACTTATCAGTCCTATCGTTTCGAGGCGGCGCTGGTGGATTTCGAGCAGCGTTATCCGGAGCTTGAGCTGGAATGCCTGATTGCCGAATGCGAAGACCTGATCGAACTGGTCCAGCGCGGCCGAGCGCATCTGGCCTTCGCGGAAATGCAGGACAACTACCCGCCGGATCTGGTGACCTCCACTGTGGCCGAGCGCACGGAGATTGCCTTGTTCGTCAGCCGCGAGCATGCGTTGGCGAAGCTTGAGCATGTCGATCAGCAGATTCTCGAGCAACATCGCGAATTGCGGCTGGCGACCATCGTCAATCCGTATGACAGCCGTGGCAAAGGCCGGGTGTGGTCGGCGCCGAGTTATCTGATGCTGCTGGAAATGGCGGAAAAAGGCTTTGGCTGGGCACCGTTGCCGAGGTGGCTGGTGCAGCGTTATGCCAATGATTTGCTGATAGAGCTGAATGTGCGCGGCTGGCCGAAACCGGTGTTTGTCGACGCCTTGTGGTCGCGCTTGTATCCGCCGGGGCCGGCAGGGAGCTGGTTGCTCAGCAAGATGCTTGAATAAGCGCTTGAGATCAAAAGCCCCTCACCCCAGCCCTCTCCCGGAGGGAGAGGGGGCCGACCGAAGTGTCTGGCGTTATGCATCGACCTGAAAAACCTTATCGATTATGGATTCAAGACAATTCGTTCAAGTCGGTGAATCCCTCCAATATCCCCAAATCAGTCCCCTCTCCCTTTGGGAGAGGGGGCCGACCGAAGTGTCTGGCGTTATGCATCGACCTGAAAAACCTTATCGATTATGGATTCAAGACAATTCGTTCAAGTCGGTGAATCCCTCCAATATCCCCCAATCAGTCCCCTCTCCCTTTGGGAGAGGGTTAGGGTGAGGGCAATCCACAGGCTGCCCACACTAGCCAGAGCGCCAAGGTCAGAGCATTTCGAGCGCCATGATACGTGCTCGAATAAACCGCCGCTCCGGCTCCTGCCGCGTCAGCTCCAGCGCCCGCTGATACGCTGCCCGCGCCTGCTCCACCCGGCCCAACTGCCGGCAAAACTCCGCCCGCGCCGAATGCGCCAAGTGGTAATCCTGCAACTCCCCACGCGCCAAAATCCCTTCTACCAACAACAACCCGGCCAACGCTCCATCCCGTTTGGCCACCGCCACCGCCCGATTCAGCTCGACCACCGGCGACGGCACCGCGCGCAGCAGCACGTCATACAGACCGACAATCTGCTGCCAGTCGGTTTCTGCCGCCGACGGCGCTTCCGCATGCACCGCTGCAATCGCCGCTTGCAGGCAATATGGCCCGAAGCGTCGTGTACTCAGGGCGCGCTCGACCAGCGCGCAGCCTTCGGCCATCAACCCGGCGTCCCACAACGAGCGATCCTGATCGTCGAGCAACACCAGTTCACCACTCGGCGAGGTACGTGCCGGCCGACGTGATTCATGCAGCAGCATCAGCGCCAGCAGGCCCATGACTTCCGGCTCCGGCAGCAACTCCATCAACAAGCGCCCGAGGCGAATCGCTTCGCGCGTCAGATCCTCGCGGGTCAGCTCAGCGCCGACCGAGGCCGAATAGCCTTCGTTGAACACCAGATAAATCACCCGCAACACGCTGTCCAGTCGCTCGGGCAATTCGTTCAGCGTGGGTACTTGATAGGGGATTTTCGCGTCGCGGATCTTGGCCTTGGCGCGGACGATGCGCTGGGCAATCGCCGCCGGCGCCGAGAGAAAAGCGCGGGCGATTTCCTCGGTGGTGAGGTCGCAGACTTCGCGCAAGGTCAGCGGCACTTGCGCATCTGCCGCCAGCGCCGGGTGGCAGCAGGTGAAGATCAGCCGCAAGCGATCGTCTTCCACGTCTTCGCCACTCCAGTCAGCCTGTTCCAGCTCATCGAGTTGTGCCAGCAGCAACGGTTGCGACGCCTTGAACCGCGCGCGCCGGCGCAGCACATCGATGGCTTTGAAACGCCCGGTGGAGACCAGCCAGGTCCGCGGGTTGTCCGGCACGCCGTCGCGTTGCCAGCGCTCGACCGCGACGAAGAACGCCTCGTGCAAGGCTTCTTCGGCGAGGTCGAAATCACCGAGCAGGCGGATCAGCGTCGCCAGAATCCGCCGCGAATCCTCGCGGTAGACCTGCTCGACCCGCGCCCGGACGTCAGACATTCAACTGCCGCACCGGACGTACCTCAACGCTGCCAACCCGCGCTGCCGGAATGTTGCCGGCCACCTGAATCGCTTCGTTGAGATCCTTGGCATCGATCAGGTAAAAACCGGCCAGTTGCTCCTTGGTTTCAGCGAAAGGCCCGTCGGTGATCGACACCTTGCCGTTGCGCATGCGTACCGTGGTGGCGGTTTCTACCGATTCCAGCGCTTCGGCGGCGATCATCCGCCCGCTGCCCTGAATCGACTCGGCGTAGGCCCAGCATTCGGCGTCTTCCGGGCTGTCCGGCGAGGTGTGCAGCAGGCGTTCATCGCTGTAGACCAAGCATAGGTATTTCATGGCGATCTCCTGATTCGAACGGATCAACTATGGCTGAAGATCAGGGGGTTACATCGAACAGCGTCGCGCCGCTCATCGGATCGAACGGTGCCGACCAGTGCTCGTGGGCAATCTTCCAAGCCCCGCCGACCTGCCGATAACAGGCGGTCACACGCATCCAGCAACTCTGGGTTTCGCCCTTGTCGTTGGTGCCGCCGCAATTGGCCACCCAGTGGGCGAAAGCGATGTTGTCGGCGCGTTCGATGGCGATTTCGTGGAACTCGAAGATGTGCGGGCCGGGGCACATTTCCATGCACTCGACCCAGTGCGCGCGGTACGCCGCTTTGCCTTTGAATTGCAGGGCCTTGATCGCATCGAACGAGACGATGTCGTCGGCGTACAGGGCCATGACTTTTTCGACGTCCTTGGCCATTACTGCTTCGCGATAGGTGTTGATCAGGCTCTGGATTTCGCTTTGTGCGCTCATGGTGTTCTCCGTGGTTTTTGTTGTGAAGACACCCTTAGTCGTTTGCCCTTTGTGCAGATCGACAGGGCAAACAAAAAAATTTCGCCGACAACAATGTCGCTAGAATCCGAGCTTCAATCCTTGTAGGAAAAAGGAAATTCCCGTGTCAGCCCAACTCGTGCCTTACGACAGCCTCAGCCCTTTGCAGCGTGAGCAAGTCGAGTCGATTGAAATTCACCCCGAGCAGATCAAATTCTCCGGCGACATCCACGGTGCCTTGCACACCCTGCTGTCGAAACCCGGCCCCGGCGTGAAAGGTTTTGCCCTGCTGGCGGACGACGTACCGGTGGCGTTTCTGCTGCTCAAGCGCCCGCCGGTATTGCCCGACTGGGCCGACGAACACAGCGCCACGTTGCATGCGCTGCAGGTCGATCGGCGCGCGCAAGGCAAGGGCTACGGCAAGGCTTGCCTGCAAGCGCTGCCCGTCGTCGCCCGCCAGGCCTGGCCGGAGATCAAGGGGCTGGAATTGTCGGTGGACGCTGATAACGAGGCGGCGATCGCGCTGTACGCCAGGCATGGCTACGTCGACAGCGGTGAAGCGTACAAGGGCCGGATTGGGTACGAGCGGCGGATGGGGCTGTTTTTTTAAATCGTAGAGGGATAACGATGATTGACTCAATCGAAGCACTGGAAGCTATTTACGGATTGCCCCACGAACGTGCGGTGCGCAAGCAGATCGGCTTTCTCAACGAGGATTATCAGGCGATGGTGCGCCTGTCGCCGCTAGTGATCGTCAGCTCGTTGGGGACCGATGGCCTCGATAACTCGCCGCGCGGTGATGCGCCGGGGTTTGTTCGGATCATTGATCAAAACACGTTGGCCCTGCCGGATCGCCCGGGCAACAACCGCATCGATACCTTGCGCAATGTGCTGCACGATCCGCGGGTGTCGCTGCTGTTCATCATTCCCGGGATCGGCGAAACATTGCGGGTCAATGGCACGGCCCTGATCAGCGATGAACCGGCGTTGCTGGAGAGTTTCGCGGTGAATGGCAAACCGGCGAAAACTGTGTTGCTGGTGACGGTGGACGCGGCGTTTTTTCACTGCTCGAAAGCCTTTGTCCGCTCGGATGCGTGGAATCCCGAAACGCACCTGCCGCGCTCGGCCTTGCCATCTGCCGGCGCATTTCACAAGCGCCTGAATGACGGCCAGTTCGACGCCGACACCTACGATCGGGAAGCGCCGAAACGGGTGCGCGAAAGCCTTTACTAACCGCGCTACTACAGACACCTCAAAACCCTGTGGGAGCGAGCCTGCTCGCGAAGGCGTCGTGTCAGTCGACACTTGCTTGGCTGAAATACCGCTTTCGCGAGCAGGCTCGCTCCCACAATTTTGATTGAGGCTTAGAGAGTAAGGATCATCTCGTGCCACGCCATGCCGCCGTGGTCGGACTCGGACGGTTTGATGTAGGCAAAGCCGAAGCCGGCATACAGCGCAATGTGCTGCTCTTTGCACATCAGGTGAATCGTCGCTTTGTCCATGGCGCGCATGCGCTCGATGAATTCGGCGAGCAGGCGCTTGGCCAGGCCCTGCCCTTGGTAATCCGGGTGCACGACCACCGACATGATCACCACATTCGGCCCTTTCGGGTCGTGGCCGATCAGTTCCTTGAACGCTTCGTCGGACATTTGCACATCGAACGCCGCGCCGGAATTGATGAAACCGGCGACCACGCCGTCCACCTCGGCGACGATGAAGCCGTCCGGCCAGGTGGCGATGCGCGTGGCGATCTTTTCACGGGTGGCGGCTTCGTCGCCTTCGTAGGCGACGGTTTCGATGGCGTAGCAGCGGTCGAGGTCGGCGGCGCTGACGTTGCGGATCACGGTGTTCATGGCAGCTCAAAAATCTGTGGAAACAAGGCCCGCCAGCATAAAGCACAACCACCGAGGCGGACATGCTCCGCCTCGATTAGTACGCCGCTCAGGCCCTGATCGGCAGCCAGATTTCCAGGGTGCCGGTATTGAGTTTCGGGTTGTAATCCTCGCTGTAGCGCTCGAATTCCGGGGCGTCCGCCGCTTCGTGGCCGGACTGCGGCAGCCAAGTGTTCCAGATGTACTGGAAGGTGTCAGGGAGTTGCGCCAGTGACCCCTTGTGCTCGAACACGGCATATTTCTGCGGCTGGATTTCAACCCAGCGGTACTTTTCCGGCAGGTCGTCGAGCTTGTCGATCTGCACCCCGGCGATGTATTCGAAACCGCCCTCGCCATCCGCATTGCAGCAAACGCCGTAGGTTATTTCGTTGACTTGCGCGGGGATTTTTCCCAAGTGCGGGATCAGTTTTTCCCACAACGCGGGAATGTCTTCGGTGGTTTGCTGAGTGAATCGCCCACCGAAACCTGCAATCAGCAAGAACTGCCCGTGTTCGAAGCGAGGCTCGGTTATCTCGACGCGTTGTTGTTCATCCATGACGCGACTCCTCAGAACGGAAAAGTGGATTCGGCTGGGAGTATAGAAAGCCCGACCCGTTTCGCACGTTTACAGCGAATGCAACTGCTCGACGGCGCCCGAGCCGACAAACTCGTTGTAGCCGGAAACGATCACGTACACCGCGAAATAGCAGAAGATCGCCGCCGATGCCAGATAGGAGTAGCGCAGTAGCTTGTCGCCCAGCAGCTTGCCGCCGTGGCTCGCAGCGAAGCACAGACCGGCCGACCACAGCAGCCCGGCGCAGAGAAAACCACCGAGAAACAGCGCCGAACTCAACGGACCACCGCCACCGGACCGGGCGATCAACGTGCCGCCGACCGCAGCAAACCAGAGAATCGCACTCGGCGACGACATCGCGAGAAAGATACCGCGAAAGAATTCCTTGCGATGGGAGTTCTGCCCCACTTCCGCCGTTTCCGCCAACAGCGCTTCGTGGTGAATTGCCGAATAAATCATCTTCGCCGCGAAGTAGATCAGCAGCGCCGAACCGCCAATCCACAGGACCCAGCGCACGGTTTCGTATTGCAGCAGGACGGTCATGCCGGCCAGTGCCAGCACCGCGTAGATCAGGTCGCCGACACAGGTGCCCAGGCCCAGGGCGAAGCCTTGAAAGTAGCCGCGCTGCATGGCCAGGGTGATCATCGCGATGTTGGCTACGCCGATATCCAGGCACAGCGAAAGGCTCAGCAAGAAGCCGCTGGTGAATTCCATTGACCGATTTTCCTTGAAAAAAATGTTTACAACCGCGCTGGACAGTATGCCATCACTGCCCTTATCTTCCGCCACAGGTCACCGCAGTGACCAGCGTCGCTCGGACGGTTCCGGGCGCTTACGTTATCCGAGGCAACAATGGCCGAACAAGGTTCGCCGCGCCGCTTTGCGCGCATAGATCGACTCCCCCCTTACGTGTTCAACATCACCGCCGAGCTGAAAATGGCCGCTCGCCGCCGTGGTGAAGACATCATCGACCTGAGCATGGGCAATCCCGACGGCGCCACGCCGCCGCACATTGTCGAAAAACTGGTGCAGGTCGCCCAACGTGAGGACACCCACGGTTACTCGACGTCCAAAGGCATTCCGCGCCTGCGCCGGGCAATTTCCAACTGGTACAAGCAGCGCTACGAAGTCGATATCGACCCGGAAAGCGAAGCCATTGTCACCATCGGTTCCAAGGAAGGCCTGGCGCATTTGATGCTGGCGACCCTTGACCAGGGCGACACCGTACTGGTGCCGAACCCGAGCTATCCGATTCACATCTACGGCGCAGTGATTGCCGGCGCTCAGGTGCGTTCGGTGCCGCTGGTGCCGGGGGTGGATTTCTTCGATGAGCTGGAGCGCGCCATTCGCGGCTCGATCCCCAAGCCGAAAATGATGATCCTCGGCTTCCCGTCGAACCCGACCGCGCAGTGCGTGGAGCTGGATTTCTTCGAGCGGGTGATCGCCTTGGCCAAGCAATACGACGTGTTGGTCATCCACGACCTGGCTTACGCCGACATCGTCTACGACGGCTGGAAAGCCCCGTCGATCATGCAAGTGCCGGGGGCCAAGGACATTGCGGTGGAGTTTTTCACCCTGTCCAAGAGCTACAACATGGCCGGCTGGCGCATCGGTTTCATGGTCGGCAACCCGGAATTGGTCAGCGCCCTGGCGCGGATCAAGAGCTACCACGACTACGGCACTTTCACCCCGCTGCAAGTGGCGGCGATTGCCGCGCTGGAAGGCGATCAGCAATGCGTGCGCGACATCGCCGAGCAGTATCGTCAGCGTCGCAACGTGCTGGTCAAGGGCCTGCATGAGCTGGGCTGGATGGTCGAGAATCCGAAAGCGTCGATGTACGTCTGGGCGAAGATTCCCCAGGCGTATGCGCATCTGGGTTCGCTGGAGTTCGCCAAGAAATTGCTGGCCGAGGCCAAGGTTTGCGTCTCGCCCGGGGTTGGCTTTGGTGAGTACGGTGATGACCACGTGCGCTTCGCGCTGATCGAAAACCAGGACCGTATTCGTCAGGCTGTACGCGGCATTCGCGGGATGTTCCGCGCGGATGGCTTGGTTACCAAATAACTGACACGCCTCTGATCGTTCCCACGCTCTGCGTGGGAATGCAGCCAGAGACGCTCTGCGTCTCAAAGCGGACGCAGAGCGTCCATTGAGGCATTCCCACGCGGAGCGTGGGAACGATCAAGCAGGAAGTCCACGCCCACAAAAAAACCGCATCACTGCGGTTTTTTTGTGCCTGCAAACTGCCGCTTATACGAACAGCGACAGCAGCAGGATAAAGCCCAGGCCGACCACCGAGAGGATGGTTTCCATCGCGGTCCAGGTCTTGAAGGTTTCGGCCACGGTCATGTTGAAGTACTGCTTGACCAGCCAGAAACCGGCGTCGTTGACGTGGGACAGGATTAGCGAACCGGCGCCGGTGGCCAGCACCAGCAGCTCACGGTTGACGCCCGGAATCATGCCGACAACCGGCACCACAATGCCCGCGCCAGTGATGGTCGCCACAGTGGCCGAACCGGTCGCGATACGGATTACCGCCGCCACCAGCCAGGCCAGCAGGATCGGCGAGATCTGCGCGCTGACCGCCATGTGGCCGATCACGTCACCCACGCCGCTGGTCACCAGCATCTGCTTGAAGCCACCGCCGGCACCGATGATCAGAATGATCGCAGCGGTAGGCGCCAGACTCGCGTCGAGCCACTTGAGCATCTGGTTGGAACCGATGCCCTGCTTGTAGCCGAAGGTGTACAGCGACAACAGCAACGCCAGCAGCAGTGCGGAGATCGGGTGGCCGATCATGTCCATCCAGATGCGGAAGAAGTTGCCGTCCGGCAGTGCCACGTCAGCGAAGGTTTTCAGCAGCATCAGGAACACCGGCAGCAGCACGGTGACCAGAGTAATGCTGAAGCTTGGCAGGTTGGCCGAATCGTTTTCACGGGCCAGTTGATCGACCAGTTCCTGATTCGGGTGACCCGGGATGTGCTTGGCGATGAAGGTACCAAAGATCGGACCGGCAATGATTGCCGTCGGCAGTGCGACGATCAGACCGTAGAGAATGGTCTTGCCGATGTCAGCGCCGAACACGCCGATGGCCAGCAGCGGGCCCGGGTGCGGCGGTACCAGACCGTGCACGGCAGAGAGGCCGGCGAGCAGCGGGATACCGATTTTGATGATCGATACGCCAGTGCGACGGGCAACGATGAACACCAGCGGAATCAGCAGCACGAAGCCGATTTCGAAGAACAGCGGAATGCCCACCAGGAACGCGGCGAACATCATCGCCCACTGGACTTTGTCCTTGCCGAAGGCGCGGATCAGGGTCTGGGCGATCTGATCGGCGCCGCCGGATTCGGCCATCATTTTGCCGAGCATGGTGCCCAGGGCAAGGATGATGCCGACAAAACCGAGCACGCCACCGAAGCCGTCCTGGAACGCCTTGATGATGGTGTTGATCGGCATGCCCGAGGTCAGGCCAAGGAAGGCGGCGGCGATGGTCAGGGCAATGAACGGGTGAATCTTGAATTTGGTGATCAGGATAATCAGGCCGATTACCGTGACCACCGCATCGAGCAGCAGGAACGTCTCGTGGGACATGCCAAACATGGGGGGTGTCTCCTGGATTGTTGTTGTTATTAAAGCTGGTTGAACAGAAGTCGGGAGGACAGCGCTGTCTTTTTCAACATACTCATACCGCCTGTTTCAGACCGTTGGCCTGCCACCAGACGTGAGCCTGCAGGGCCAGCTCTTCGACGCTGTGAATCGAGGCATTGAGCGGCAGAGTCAGCGGCTCGCCCTTTGGCGATTCGAGGGTGGCGAACTGGCTTTCGATCAACGTCGCCGGCATGAAGTGGCCCGGGCGGTGCGATACACGCTCGGCGGCGACTTCCGGGGTCAATTCAAGAAACACGAAACCCAGGCCCGGCAAGGCACTGCGCAGACGTTCGCGGTAACTGTGTTTAAGGGCGGAGCAGGTCAATACCGGGCGCTGGCCTTGGGCATCGACGCGACGCAGTTCATCGCACAGGCTGTCGAGCCAGCCGGCGCGGTCTTCGTCGTTCAGGGGGATCCCCGCGCTCATCTTTTCGATGTTCGCGGCCGGATGAAAAGTATCGCCTTCAATGGCAGTGGCGCCGCTCAATTGGCACAGGGCCTGGCTGACGCACGTCTTGCCGCAACCGGCAACGCCCATGATGACCAGGGCGGTGATGGGATGACTCATATAACACCTCAGCGCGCAGACAGCGCTACCTTTGCTAGCTATGACTCTAGTGCACAGGCAGAAGTTGCCGACGCCTTCTTGTCGTTTTTTTGGGTTGCAGCAGGTTTGTTCCCGACGCCAAAAAGCACAGATCAGGCAGGACCGCGCTCACGCATTTGCAGCTGCATCAGGACAGCGCTACCTTAGTGCCTTGATTTTTGTTTGGCAAGCCGCCCGATGACCTCCCCCAAGAACGATAAAAATACCCGCACCACCGGCCGTCCGACCCTCAACGAAGTAGCCCGCCTGGCCGGCGTCAGCCCGATCACTGCCTCGCGCGCCTTGCGCGGGGTGAGCACGGTGGCCACCGAACTGGTGGAAAAAGTGCAGAAAGCCGCGCTCGAACTCAACTATGTGGTCAACCCTGCCGCCCGCGCTTTGGCCTCGGCGCAGAGCCATTCAGTGGTGGTGCTGGTGCCGTCGCTGTCCAACCTGCTGTTCATCGACACGCTGGAAGCCATTCATCGGGTGCTGACGCCCAAGGGCTTCGAAGTGCTGATCGGCAACTTCCACTATTCGCGCGATGAAGAAGAAAACCTGCTGCGCAACTACATGGCTTATCAGCCGCGCGGCTTTCTGTTGACCGGTTTTGATCGCACGGAAAGTTCGCGGCGGATGATCGAGGCCAGCAACATTCCCTGCGTGTACATGATGGAGCTGGACAGTGCTGCAGGAGTCAATTGCGTGGGTTTCTCGCAGTTGAGCGCGGGGGAAACTGCCGCCGAACACCTTCTGTCTCGCGGGCGTAAACGTCTGGCTTACATTGGTGCGCAGCTGGACCAGCGCACGTTGTTGCGCGGTGAGGGCTTCCGCAAGGCGTTGCATAAGGCGGGCCGCTACGACCCGGATCTGGAAGTGCTGACACCGCGTGCTTCGTCTGTGGGCTTGGGTGGCGAGTTGTTTTTGCAGTTGCTGGCGACGCATCCGGATGTCGATGCGATCTTCTTTGGCAACGATGACCTGGCCCAGGGTGCGCTGCTTGAAGCCTTGCGTAACGGCATCAAGATTCCCGAGCAGGTGGCGATCCTCGGTTTCAACGATTTGCCGATGTCCGAACACATGGTGCCGCGCCTGAGCAGCATCAATACCCCGCGCGAGGCGATCGGCCGGCGCGCGGCGGAGCAGATGCTGACGTTGATGGCGGGCAACAAAGTGGCGCGGCCGGTGGAGGATATGGGGTTTGAGCTGAAGGTGCGCGAGAGTACCTGATCCCTCACAAATGCTGAGTTGAAACACAACCCTTGTGGGAGCGAGCCTGCTCGCGAAAGCGGTCGGTCAGTCAGCATTGATGCAGCCGACACAATGCCTTCGCGAGCAGGCTCGCTCCCACAGGGGATCTCTACCAAATTCAATGGCTGAGCAGGTCAACCAACGCCTGCGCACCCTTCTGCAATGGCTGGCTCTTGAGCCACACCGCGTGCACAGGCAGCACCAGGCCATTTTCGATGTTGCGAAAATTCAGCCGCTTCAAGCGTCCCGCCTCCAGCCACGGCTGCACCACCGACAGCGGAAAATTCCCCCAACCCAATCCCGCTTCGACCATCTCCATAGCCGTCTCAAGATTGTCCGTACGCCAGTAGGATTCAGCCACCAATGGCCGCGTCTCGCTGATCGGCAAGTCGCGGCTGGCGACGATGATCTGCCGCACTTGCACCAGATCTTCGAGAAACACATCCCGCCCCTGCAACAACGGGCTGTCCGCCGCCAGCGTGGCGATCATGCGTTCGCTGCCGACGAACTGAAACCGCTCCAGCGCATTCACGCTCAAACCGGCGAACGCCAGGCACAGGCTGACCCGGCCACGGTGCAACATCGCCAGCACATCATCCTGCGGCGCAGTCAGCACTTCGATGTCGAGCAACGGATGCCGCTCGGCAATCACCTTGATCGCTGCCAGCAAGCGCCGCCTATCAACGTCCGCAACCATGCCGACCGACAATCTGCTTTCCAGTCCCGACGACAGCTCCACCGCGTGCACTTGCAGCTGCTTGAGCTGCTCGGCGATCAGCCGCGCGTGCGGCACCAACGACTGCGCCATCGCCGTGGGTTGCGGCTCGCGGTGGCTGCGGTCGAACAACGGGTAACCGAGCTCAGCCTCAAGATTGGCAATACTCATGCTTACCGCCGACGGCACCTTGCCCAACTGCCGCGCGGCGGCGGAAAACGAGCCGCGCTCGATCACCGCGAGAAACAATTCGATGCTGTCGCTGCTGAAATTCAAATGCCTCACCTATCAATAAAACTGAAAGCTACCGACTTTTTCTGTCAGGTCTATTGAAGCTATCTTTCGCCGCCTTCGCCAGCCCTGCTGGCCAACATTCGGCAAGAAAGAGGCAAATCTGCATGCAAGGCGTGAAACGCAAACTGGTCTACGTGTCGCTCTACGAAGTGATTGGGATGACCTTCTCGGCCCTCGGTCTGGCGTTGTTGTCGGGTACATCGCCGGGTAGCACCGGGCCGCTGGCGGTGATCATCACCAGCATCGCCGTGACATGGAATTTCATTTACACCTCTCTGTTCGAGCGCTGGGAGAGCCGCCAGCTCTCGCGCACCCGCACAGTCAAACGACGTATCGTCCACGCCGTCGGCTTTCAACTGACGCTGATCGTGTTTCTGATTCCGCTGATTGCGTGGTGGATGAATATCAGCCTGATGCAGGCGTTCCTGCTGGATCTGGCACTGATCATTTTCATCCCGTGCTACACCTTCGTATTCAACTGGCTGTTCGACCGGATCTTCGGTTTGCCGAACTCGGCGCTGCCGGACTCGGCAACAGCATAACGGTACGTCGCGCTACTAGCGTGACGTGCCAGCAACCTGTTGATCGTGATGTTGACCATTGCTGATTCGGCCTGCTCATGCGGAACTGGCGTGGGCGAATATGGCGCATCGCTAATGCAGTTCGCGATAAACACCTGCTGAACGGCATTTGAGGGCAAACGTCCTTAGACCGTTTGTCGGAAACGATACCGAACCTGTAATTTCTGACAGTAGACGCTGAGCTTTGCTTGAAGAACCATGGAACGGGTCATGCGACAGCATGGCTGGCTCTTTGTCACTCACCAGCAAGGAAGGAAATCATGTCTAAAGATCTGCAAAACAAAGCCACGACGGCCATAGGGCACATCGCTATATTTGCCAATGAGGAAGCTCAAGGAGAGGAAAGCCTGTCCATCACACGACGCGTGTTGTCGTTGGACTCCGATAGCCTGTATATCGCTGGAAATGTACGCAACGACGTGACCTCCCACGGAGCGGATATCTATATCAATGCCGCAATTGAGGCCGGTACTACTTATATTTTCGAATCACGGCCAAATGGTGGCAACTACATTCCCAAGGTATGGGAGAAAAGTTCCTGGACTGCACTGTCGCCTGGCGGAAAGATCACCATCGATGAAGTCGACGTCGCTAACCAAACTGTAAAAGGCAGTTTCGAGTACACCGCGGCATCACCAGATGGGACAAAAACTGCTCAGGTACGCGGCAACTTTAATTTAAGAAAATAAACGAAAGCCTCGAGCAAGCCGCGTGAAACTGCCCCACCCTGCAGTCGGGGCAGTTGTAGGGTTCGTCAGTTCAATTGCAGGGTTTCATTGAACTGACTGATCGCATCCACCACATGCCGCGAGCCCTGCTGAATCTCGAGGATCACCTCGCCCGCCTCGTTCGCCAGTTCCACGCCCAGCCCTGTCCGGCTCAGGCTTGACTGCATGCTCGATACCGCGCTCAGCGACAGGTCATGGTTCTTGCGCACCACATCGACGATTTCCAGAGTGGCCTGACTGGTCCGCGCGGCGAGGCTGCGCACTTCATCGGCGACCACGGCAAAACCTCGCCCATGCTCACCGGCGCGCGCCGCTTCGATCGCTGCGTTGAGCGCCAGCAGGTTGGTCTGGTCGGCAATGCCGCGAATGGTCTGGACGATGGTGCCGATGATGTCCGACTGTTTGCTTACCGCATCGATGCTCACCGCCGCTTCGTTCAGATCGCGGGAAATGTCCTGAATGATCTGCACGGTCTGCTGCACGACTTGTGAGCCTTTTTGCGCGCAGGCGTCGTTTTGTACCGAGGTGCTGTGGGCGGATTCCGCAGCGTTTTGCAGGGTGGTCATCTGCCGGGTGATGTCGCTGGCGAACTTGACCACTTTGTACAAGCGGCCCTTGGCGTCGAACAGCGGGTTGTACGAGGCTTCCAGGTAAACCATCTGCCCAGACTTGTTCTTGCGCTCGAAACGGTGCGAGTGATATTCGCCGCGATTGAGCGAAGCCCAGAACGCTTTGTATTGGGCGGACTCCGCTTCGGCGCGGTGACAGAACAGGCTGTGGTGCTGGCCGACAATTTCAGGATGCGCGTACTGCATGGTTTGCAGGAAGTTGTCGTTGGCGCGGATGACATTGCCTTCGGGGGTGAACTCGATCACCGCCATGGAACGGCCGATCGCCGCCAGCATGGCTTCTTCTTCATGTTCTTTGTTGATGCGCGCGGTGATGTCCGCCGCGACCTTGATCACACTTCTGACCTGTTTGTCGGGCCCGAACACCGGCATGTAACTGGCTTCAAGCCAGATCTCCCGGCCGCTCTTGTTCAGGCGAAGAAAAGTGCCACTGAGCGGTTCACCACGAGCCAGGTCGCGCCACAACTTCGCGTAGTCCTCGCTGCGGTAGAAGCTTTCTTCACAAAAGATCCGATGGTGTTTGCCGCGCACTTCTTCGGCGCTGTAGCCCATGGTCTTGCAGAAGTTCTCGTTGGCGTCGAGAACGATGCCGTCCGGGGTAAACTCGATCATCGCCATCGAGCGGCTGATGGCCTCTATTTTCGCGTTGGCCTCGGTCAGCGCACAGCTGAAACGCTCGATTTCCCGCAGGTCAGCCTTGTGATGTAGGTTGAACATGGTTGTATCACCTTCCGCGCGTTCTTTTGATTTGATGAAAGTTCAGGTCTTGCAAGATCCATCACTACGTTCCACAGAACAGGCACACGCCTTCCTCCACGGGAGGAAGTTGTCAGGTGATAAATGATGATCAATCGGAGGGTCCCTGCAGCGACGCTCTGATCAAGACATCCTTTTCTTGATAGCCCGCAAGCGGGCCAGCCCTAACGCGTAGAAGAACTTCCATTTAGATGACGCTCCTTGTTGGTTCAGTGTCGGTGCCTTGGATTGCGCACTCTGGCAGCATGAATCACGGTCCAACCTGGCACCGCCGCCCTGTTGGGATGACGGTCGACATGGTTAGTTACCTGCAAAGCATAGCCATCCCGACGCCGGGCGCAAGGCCACTAGTCGGCCAGTATCTGGCATTTTTTGCACAAGAAACGGTTCAGCGCGGGAAACAGTGTGGTGAAAACGGGCGTTTTCGCCAGCGCAGCGGAAGCCCGCGAAACGGGCTCCCGTAGAGATTGCTTAATGGCCGAAGATGTCGACCTTCTTGGCTTTCTTCTCGGCACGTTTTTCAATCGCGGTCTTGGCCGGTTTCTTCTTCGCGGCTTTCTTTGAATCCATACCTTTGGACATGATCGGTACTCCACTCACAGGGGTGTGAGTTCAGGTATACACCTATCCCGTGGCGCGCGTTCTTTTATAATCGGCGCTTTTCGCAGCGACAGCCCGAACCATGTCCGATATCCACTACAGCCAGCTCGACGAATCGTTGTGGCCGTTGATGAACAAGTTCTACCGCAGCCACCAGTCGTCGATGAAAGCCGTGCGCGAGGCGCAGCTGTGGGTCGCAAAGCGCGGCGAGATTGTAGCGGCGCTGTGCCTGCGTCCGGTAGCGGGCGGGCATTGGCTGACGGGGTTGTTTGTTGATCCGCAGTGTCGTGAGCAGGGCGTCGCTGCGCAGTTGATCGCGGCGGCGGTAGCCCAAGTGGACGAGCCGGTGTGGCTGTTCTGCCATCCGGACCTGCGCGTGTTTTATGAGCGACGCGGATTCAGCTTCGATCCGCCGCTGCCGCAGGCGATGGCCGAGCGGTTGAGCCGGTATGCGCGGAGCAAGCCGATGATTGCGATGGAACTTAATCCCGCAGATATACGCTGAATCCGTGTGGGAGCGAGCCTGCTCGCGAATGCGGTGTGTCAGCGCCGAAGTTGGTTCTGATACTCCGCGTTCGCGAGCAGGCTCGCTCCCACAGGGATTGATGGTGTTCTGACAATCAGTCGTCAGCGTTGGGATCAAGGTCCGGGAACAGCACTTCGGTAAAGCCGAACTTGCTGAAATCGGTGATCCGCGACGGATACAGCCGGCCGATCAGGTGATCGCATTCATGCTGCACCACTCGCGCATGAAACCCCGAGGCCACGCGCACGATTGGCTCGCCCTTGGGATCAAAGCCTTCGTAGCGGATCTGCTGATAGCGATCCACCGCACCGCGCAGGCCCGGCACCGACAGACAACCTTCAAAGCCCTCTTCCATCAGCGGATTCAACGGCGTGATCAGCGGATTGATCAGGATCGTCTGCGGCACTGCTTCAGCGTCCGGGTAACGCTCGCTGTGTTCGAAGCCGAAGATCACCAGTTGCAGGTCGACGCCGATCTGCGGCGCCGCCAAGCCAACGCCGCCGACGCTTTCCATGGTCTGGAACATGTCATCGATCAATTGCCAGAGCTCGGCGCTGTTGAACATTTCCGGTGGTACCGGCGCGGCGATGCGCAGCAGGCGCTCATCACCCATTTTCAGAATTTCACGAATCATGGTCGCGCTTCGTCAGTGTCCGGCTTGAGCGAATGATCGCGGCCCAAGCCCGAGACGTGTTGTTTGGGGGATTCGTCGGGCTCGCCAGGGGCCTTTTCGCCCTTGTCCTTGCCTTCGGCGGACATGTGCTCGATCACTGCATTCATTTCTGCGCCGAGCAACAGCACCGCCGCGGAAATATAGAAATACAGCAAGAGCACGATGATCGCCCCGATGCTCCCATACATCGCGTTGTAGTTGGCGAAGGTTTTCACGTAGAAGGCAAACCCCAACGAGGCTAGGATCCACACCACTACAGCCAGCACCGAACCTGGGGTGATGAAGCGGAAGTCCTGTTTGACGTCGGGCATTACGTAATAGATCAGCGCCACCGCGACCATCATCAGAATCACGATCACCGGCCAGCGCGCAATCGTCCACACCGTGACGATGAAGTCTTCCAGCCCCACCTGTGCGGCAATCCAGCCCATCACCTGTGGCCCGAGCACCATCAGCGCAGCGGCGATCAGCAGCATCCCGGCGATGCCAACGGTGTAGACGATCGACAAAGGGAAACGCTTCCAGATCGGCCGGCCTTCGACCACGTCGTAAGCGGCGTTCATCGCGCTCATCATCAGGCGTACGCCGGCCGATGCGGTGTACAGCGCGATAACGATACCGATGGACAGCAGGCCACCCTTGGATTGCTGCAACTGATCGATCACCGGATTGACCTGCTCCAGCGCCTGCGGCGGCAGCACCAGTTCGGATTGCAGACGCAGCCAGGAGAAGAAATCCGGCAGGTGCAGAAAACCGATCAGGGCGATCAGGAAAAGAATGAACGGGAAGAGCGAGAACAGCATCTGGTAGGCCAGTGCCGAGGCGTAGGTCGACATTTCGTCATCGACGAACTCAGTGACCGTGCGCACCATCACTCGGTGCAGGGGCAGACCTTTCATGTCCGGGAATATCATTCGCGTCTCCTTGCGCCGCAAAAGGTTGAAGTCGTGGCGACTCAGGGGCCGTTTTTTACCTCAAGGTAGCCTAGTTGACGAGCCTTTGGCGGATGACCGCAGGGTTCTGATACAAAAACGGCCATCCTTGGATGGCCGCTCGTGTGATTCGTTCAAGGCTCGCTTACGCCTTGTCGACGCCCTTTTTCACAGCGTCCTTGGCGTTGCCGACCGCTTGCTGGGCTTCGCCTTTTTTCTCTTGGACTTTGCCTTCAGCCCGCAGCTTGTCGTTGTCAGTAGCTTTGCCGACGCCTTGTTTGACGTTGCCGACGGCTTCGTTGGCCATGCCTTTTACTTTATCGCCTGTGCTACTCATGGTGTTTCTCCGTGAAGCATAAAGGGAAGAAAAGTCATTACGTAACGATTGACCGGTGCGCTTTGCGCCGAGTTTCATTTATTTTGCCGGCATTTCGTCGTGGCATGCAGGTTGCGCTTTATGTTTGCCGGCGTTGCCCCGAGAATGCTCAGCCTACGGGCGCTGCGCCCGGCACACCGATTCGCAGGAATGTCATGAAGCTCAATAAAACCCAGGCCATCGCCCGTCGCAACCAGGAACTGGGCGGCGCCGTGCTCGGCACCAACAACTGCCACTTCGCCGAACTGAACCGTAACCGCAATATCTGGTGGTTCGACCTGCCGGTGTCGCGTCTGGCCATCGGTCAGTACGAGTGGATTCACTTGCTGCTGCACACCCCGGCCACCGATGAGTTGCTGCACCTGAAAGTGCCGACGGTGTTCCTGCGCGAAAAGCTCGAAGGCCTGGTGATTCGCAACGAAGGCAAGCGCAAGGCAGCGCTGAGCCTGGAATTGAGTGCGGACAAGGATTCGTATCTGCAGGACATGCGACCGGCGGGGACCAATGTGAATTTTGCGCCGTTTCGTCAGTAGGATTAGCACTTGATCGTTCCCACGCGGAGCGTGGGAACGATCAGTTCACCAACAAAAAGCCCCGCATCTGCGGGGCTTTTTATTTACGCGGCAGACTTGGCCTTGATCTTCTTCAGTTCTTCATCCCGCAATTCGCGGCGGAGGATCTTGCCGACGTTGGTGGTCGGCAGCGCATCGCGGAACTCCACCGAACGCGGCACTTTGTAGCCGGTAACGTTGGCGCGCATGTGGTCCATGACCTGCTCTTTGGTCAGGGTCACGCCCGGTTTGGCGACGATGAAAATCTTGATCGCCTCACCCGATTTCTCGTCCGGCACACCGATCGCCGCGCACTGCAACACGCCCGGCAAAGTCGCCAGCACATCTTCCAGTTCGTTCGGATAGACGTTGAAGCCAGACACCAGAATCATGTCCTTCTTGCGATCAACGATGCGCATGTAGCCGTCCGGCTGAATCAGCGCGATGTCACCGGTTTTCAGCCAGCCGTCGCTGTCGAGCATTTCATCGGTGGCTTCCTGACGCTGCCAGTAACCCTTCATCACTTGCGGGCCCTTGACGCACAGCTCGCCGATTTCGCCTAGCGGCTGCTCGACACCGGCATCGTCGATGACTTTGCACAGGGTCGAGGGTACCGGAATGCCGATGGTGCCGATCTGGATGTGCTGGATCGGGTTGACCGTGGCCACCGGGCTGGTTTCGGTCATGCCGTAGCCTTCGCAGATGGCGCAACCGGTCACGGCTTTCCAGCGCTCGGCCGCAGCCAGTTGCAGGGCCATGCCGCCGGACAGGGTGACTTTCAGCGCGGAGAAATCCAGCTTGCGGAAACCTTCGTTGTTGCACAGCGCCACGAACAGCGTGTTCAGACCGACAAAACCGCTGAACTTCCACTTCGACAGCTCCTTGACCATCGCCGGCAGGTCGCGCGGGTTGCTGATCAGGATGTTGTGGTTGCCGATCAGCATCATCGCCATGCAATGAAAGGTGAACGCATAGATGTGATACAGCGGCAGCGGCGTGATCAGGATCTCGCAGCCTTCGTTGAGGTTGGAGCCCATCAGCGCCTTGCATTGCAGCATGTTGGCGACCAGGTTGCGGTGCGTCAGCATCGCGCCCTTGGCCACGCCGGTGGTGCCGCCGGTGTATTGCAGCACCGCGACATCGCCGCTGTCCGGGTTGGCTTCGGCCACTGGCTGGCCGTGGCCCTTGCTCAGGACGTCGTTGAATTTGATGGCTTTGGGCAAGTGATAGGCCGGGACCATTTTCTTCACGTACTTGATGACGCTGTTGATCAGCAGGCGCTTGATCGGCGGCAGCAGGTCGGCGACTTCGGTGACGATGACGTGCTTGACGCCGGTCTTCGGCACCACGGCTTCGGCCAGGTGCGCCATGTTCGCCAGGCACACCAGGGCTTTGGCGCCGGAGTCGTTGAATTGGTGTTCCATTTCCCGCGCGGTGTACAGCGGGTTGGTGTTGACCACGATCAACCCGGCGCGAATGGCACCGAAGACCGCGACCGGATACTGCAGGACGTTGGGCAGTTGCACGGCGATTCGATCACCGGGCTGCAAGTCGGTATGCTGTTGCAGATACGCGGCAAAGGCACCGGACAGCTCGTACAGCTCACCGTAGGTGATTGTCTTGCCGAGGTTGCTGAAAGCCGGTTTGTTGGCGAAGCGTTGGCAGGATTGCTTCAACACTGCCTGAATGTTCGGATACTCGTCTGGATTGATCTCGGCTGCGATTCCAGCCGGGTACTTATCCTTCCAAAAGTCTTCGATCATGGAAGCCCACTCCTCAGCAACGCGAATTCTTCACCGCATTTGATGCGATTATTATTGGTGTGTGTTTTGTATTGGTGAATCCGGCGTTTTACAGGCCGAGAAGTCACAAAGCGCGCCGAGAGTAGCAGCTTTGCCAAGGGTCGACCAGAGCCAAAAGAGGCCCCTACAGTCATATTGATGACTCAAGACTTGCCAGCGGTCATTTTAGAGCAAAAATCCTATAACCCCCTAAAACCCCCGAATTCAGCGGGCACAAAAGATTCGCGAGCAGGCTCGCTCCCACAGAAAGCATCGATACCTGTGGGAGCGAGCCTGCTCGCGAATGTCACGCGCGCTGCGGTTCAGGCCTAGGCGATATCCCGCAACTCGCGCCGCAGAATTTTGCCTACAGGCGTCATCGGCAACGACTCACGCAGCACGATGTGTTTCGGCACCTTGTAGGCCGTGAAATTCTCTTTGCAGTACGCCTTCAGCTCTTCCAGGCTGACCCCGCTCTCCCGCGCCACGACAAACAGCTTCACCGCCTCTCCCGAACGTTCGTCCGGCACGCCGATAACCGCGCAGTTGGCGACTTTCGGGTGGGCCATGACCACGTCTTCGATTTCGTTGGGGTACACGTTGAAGCCGGAGACGATGATCATGTCCTTCTTGCGATCGACGATGCGCACGAAACCGTCCGGGTCGATCACGGCGATATCACCGGACTTGAACCAGCCCTCGGCATCCAGCACTTCGGCGGTGGCTTCGGGCTTGTTCCAGTAGCCCTTCATGATCTGCGGGCCTTTGATGCATAGCTCGCCGCGCTCGCCCAGCGGCTGTTCGACGCCGTCATCGTTGATGATTTTCACCAGCGTGCCCGGCACCGGCAGGCCGACAGTGCCCAGCCGCGACTGATCGCCGTAAGGGTTGGTGCAGGCCACTGGCGAGGTTTCGGTCAGGCCGTAGCCTTCGGTGATACGGCAACCGGTCATCTGCTCCCAGCGCTCGGCGGTGGCCTTGACCAGCGCGGTGCCGCCGGAGTTGGTGAGCTTGAGGCTGGAGAAATCCAGGGTCTTGAAGTCAGGGTGATCCATCAGCGCGACGAACAAGGTGTTCAAACCCAGCAGCGCCGAGAAGCGCCAGTTCTTCAGTTCCTTGATGAAGCCGGCGATGTCGCGCGGATTGGAGATCAACACGTTGTGGTTGCCCGACACCATCATGCACATGCAATTCGCAGTGAAGGCATAGATGTGGTACAGCGGCAGCGGCGCGATCATCACCTCCTGGCCTTCGCGCAACAGCGGCTGACCGTCCGGGCCGAGCTGAGCCAGACAGGCGCGCACCTGCTGCATGTTCGCCACCAGATTGCCGTGGGTGAGCATCGCGCCCTTGGCCAGGCCGGTGGTGCCGCCGGTGTATTGCAGCACGGCGATGTCATCGAGGCCGACGTTCAGCGGTTTGATGCCCAGACCACGCCCCATGCGCAGCGCGCTTTTGAACGAAGTGGCTTGCGGCAGCGAATACTCGGGAACCAGTTTCTTCACTTTGCTGACCACGGTGTTGACCAGCCAGCCTTTGGCGGTGGGCATCAGGTCGCCCATCTTCGCTTCGATCAAGTATTCGATGTCGGTGTCGGGCAGCACTTCCTGGACTTTCTGCCCGAACAGATTCAGGTAGACCAACGCGCGTGCACCGGAATCCTTGAACTGGTGGCGCATTTCCCGTGGCGTGTACAGCGGGTTGGTGTTGACCACGATCAGCCCGGCGCGCAGGGCGCCGAACACGGCAATCGGATAATGCAGAACGTTGGGCATCTGCACCGCAATGCGATCCCCCGGCACCAGATCGGTATGGGCCTGCAGGTAACCGGCGAACGCCGCGCTCTGGCGCTCCAGTTCGGCGTAGGTCAGGGTGATGCCCATGCTGCTGAACGCCGGGCGGTCAGCGAACTTCTTGCAGGAACGCTCAAACACTTCGATGACCGACTTGAACTCGCCCATGTCGATGTCCAGCGGTACGCCGGCCGGGCGTTTGTCATTCCAGAAATCAGGTTGCATTGTTCTTGTCCTCGTTACCTGAGCCGATCCGGGAGCCGCTTTCTGTCGTTTCTGCTTCGTCAATGGAAGGCGAAAAGCACAAAGCGGAGCTTCACGGACACTAGCAGCTATGGCCATTGAGGCAAATATGACCCAAGCCCTCATTGATCCCGTGAATCTTCCTGCCGTGGCGTGAGCTGATCAGACGCGCTATACACTGTGGCGATGCTGAGCAAAGGAATCGCCATGACCCACGACACCTTCTGGCTGGACGCGAGTGACCGCAGCCGCCTGTACGTCAACCGCTGGCTGCCGGCCACGCCATTGAAAGCGGTGATTCTGCTGGCCCATGGCATGGCCGAACACAGCGCTCGCTACGCGCGGCTCGCCGACACGTTTTGCGACAAAGACTATGGCGTGTATGCCCCGGATCTCCGCGGCCATGGTCGCACCGCCGACAACGGCACTCTCGGCCATTTCGCCGATGACGACGGCTGGTGCAAGGTCGTCGGCGATCTGGCCAGCCTCAATCAGCACATCGGCCAGCAACATCCCGGCGTGCCGATCATCCTCCTCGGCCACAGCATGGGCAGCTACATCGCCCAAGGCTATTTGTTGCACCACAGCGCCAGTCTGCACGGGGCGATTCTCAGCGGCTCGAATTTCCAGCCGGTGGCCCTCTATCGCGTCGCGCGGCAGATCGCCCGGCTGGAAAAACTGCGCCAGGGCGGCAAGGGCCGCAGTGCATTGATCGAGTGGCTGTCGTTCGGCTCGTTCAACAATAAATTCAAACCGGTGCGCACCCGTTTCGACTGGCTGAGCCGCGACCCGGCCGAGGTCGACAAGTACGCCGCCGACCCGTTGTGCGGCTTTCGCTGCACCAATCAGCTGTGGATCGACCTGTTCGGCGGCTTGCAGCAAATCAGCAAAGCGTCCAATCTCGCGCAGATCGATCCGGGCCTGCCGCTGCTGGTAATTGGCGGCGAATGTGATCCGGTGAGCGAGGGCAAGCGTCTGACAGATCTGGCCAATGCCTTGCGCAGGGCCGGCGGCCAGCACCTGCAACTGAAGATCTACCCGCAGGCCCGGCACGAATTGTTCAATGAAAGCAATCGCGACGAAGTGAGCGCCGATGTGCTCGCCTGGATCGACCAGGCCCTGAGCCACCGGCGCCCGCAGCGCAGCGAATAATTTTTTGTGGATTGACTGAAATCCGTCACAGGAATCGAAATCGATGACCCAGGTTACCAACATCCCTTACGAAGCCCTTGAAGTCGGCCAGACCGCCAGCTACAGCAAGACTGTCGAAGAGCGCGACATTCAGCTGTTCGCCGCGATGTCGGGCGACCACAACCCGGTGCACCTGGACGCCGAATTCGCCGCCGCCAGCATGTTCAAGGAGCGCATCGCCCACGGCATGTTCAGCGGTGCGCTGATCAGCGCAGCGGTGGCCTGTGAATTGCCTGGGCCGGGCACTATCTATATCGGTCAGCAGATGAGCTTTCAGAAGCCGGTGAAGATCGGCGACACGCTGACGGTGCGCCTGGAGATTCTGGAGAAACTGCCGAAATTCCGCGTGCGCATTGCTACTCGCGTATTCAATCAGCGTGATGAGTTGGTAGTGGATGGCGAGGCCGAAATTCTCGCACCGCGCAAACAGCAGACGGTGACGTTGCCGACATTGCCGGCGATCAGTATTGGCTGATGATTGGGAAGTGTCAGGTAGATTGCTACCCCCCTCACCCCAGCCCTCTCCCCCAAGGGGGCGAGGGGGAAAGGGAGCTGATCTGCATCGGATTCAAATCCTGCGCTCGGCGCGGGCGATCTTCAAGACCTTCCAGAACCAGAGTTCAACTCAGATCGCTCAAGTCGGCGTAACTCCGGCATTCACCTCGGTCAGTCCCCTCTCCCTCCGGGAGAGGGCTAGGGTGAGGGGCTTTTCCTGCGGGCACAAAAAAACGCCAGACAAGCTGGCGTTTTTTATCAGCCGACTAACTCTTACGAGTTGGCACGAGCCTGGTTACGCAGGGCTTTCACCTGGTCGTGGTTGCGTTGTACGCCGTGGTACTGACGCTCAACCAGATCCTTGATGCCAACCAGATTGTGCTTGTTGATCTTCTCGATCGCTTCACGATAAGCCTTCAGCGCATGGTCTTCACCGCGCTCGGCTTCGTTCAGGACAGCCTCTTCGTCTTTACCGGTGAACATGGATTTGACGTCGACCCAGCGCCGGTGCAGATCACCGGCCACGCTGGTCGAAGTTTCCGGATCACCGCCCAGCGAACGTACCTGAGCCTGCAGCTCGGCTGCTGCGGTGGCGCAATCGGCGGAGCGCTGCACGAACAGGGTTTTCAGTTCTGGGTGCTTGATGTCTTCGGCGCAAGTCTTGAACCCTTCCTGACCGTCCTTGCAGGTTTCAATCAGGTCGTTGAGTACAGAAATGGCTTCTTTATTCATGTCGGTCATTTTTCAATTCCTTGCGATGGGTTGAAGATGCAAGGGATATTGCAGTGTGCGTGCCAGCTTCGCTTTACGAAAAAATATCTTTATTTTCAATGAGTTAAGAAAGATTGAACCATCTGTATGCTGGTTTTTTGCATGATCTGTCATTTGGCCTGCATGCAGAATGCCTGTATTTTCCAGGCTGTCATGTGAATCGATGAAGCGTGCTGATGAATCCGGAAAAACTCGAACTGCTGATCACCCGCGAGATGCCCTTCGGCAAATACAAAGGGCGGATCATTGCCGACTTGCCTGGCCCCTATCTGAACTGGTTCGCCCGTGAAGGCTTTCCCCACGGTGAACTCGGTGGCCTGTTGGCGTTGATGCAGGAGATCGACCACAACGGCCTGTCCGACCTGCTCGAACCGCTGCGCGCCAAACACGGCAAACCCGCCCCGCGCCACTGACGCGCCCTTCCCTCTTGAGCCTTGCCGACCATGCCTGACAACACCCGCCGCGCCCGTGACGAAGCCTTCTGGCAGACATTCGCCGACCGATACGATGTGCAGCCCGGCCCGGTCAACCTGGAAAACGGTTACTTCGGGCGCATGTCGCGCACGGTGATCGAGGAGTACCAGCGCAATATCGAGCTGATCAACACCAGCAACTCGATTTATGTGCGCCAGCGCTTTGAACAGCACGACAACCTCGAAATCCGCGCGCAACTGGCCGAACTGATCGGCGTGCGCGCGCAAAGCGTGGCGCTGACGCGCAATGCCACTGAAGGCCTGCAGTCGCTGATCCGCAATTACAATCGCCTGCAACCGGGCGATCAGGTGCTGATCTGTGACCTCGAGTACGACACGGTCAAGGGCGCCATGCGCTGGCTGGCGCAACAGCGTGGCGTTGAGGTCATCGAGATTACCCACCACCATCCCGCCAGTTTCGACAGCCTGCTGGAAAGCTACCGCAAAGCTTTCATCCGCCACCCGAAACTCAAACTGATGGCGCTGACCCATGTCACCCATCGCACCGGCCTGGTCATGCCGGTGCAAGCCATCGCCGCGCTGGCCAGAGAGCACGGCGTCGACATCATCCTCGACGGTGCCCACGCCCTCGGCCAGATTGAATTTGACCTGCAAGCGTTGGGCATCGCTTTCGCCGGTTACAACCTGCACAAATGGATCGGCGCACCGCTGACCCTTGGCTTCATCTATATCGCCCCGCAGCGTCTGGCTGATATCGATCCGGACATGGGCGAGATGCATTACCCGGTCAGCGATATTCGCGCGCGCACCTCGTACAGCACGCCGAACATCCCGGCGCTGATGACCTTGCCGCTGGTGTTCGAAGAGCACGACGCCCTCGGCGGCGCCGCCGCCAAAAGCCCACGCCTGAATTACCTGCGCAACTTGTGGGTCAGCCGGGTCCGGCACGTGCCGGGCATCGAGGTGCTGACGCCGGACGACCCGCAACTGTATTGCGGGATCACCGCGCTGCGCTTCACCCGGCATGCCGATCAGCAGGCCATGGCCGAGCGTCTGCTCAGCGAATTCAACCTGTTCACCGTGGTGCGCACCGGCGCCGCGTGCGGGCCTTGTATCCGCATCACCCCGGGGCTGACCACCACGGCCGGCGAGATGGAGCAGTTGGTCCACGCATTGAACCAGCTGCGCTAGAACGGCACACCGGAGTTTTTTTCGTAGCCTTCGAGGCCAAGCTGCGACGACACGGCGAAGGTGTCGATGCCGAGGGTCTGGCAGGCGAAGGCACCGTCTTCAAGATCGGCGCCGGCGATCGGCTGCAATACCAACTGCAAGGCGTCATCGGCGGCAGCTTCACAGCCGCAGCGGCCTGGGAGGTGCAAGGTGCCGGCCCAGGCCTCGTGGTGAGCTTGCGCTCCTGCTTCGTCGCCGGGAATGAATACGTTCAGCTTCAGGCAAGCAGCGCCGTGCGCCGGCCGATCCGGATAGACGCTGGTGAAACGGACGATGCCATGGCTGTCGGTCGATTGACTGCCGCCCAGGCTGGTGTCGCCATCGACACGCTGTTGAATGCGCACCAGCGCGCCGATGACCGGCTCGCTGGTCATCGCATCGACCAGCGACAGACGCAGGATCAGCGGCAGGCCTTCGACTCCCTGGCTGATATTGCGCACTTGGGAATCGGCTGCGGGGCGGCCGAGGGAAAGTTGCTTCGGTTGATAACGGGATTGTGGTGTAAGGGTCAGAGACTGACGGTCGTCCATGAGGCGTTCTCTCTTCCATAAGAAGAACGCAGGTTAACCCCGGCAAACGGACCGCGTGCGTTAACTATGTATCGCGGCATGTATGTTTACTTTCTTCGGCGCAAAAAAAAAGGTGCGCCGACCAAGCGCACCATAAAGCCGTAAAGCACACAACGAGGTGTAGGGGTAAAGATCAGTCCAGCAGCGCCAGGGCTTCGGCGGTGCATTCCTGAATGCGCGCCCAGTCGCCGTTCTTGATCCACTCCGGATCAAGCATCCAGCTACCGCCCACGCACATGACGTTTTTCAGCGCCATGTAGCTCTTGATATTGGCCGGGCCGACGCCGCCAGTCGGGCAGAATTTCACTTCGCCGAACGGGCCGCCGAGCGCCTTGATTGCCGCCACGCCACCGCTGACTTCCGCCGGGAACAGCTTGAAGCGGCGATAGCCCAGACCGTAGCCTTCCATGATCCCCGAGGCGTTGCTGATGCCCGGCAACAGCGGAATCGGGCTGTCGACGCTGGCTTCGAGCAGGTCACGGGTGATGCCCGGGGTGACGATGAATTGCGAACCGGCCGCTTCCGCCGCTGCGAGCATGTTGCGGTCGAGCACGGTGCCGGCACCGGTCATCAGTTCCGGGCGCTGTTCGCGCAGGATCTGAATCGCCTTGAGGCCGAACTGCGAACGCAGGGTCACTTCCAGCGCGGTCAGGCCACCGGCGGCGAGGGCGTCGGCCAGTGGCAGCACGTCCTGTTCGCGGGCGATGGTGATCACTGGCAGGATCCGCGCCTTGGCGCAGAGACTGTCGATCAGGGCAACTTTGTCCGCCATGGAAACGGTCGGGGATGGGGTTGTCATAGCGGCTGTTCCTTGGCTCATGGGCACCAGTAAATCTCTAACGTAGGTTGCAGAAACGCGCGCACCGGCATGGCCGCAACGTCATCGGATGCCAGCGCGGCATTCAGGGTGGTCAGTTTCGATTGACCGGAAATCGACAGAATCTTGTGCCGGGCCGAGGCCAGCAGCGCGCGGCTCATGGTCAGGCGCTGACGTGGCACGCTGGGCGCCAGCATCGGCCAGCAACGGCGCGTGCCATCGGCTTGCAGGGCTTCGCCGAGGTTCGGGCTGTCGGGGAACAGCGACGCGGTGTGACCGTCATCGCCCATGCCCAATACCAGCACGTCGATCGGCGGCAGTTCGCCGAGCAGACGATCGGCCTGTTCCGCAGCCTGCTCGACGTTGGCCGCCGCGCTGTAGAGGCTGAGGAACTGCGCCTTGGCTGCCGGGCCTTTGAGCAGATACTGCTTGAGCAGGCCGGCATTGCTGTCGGCATGTTCCACCGGCACCCAGCGTTCGTCGGCGAGGGTCACGACGACCTTCGACCAGTCCAGCTCCTGCTTGGCCAGGTGCTGGAAGAACGCTACCGGGCTGCGCCCGCCGGACACCACCAGCACCGCGTTGCCGCGTGCAGCAATGGCGTCGCTCAGTTGCTTGGCAACGTTCAGCGCCAGACCTTCGGCGAGCAGCACCGGGCTGTTGAATTCGCGGGCAGTCACGCCCGTCGGCAGTTGCACATCAGATATCGCCATACCACGACCTCCCGTCCCGCGTGATCAAAGCAATGGAGCTCATCGGCCCCCACGACCCTGCCGCATACGGCTTGGGCGCGTCACCGGATTTCTTCCACCCGGCGATCAGCTGGTCACACCACTTCCACGCGGCTTCGATTTCATCTTTACGGACAAACAGGTTCTGATTGCCGTTCATCACTTCCAGCAACAACCGCTCATAGGCATCGGGGATCCGCGCGCTACGCCAGGTGTCGGAGAAATTCAGTTGCAGCGGCCCGCTGCGCAGTTGCATGCCCTTGTCCAGGCCCTGCTCCTTGGTCATCACGCGCAAGGAAATGCCTTCGTCCGGTTGCAGGCGGATGATCAGTTTGTTGCTGATCTGCAGGCGCTGCTCCGGGGCGAAGATGTAGTGCGACGGTTCCTTGAAGTGGATGACGATCTGCGACAGCTTCTGCGGCATGCGCTTGCCGGTACGCAGGTAGAACGGCACGCCGGCCCAGCGCCAGTTGCGGATGTCGGCACGCAGGGCGACAAAGGTTTCGGTGTCGCTCTGGGTGTTGGAATTCGGTTCTTCGAGGTAACTCGGAACGGATTTGCCCTCGCTGTGGCCGGCGATGTACTGACCGCGCACCACTTGCGTGGTCAGGCCTTCCGGACTGATCGGCGCGAGCGCCTTGAGCACTTTCACTTTCTCGTCACGGATGCTGTCGGCGGACAGGTCGGCCGGCGGGTCCATGGCGATCAGGCAGAGCAGCTGCAACAGGTGATTCTGGATCATGTCGCGCAGCTGGCCGGCCTTGTCGAAATAGCCCCAGCGGCCTTCGATGCCGACCTTCTCGGCCACGGTGATTTCCACGTGGGAAATGTAGTTCTGGTTCCACTGGGTTTCGAACAGGCTGTTGGCGAAACGCAGGGCGATCAGGTTTTGAACGGTCTCTTTGCCCAGATAGTGGTCGATGCGGTAGGTGCGGTCTTCCGGGAAAAACTGCGCCACCGCGTCGTTGACCTTGCGCGACGACTCCAGGTCAGAGCCGATCGGTTTTTCCAGCACCACCCGAGTATTTTCGGCCAGACCGACTTTCTCGAGGTTCTCGCAGATCGCGCCGTACACCGCCGCCGGGGTGGCGAAGTAGGCAATCATGCGTTGGCTGCTGCCAGCCAGTTCCGCCAGCGCCACGTAATCCTCAGCCTTGAGGAAGTCGACGTGCAGATAGGTCAGGCGCGCGAGGAAGCGCTCGGCCACGGTTTCGTTCAGCTCTTTGCCGACGTAACGGCGCAATTCGGCGGCGATGAACGCCATGTGCTGCTGCTCGCTGCCGGGCTCACGGGCCAGCGCGATGATTCGCGTGTCCTCGTGCAGCAGGTCGGCACCGTCAAGGTGATACAGGGCAGGAAACAGCTTGCGCAGGGCCAGATCGCCAAGCGCGCCGAACAAGGCAAAGGTGCACGGTTCAACCGTAATGGAAGGCATGATGTTTGTTCTTTTATCAAGTTAAGCTACAAATACCTTTTTTCAAGGCATCACTCAAGGGAAAATGTAGTAATAACCACAACATTTTCGCAGAATACTCAATCCGAGTGGTGGTCGCCCGGACGCATCAGTAGGATAGGCCACCGTCACGGGCCATATCAAAGGCCCAATTTGCATAGCCCGACGCAACTCTGCGTCGGTGAATCAGGAATTCCATATGGACCGCGTGCGAAATTTACTGGAACAGATCCAGAGTCGCCTTGAAGAGCTGAACAAGGCCGAACGTAAGGTCGCCGAGGTGATCCTGCTCAACCCGCAGCAGGCCACCCGCTTCAGCATCGCCGCCCTCGCCCAGGCCGCCTCGGTGAGCGAACCGACGGTCAACCGCTTCTGCCGCTCGTTCGGTGTCAGCGGCTATCCCGAGCTCAAGCTGCAATTGGCGCAGAGCCTGGCCAGTGGCGCGGCGTATGTCAGCCGCGCGGTCGAGGCCGACGACAATCCCGAGGCGTACACGCAGAAGATTTTCGGCAGCGCCATCGCTTCCCTGGACAGTGCTTGCCAGGCGCTCGACCCGAACCTGATCAGCCGCGCCGTCGACCTGTTGATCCAGGCGCGGCAGATCCACTTCTTCGGCCTCGGCGCTTCCGCCCCGGTGGCGCTGGATGCGCAGCACAAGTTCTTCCGCTTCAACCTCGCCGTCACCGCCCACGCCGATGTGCTGATGCAGCGGATGATTGCTTCGGTGGCGCACACCGGCGAGCTGTTCGTGATCATTTCCTACACCGGGCGTACGCGCGAATTGGTGGAAGTGGCGCGGATCGCTCGCGAGAACGGTGCTTCGGTGCTGGGCCTGACGGCGGAGAATTCGCCGCTGGCCAAGGCGAGTACCTTGAGCCTGAATATTCCGTTGCCGGAAGACACCGACATTTACATGCCGATGACGTCGCGGATCATTCAGTTGACGGTGCTGGATGTGCTGGCGACGGGGATGACCTTGCGCCGTGGCGTGGACTTCCAGCCGCATCTGCGCAAGATCAAAGAGAGCTTGAATGCGAGCCGGTATCCGGTTGGGGATGAATTCAACTAAAGATCAAAAGCCCCCTCACCCCAGCCCTCTCCCGGAGGGAGTGGGAGCCGACCGAGGTGTCTTGCGCGGTACATCGACCTGAAATATCCAGTCGATTATAGATTCAGAACTGCACTTTCAGGTCGGCGTAATTCTTGAGCATCCCCCATTCGGTCCCCTCTCCCTCTGGGAGAGGGCTAGGGTGAGGGTATCGGTGTACTTGACGCACTAAGCCGCTGCCCACGCCTGCAAACTCAAATGCGCCTTCTCCCCCGGCGCCAGGTGCAGGCTGTCCGTGCCGCCCGCTGCTGCTTCTACGCAAACGAATTCCGATACCTCGTCCCAGCTCACCCCCAGCAACGGCCGAGTTCCGGGATGCCAGACGACGGTGTCGCCGCTGTCACCGGTATCGATGCACAACTCGCGCTGCCAGGCGTGATCCTTGAGCTGCAATTCGCCGTCATGCTGGAACACCCGCTGACAGCCGCCATCGACGCGCAACTCACCTTCTTGCTGGCAAACCTGGCGATTCAACTGGTCATAACCCTGAGCGCCTTCGAGGCCAGACAGCGCTATCTCACCAACATCGCCTATACGCCAGTAAGCGTGCAAAGCCTGGCTCAACTGGCACGGCATGTCGTCCTGATGCTCGGTGCTCAGGCGTAATTCCATGCGTTCGCCCAGATGCGCATGCAGGTCGACCTGCCAGTCGCACAGCTGCAATTGCCAGTGCAGGCGCACGCCGTCTTCGGCGCTGCTGCTGTCGAGCAGTTTCCAATCGAGCAGTCGCGCCCAACCATGGGACGGCCACGCGTTTTCGCTCGGATGACGGCCATACCACGGCCAGCACACCGGCACGCCACCGCGAATCGCGCCGACATGCGGCCACTTCGCCGCGCACCACAACCACGGCTTTTGCCCGCGCGGTTGAAAGTGCAGCAACTGCGCGCCCTGACGACTGAACACCGCCTGACACAGCGGATGATCGATCACCAACACGTCGCGCATCTGATAGCGCTCCCAGGCGAACACCGGTCGCTCGCGCAGGGATTTGAAGAAGCGTTGCAGCGGATGCTCATGCATTGGCTACGGTCCTGAAAATCATGGGGGTACAATTACCTTTGTGACCCTTGAATACTGTGGCGAGGGGATTTATCCCCGCTGGGTCGCGAAGCGGCCCTGAAAACCATTCACCGAGGTGTATCAGCCAGATTGTGCTTATCGGACTTGGGGCCGCTTCGCAGCCCAGCGGGGATAAATCCCCTCACCACAATGGGTACGACATAACTCTTTCTGCGGTTCTCGCAAAAAAAAGCGGACAGCCTTGGCTGTCCGCAAAATGCGCACATAGAGAGGAGCTTATCGCAGACGCGTCAGAACGTTGACTGAATTTTCAGGCCAGCGACCAAAGCGTTATCGACTTCATCCACACCGCCCGGATGGGTGATGTATTGCAGGTTGGGACGCACGGTCAGCCAGTTGGTGACATGGATGCCGTAGTTGAGTTCGTAGTTGTATTCGGTTTCACGAATCGGCGAGAACGCGGCGTTGTCGTAGTCGGACACACCGTTGGCAGCGTTCAGCAGTTCAGCGTTGCGCTTGACGTCCTTATTGACGTGGATACGCGCAGCGCCGATACCGATGTCATCTTTCGGACGCGCATCGAACGGGCCTTTGTAGACAAACATCACCGACTGGTAGTTGTCGATGAAGTTGGTGTCCTTGTCGTGGAAGGTCGCGTTGGCGGCGATGTTCAGACCGCGAGTCGCATCACCGTTGTGGCTGGTGAGTTGCTGTTGCGCGACGAACCAGTAACCGCTTTTGCTGTTGTGCGACTTGTAGTCATCACCGGTGGTTGCCGCATCGAGACCGTTGACGTCTTCGCGAACGTCGTCGGCATCGGCCGTGCTCTTGTAGTAACCGACGCGGTATTCGCCCGGCAGACTGTTGACCTTCGGCGACCAGACCAACTCAACCGGCAGCACGGTACCTTTGGTGCCGCTGCCGCTGAGCTTGAAGCCGTTGCCGTGTTCCAGTTGCGACGGGTTCTGGTTGTACGCACCGATTTGCGCGTAGAGCTCGTCGTTGATGTTGTACTTCACACGGATCGCGGCCTGGCTGACGGGCCAGTTGTACCAGATGTTGGTCGCCCAGTTACCCACTTGCGAACCGCAGAACGCCAGGTTCTGGAAGTCGCACGGGAAGGTGTTGAAGTCTTCGCCTTCGCCGAAGTAACCGGCCTTGACGTCGAGCTTGTTGTCGAAGAACTGGTGCTGGATCCACAACTGGGTCAGACGCACCATGTGGCCACGGCCGTAGACTTCCTGCGATGAGCTGAGGGTGCCGGCACGCGGATCGCCAACGCGGTCGTTGGAGATGTTGTAACCGTTACGGTTGGTCAGCTGGATCTTCGCTTGGGTGTTGTCCCAGCCCCACAGTTTCTGCAGGTCGAGGGCCACGCCCAGACCGAACTGGTCGGCGTAACGCGCAGTCTTGTCGTCGTTGTAGCCACCGTTCAGGTTGGCGCCCATCTCGCCAACGTAGTCGGCCTTGATGTCGATACCCTGCTCGATCAGCTTGGTGCGCTCGCCGCCCCAGTCGCCGGTCATCCACTTGGAGTCGGAGCTGAACGCATCCGCCGCCATCGCATTACCGGCCAGCACCAGTGCAGCTGCCGCTGAAACCTGGCAGATCAACCGGGCATTGACGTGTTTCTTTTTCATCCCTACATCCTCGTCTTTATTGTTATTAACTGTTTTTATCTAACGCGGTTTACATAAAGTGCGGTGCTCGATAGGCCGGGCACTGCTTGCTCCTTATAGGAGTGAACCCTGTGGCGAGGGGATTTATCCCCGATGGGCTGCGTGGCAGACCCCGCTTTTATGGGGCCGCTGCGCGACCCAAAGGGGCGGTGCGACGTTTCGCTAAATCCCCTCGCCACAAAAGCTCGCTCCCACATTTGCTCCTCAGCGCCCCTTGAACTGGGCGACGTTCGCAGACCGCGCATCGGTCTGCGGTTGGCCGGCAGTGCCCAGACGCTCGCCGGTATTGGCATCGAACAACAACACTTTCGACGGATCGAATTGCAGCGTCAGGCTTTCGCCTACCTGCGGTGCCACGTCGGGCGCCAGTCGGCAGCAGACCTTGGTGTCGTTCAGATTGACGAACACCAGGGTGTCCGGGCCGGTCGGTTCAGTGACCTGCACTTCGGCGCGGATGCTCGGCAGACCATTGCCCTCGCCGTTCGCCAGACAGATCTGCTCCGGACGCAGGCCGAGGATCACTTCGCGATCTTCAAGCCCGGCGTCCTGCATGCTCATCGGCAATTCGCAGCGCGCCTGGCCGCTGTCGAGCAGCGCCAGCAAACGGCCGTCCTTGCGCTGCAAACGCAGGGGGATGAAGTTCATCGGCGGCGAACCTATGAAGCTCGCCACGAACAGGTTGGCCGGGTTGTTGTAGATGTCTTTCGGCGTGCCGAACTGCTGAATGATGCCGTCCTTCATCACCGCAACCTTGTCGCCCAGCGTCATCGCTTCGATCTGGTCGTGGGTCACGTAGACCGTGGTGGTTTTGAGGCGCTGGTGCATCAGTTTCATTTCGGTGCGCATCTCGACGCGCAGCTTGGCGTCGAGGTTCGACAGCGGTTCGTCGAACAGATAGATCTTCGGCCGCCGCGCCAAAGCACGACCCATCGCCACGCGCTGTTGCTGACCACCGGAGAGCTGGCCCGGCTTGCGGTTGAGCAGGTGTTCGATCTGCAACAGCTTGGCGACGCGGGCGACTTCTTCGTCGATCGCTGCCTGCGGCATCTTGCGGATTTTCAGGCCGAACTCGATGTTCTCGCGCACGCTCATGGTCGGGTACAGCGCGTAGGACTGAAACACCATGGCGATGTCGCGATCCTTGGGGCTCATGCCGCTGACGTCCTGATCACCGATCATGATCGCGCCGCCGGTGATGGTTTCCAGCCCGGCGATGCAGTTCATCAAGGTCGATTTACCGCAGCCCGACGGGCCGACGAGGATCAGGAATTCACCGTCCTTGATCGACAGTTCGATGTTCTTCAGGGTGTCCGGCAGGCCGGCCCCGTAGGTCTTGTTTACGTTGCGAAGTTCAAGCGTAGCCATGATTACCCCTTGACCGCGCCGGCCGTCAGCCCGCGCACGAAATACTTGCCTGCGACCACATAGACCAGCAGGGTCGGCAGGCCGGCGATCATCGCCGCTGCCATATCCACGTTGTATTCCTTGGCGCCGGTGCTGGTGTTGACCAGATTGTTCAGCGCCACGGTGATCGGTTGCGAATCACCGCTGGAGAACACCACCCCGAAGAGGAAGTCGTTCCAGATCTGGGTGAACTGCCAGATCAGGCAGACCATGATGATCGGCGTCGACATCGGCAGAATGATGCGGCGGAAAATCGTGAAGAAACCCGCGCCATCCAGACGCGCAGCCTTGACCAGCGCATCGGGAATGCTCACGTAGTAGTTGCGGAAGAACAGCGTGGTGAACGCCAGACCGTAGACCACGTGCACGAAGACCAGGCCGGTGGTGGTGCTCGCCAGGCCCATCTTGCCGAGGGTGAACGAGGCCGGCAGCAGTACGGTCTGGAACGGCAGGAAGCAGCCGAACAGCAGCAGACCGAAGAACAACTGCGAACCACGAAAGCGCCACATCGACAGCACGTAACCGTTCAACGCACCGATGGCGGTGGAGATGATTACCGCCGGTACGGTGATCTTGATCGAGTTCCAGAAGTAGCCGTCAACCGTGGCCCAGGCCTTGACCCAGCCGATGCCGCTGACCACGGTCGGCCAGCTCAGCAGGTTGCCGGTGCTGATGTCTTCCGGGGTCTTGAAGCTGGTCAGCAACATCACCACCAGCGGCACCAGATAGAGGAACACCGCGAGGATCAGCACCGCGTAGATCGCGATGCGGCTCAAGCTGATCGCAGGTTTGGCAGCGAGACTAGTCATGACGCTTGGTCCTCAGCTCGGAATACAGGTAAGGCACGATGATCGCGAGGATCGCACCGAGCATCAGAATCGCACTGGCCGAGCCCATGCCCATCTGGCCGCGACTGAAGGTGAAGGAATACATGAACATCGCTGGCAGGTCGGAGGAATAACCCGGGCCGCCGGCGGTCATTGCCGCAACGAGGTCGAAGCTCTTGATCGCGATGTGCGCGAGGATCATCACCGCACTGAAGAACACCGGACGCAGGCTTGGCAGCACGACTTTCCAGTAGATGCGCGGCATGCTCGCGCCGTCGATCTGCGCGGCACGGATGATCGATTGGTCGACGCCGCGCAGGCCGGCGAGGAACATCGCCATGATGAAGCCCGAGGCTTGCCACACAGCGGCGATCACCAGGCAGTAGACCACGCGATCAGGGTCGATCAGCCAGTCCAGACGGAAGCCTTCCCAGCCCCAGTCACGCAACAATTTGTCCAGGCCCATGCCCGGGTTGAGCAGCCATTTCCACGCGGTACCGGTGACGATCATCGAGAGCGCCATCGGGTACAGGTAAATGGTGCGGATAAAGCCTTCGCGACGGATGCGCTGGTCGAGGAACACCGCCAGCAACACGCCGATCACCAGGGTAATGCCGATGAACATGCCGCCGAACACGGCGAGGTTCTTGCTCGCCACCCACCAGCGATCGTTGTCGAACAACCGCGCGTATTGCGCCAGACCGGCCCACTTGTAGTTGGGCAGGAAAGTCGAAGTGGTGAACGACAGAATGAACGTCCACAGGATGTAGCCATAGAAGCCCACCAGCACGATGAACATGCTCGGCGCCAGCACCAGTTTGGGTAGCCAGCGCTGCAATGCATCGAACGGCGAGGCCTTGCTGAACACAGCAACAGAACTCATGGGGAAATCCACAATAAGGGTTTACTAAAGCATTTCCTTGCAGGAGTGAGCCCTGTGGCGAGGGGATTTATCCCCGATCGACTGCGCAGCAGTCGCGAAATCATTACATGCGGTATTTCACACACTGCGCCGCTGCAACTTTCCGGGGTCGCTTCGCAACCCATCGGGGATGAATCCCCTCACCACAAACGCCCACTCCCACAGGGGCCAAGCATTACTTGGCCGACTGAACCGCCGCGCCGAGTTTCTTCGCCGCATCCGCCGGGTCTGCTTTCGGGTCGTTGATGTAGTTGGTGACTACGTCAAAGAACGCGCCCTGCACGGCCAGCGTGGTCGCCATGTTGTGCGCCATGCTTGGCTGCAGGCCGCCGGACTTGGCGTCCGCGAGGAAGTCCTTGGCAGCGGTCTGTGCGCAGGAGTCGAAGCCGAGCTTGTCCATGTTGGTCAACATGTCGTTACGAACCGGGATCGAGCCTTTGTTGATGCTGAAGACTTTCTGGAAGTTCTCACCCAGCACGACTTTGGCGATGTCCTGCTGACCGGCCGCAGTGCCGGCGTCCTTCTGCTTGAACACGGCGAGCGAGTCGATGTTGTAGGTGAACGCCTTGTCGGTGCCTGGGAACGCTACGCACTCGTAGTCCTTGCCGGCGACTTTCTTGGCGGCGGTCCATTCGGACTTGGCCCAGTCACCCATGATCTGCATGCCGGCCTTGCCGTTGATGACCTTGGCCGCTTCGAGGTTCCAGTCCTGGCCTTTGCCGTCCGCGTCCATGTAGGTCGCGACTTTCTTCAGCTCAGTGAGCGCCTTGACCATTTCCGGGCCGGTCAGCGCTTTGTTGTCGAGATCGACCAGGGCTTTCTTGTAGCCATCCACGCCCATGACCGAGAGCACCACGGCTTCGAACACGGTGCTGTCCTGCCAAGGCTGACCGCCGTGGGCGAGCGGAATGAAGCCCGCCGCTTTCAGCTTGTCGCCGGCTGCGTAGAACTCTTCGAGGGTGGTTGGATTCTTGGTGATGCCGGCTTTCTTGAAGACTTCCGGATTGATCCACAGCCAGTTCACGCGGTGAATGTTCACCGGCACGGCCACGTAATCACCGTCGTACTTCACGGTATCGGAGACTTTCTTGTCGAGCAGGCTGTCCCACTTTTCCGACTTGGCGACGTCTTTCAAAACGTCGGTGTCGAGCAGACCGGTCGACGCCCATTCCTGGATGTCCGGGCCTTTGATCTGCGCTACGCCTGGCGGGTTGCCGGCAACGGCGCGGCTTTTCAGCACGGTCATGGCAGTCGCACCGCCACCACCGGCGACAGCGCCGTCCTTCCAGGTGAAACCGTCTTTTTCGACTTGGGCCTTGAGCACATCGACAGCGGCTTTTTCGCCACCAGAAGTCCACCAGTGCACGACTTCCACCGAACCTTTGGAATCGGCAGCGGAGACACTGAGCGGCAGGATTGCGAGCGGGAACAGGGAGGCGACAGAAATGACAGTAGCGAGGCGAGAAATCGCATTCATTCGAGATGTACCTTTCTTGTTGTTATGCATTGCAAGTCTGGTGCTTGCGCTGCACGGAGTTTAAACAGAGCGTTTCGCTTCGCAGGTAACGAAGGGACGCGTAAATGTCACGACATGGTTACACAGGAACAGGCCGGGATAGCTGCGCCAAAGCCGTGGCCATGCTTGGCGCCAGCGGCAATCGCGGAATCAGCACAGCCTGCCAGGCGTGATACAGATCGGGCTTGCCCGGCCAGATATCGGCACTTGGCACATTCTGCGGATTGAGTTCGTGGTGCCAACTGCCGTTGCAGCGGTCGATGAAATTCGTCTCGCAGAACTCCCAGAACAGCCGGTACCAGGTTTCGTATTGCCCGTCGCCGGTGCGTTTGAGCAAGGCACTGGCGGCGGCGCTGGCTTCGGCATGCGTCCAGTGCAGACGATGGCGAACGACAGCCTGGTTATCCCAGTCGAGGGTGTAGACGATGCCCGGCGCGCCATCGACATTCCAGCCGTGCCGGCAATTGTTTTCGAAGAGTTTTTGCGCATCAGTCGCCACCCAGCCCGGCGTAAGCATGCCGGCCTGTACCCGCGCGGCTTCAAGATGCAGGAGCAAGCGCGCCCACTCGAAACCGTGGCCCGGCGTGGTGCCGTAAGGACGAAAACCGTCAGCCGGATTGTCGTGGTTGTATTCGCGCAGCGGTTGCCAATCGCGATCGAAGTGTTCGATGACCATGTAGTCGTTGGCTGCAGCGTGGCCATGGATTACTCGTTCGACGATGCGCTGGGCGCGCACCAGCCAGCGAGGATCTTCGGTGACATCAGCCAGCACGAGGAATGCTTCGGTCGCGTGCATATTGCTGTTGGCGCCGCGATAGGCTTCTTCTTCGCTCCAGTCGCGATTGAAGAATTCGCGCATGGCGCCCTCTTCTTCGCTCCAGAAATAGGTGTCGATGATGTCGATGGCGTCATCGAGCAAGGCTTGAGCGCCGGGCCGTTGTGCGACCACGGCGGAGCTGGCGGCGAGCGCGACAAAGGCATGCAGATAGGCGTTCTTGCCGGTGTTGTCGTCGCGATGTTCGGCCACCGCAAACCAGCCGCCGTGCAGCGCATCACGCAGTGGCCCGCGCAACGCGGCGATACCGTGGTCGACCAGCTCGGCAAACCCCGGCAGGCCCTGAATGTGCGCCATGGCGAAGCTGTGGGTCATGCGCGCGGTGTTCATGGTTTCGGCTGGTGCGTTCGCCGGCAAACGGCCGCGTTCGTCGAGATTGCCGAAACCTTCTGGCAGCTTCGAGGCCTTGGCAAAATCCAGCAGACGCAGGCCTTCGGTAGCGAGCCATTGCTGGTGGGCAGGGGCGTTCAGCCAACTGCTGAAGTCTGGGTGAAAGGTGTCCATTGGGTGGCCCTTTTTTTTGTTATGACTGCGGGCAGTCTAAACAACGGGCCGGGGTGGGCTTGTAACGAAGGGGACGGGGTTTGTCACTGGCTTGTGACATTTGTATTGATACATCTGTCGTCTTCGCGAGCAGGCTCGCTCCCACAGGCGAACGCATTCCAACCGTCAAAACGCGGGCGAATGTGGGAGCGAGCCCGCTCGCGAAGAACGATAACGCGGTCTGACTAATCAACACTGCGCGGCAACTGCAACGTCACCCGCAACCCGCCCTCACGCAGGTTCTGCAACGTCACCTCGCCGCCATGGCTATGCGCAATGTTGCGCGCAATGCCAAGGCCCAAGCCATAACCCTGCTGCTGCCCCGCCAAACGGAAGTGCGGCTCGAACACTTGCTCCAGCCGCTGCTGCGGCACACCCGGCCCTTCATCATCGACATGCAGAACAAAGGCGCTGTCATCGTCATCGATGTGCAGATGCGCGTTCTGCCCGTACTTCAAGGCGTTGTCGATCAGGTTGCCGATGCAGCGCTTGAGCGCCAGTGGTTTGCCCGGGTATGCCGACAGCGCGCGGCCATGCTGAGTGACGCGGCCATTGCCGTTCGGCGCCAGATACGGCTCGACCAGGCAATCGAGGACATGATTGAGATCCACCGGCTCGATGTTCTCGTGGATGTCGGTGTCTTTCACGCATTGCAGTGCGCCTTTGACCAGCAGCTCCAGCTCATCCAGATCGCGGCCGAATTTGGCTTGCAGCTGTTCGTCTTCGAGCAGTTCGACGCGCAAGCGCAGGCGGGTGATCGGCGTGCGCAGGTCATGGGAAATCGCGCTGAACAACTGGCTGCGTTCGGTCAGGTAGCGGCTGATGCGTTCGCGCATGGTGTTGAACGCGCGGCCGACTTCGACCACTTCACTGCCACCGCCCTCCGCCACCGGCTCGACGTCGGCGCCCAGCGACAGATCCCGCGCTGCCCGCGCCAGACGCTTGAGCGGCCGACTCTGCCAGTGCACCAGCAGGCCGATGAACAACAGCAAGAAGCCGCTGGTGAGGACGATAAACCACACCTGCTGCGCCGGCAGGCCTTGCTCTTCGAGACTGGTGTACGGCTCGGGCAGCAAAGAAGCGATGTACAGCCATTCGCCCGGGGCCATTTGAATCTGCGTGACCAGCACCGGCGGATTCACCGGCTCCAGGGTCAGCGCGTAATGCGCCCAGGAGCGCGGCAATTCATCAAGTTTCAGCCCGGCGTTGAAAATCCGCAGGTCTTCGGGGCTGACGAAGGTCACCGAAATATCCGTGTCATGGCCCAGAGACTGACGCAGCACTTCGTCCACCGCCTGCATCACCGCAGCCTTGCGCGGCGTCACCAGCAGCACGTCCATGCCCAGCGGCTTGTCGTTCAGCGTCACGACAAACCGGGTGCCGCCCATGCTGCGCAATTGATCGAGCACCAGCGGTCGATAGGCCACTGGCAAGGAACGGAAATAGCTGACGCTGGCAGTCATCGAATGCGCCAGGCTGCGGGCGCTGGTGACCAGACCTTCGAGTTGAGTGGCGCGCAACTGCGATACCCAGATCACGCTCGACAGCGTCTGCGCGAACAGCACCGCCAGCAGAGTCAGCAGCAGCATCCGCCCGAGCAGTGAGCGCGGCACCGGTATGCGACTGGCGAATTTGCCCAGCGCCTCAGTGAGCATTGCCGGCAACCACATTGGCTGCCAACTGATAACCGCTGCCACGCACAGTGCGGATCAGCCGTGGCGGTTTTTCGGTGTCGCGCAGGCGTTGGCGCAAACGGCTGACGGCCATGTCGACAATGCGATCGAGCGGCATCAGATCGCGGCCACGGGTGGCGTTGCCGATGGTGTCGCGGTCGAGGATTTGCTGCGGATGATCGAGGAACAGTTTCAGCAGGGCGAAATCGGCGCCGGAAAGAATCACTTCCTCGCCGTCGGTGTGGAACAGCCGATGACTGACTGTGTCCAGGCGCCAGTCGTCGAAGGCCAGCACTTCGCTACCGCTGCGTTCGTGGGCGAATTGCGCGCGACGCAGCAGGGCCTTGATCCGCGCTTGCAGTTCGCGCGGGCTGAACGGTTTGCCGAGGTAGTCGTCGGCGCCGAGTTCCAGACCGATCACCCGGTCGGCTTCGTCGGAACTGGCGGTCAGCATGATGATCGGCACCTGCGCCTGACGCGGATGCTGGCGCACCCAGCGGCACAGGCTGAACCCGTCTTCGTCGGGCAGCATGACATCGAGGATCACCAGGTCGCTCGGCGCCTCATTGAGCGCCTGACGAAAACCGGCACCATCGGCGGTGGCCCGCACCTGAAACCCGGCGCGGGTCAGGTAGGTTTCCAGCAACTCGCGTATTTCCTGGTCGTCATCGACCAACAATATCGACTTGTTGACTGAGCTCACTTCGAAGGCATCCTTGTTGTTGGAGTTGGGGCGGATTATGCCTTAAGCGCTGATTTTACAAACACCACAAAACCACTGTGGGAGCGAGCCTGCTCGCGAATCGGGTTTACCTTCAACGCATTTGCTGACTGATACACCGCTTTCGCGAGCAGGCTCGCTCCCACATGGGCGATTGCATTTCAGGGTCGAGTTGCTTGATCCAGCGCCACGCCGGCGCCGACCAGGCCGGAATACGGCGCGGTCACCAGCCACACCGGGATGCCTTTGAAGTAATCGCTCATGCAGCCTTTGTCGGCGAAGCAGCGGGCGAAGCCGCTGGCGAGGAAGAAATCGGCGAAGCGTGGAATCACCCCGCCAACGATAAACACCCCGCCGCGCGCGCCGGTGGTGAGCACGTTGTTGCCGGCAACGCGGCCGAGCCAGCAGCAGAATTGCTCGAGCACTTCCAAAGCAATCGGGTCACCGGCCAGGCCGGCGGCGGTGATCGCTTCCGGCGTTTCAAGCTTCGGCTCATGACCATCCACCGCGCAGATCGCCCGGTACAGTCGAGGCAGGCCGCCGCCGCTCAACGCGGTTTCCGCGCTGACATGGCCGATCTCGTTGTAGATGTGTTGCCAGAGTTGCGTTTCGCGCGGGCTGCTCAGCGGCAGGTCGACGTGACCACCCTCGCCCGGCAACGCGGCAAAGCGTCCTTCGCCGAGATCGAGCAAGGTGCCGACACCCAGGCCAGTGCCCGGGCCGATCACCACTGCCGGACGCAGAGGCTCCGGCGTACCTTCGCAAACCACGCGGAATTCGCCGGGCTGCAAGCGGGTCATGCCCAGCGCCATCGCCGAGAAGTCGTTGGTCAGCAACAACTGCTCGACCTGCAAGGTCTTGCAGAACGCGCTGCGGCTGAGCCGCCAGTGATTGTTGGTGAACTTGAATTCATCGCCACTCACCGGACCTGCCACCGACAGGCACACCGAGCCGATCGAGCCCGGCGCCAGACCGAGCCCGCTCAGGTACAGAGCGATTGCCTCTTCCGGACTGGCAAAGTCGGCCGTGGCCAGCACCTGAACCGATTGCAGTTGCTGGTTTTGCCACAACGCGAACCGCGCGTTGGTGCCTCCGATGTCACCGACCAAAGCCAGTTTCAATTAAGCGTCTCCAGGGCAGAAGTGAAGGCGCTGGCGCCCTGCTCCGCCGAGCTGAAGGCCATGCGCATGAAGCCAAACAGCTCACGGCCGCTGCCAATGTTGTTGCCCAACAGGCCTTTGGCGGGTTCGCGCGCTGCAAATTCGGCGGCGTCGACCTTCAGTTCCAAGGTGCCTTTGACGCCATCGACGCGGATGATATCGCCCTCTTGCACGCGCGCCAAAGCGCCACCGACATAAGCTTCCGGGCTGACGTGAATCGCTGCGGGGATTTTCCCCGACGCGCCGGACATGCGCCCGTCAGTCACCAATGCCACTTTGAAGCCGCGATCCTGCAACACGCCAAGGAACGGCGTCATCTTGTGCAGCTCGGGCATGCCGTTGGAACGCGGGCCCTGGAAGCGCATCACGGCGACAAAATCCTTCTCCAGCAGACCGGCCTTGAATGCGTCCGCCAGGTCCTGCTGATCCTGGAACACCATCGCCGGTGCTTCGACGATCTGGTTCTCCAGCGCAACGGCAGAAACCTTCATCACCCCGCGACCGAGGTTGCCTTCCATCACCCGCAAGCCGCCCTCTTGCGAGAACGCACGGGACACCGGACGCAGGATGTTTTCGTCGAGGCTGTCGGTCGGGCCTTCGCGCCAGACCAGCTCGCCGTTATCGAGGAACGGCTCTTTGGTGTACTGGCTCAGGCCATGACCGAGCACAGTGTTGACGTCTTCATGCAGCAGGCCGGCGCCGAGCAGTTCGCGGATCAGGAACGACATGCCGCCCGCTGCCTGGAAGTGGTTGATGTCGGCCTTGCCGTTCGGATAGACGTGGCTCAAGGTCGGCACGACTTCGGAGAGGTCGGCCATGTCCTGCCAAGTCAGTTGAATGCCAGCGGCCATGGCGATGGCCGGCATGTGCAGGGTGTGGTTGGTCGAGCCGCCGGTGGCGTGCAGGGCAACGATGGAGTTGACCAGCGCTTTCTCGTCGACGATTTCGCCGATCGGCATGAAGTTGCCGTTCTGCTTGGTCAGGCGCGTGACCTGATGCGCGGCTTCGCGGGTCAGCGCGTCGCGCAGCGGCGTGTTCGGGTTGACAAAAGAGGCGCCCGGCAGGTGCAGGCCCATGACTTCCATCAGCAACTGGTTGGTGTTGGCGGTGCCGTAGAAGGTGCAGGTGCCCGGGCTGTGGTAGGACTTCATCTCCGATTCCAGCAGCTCTTCGCGGGTGGCCTTGCCTTCGGCGTACTTCTGGCGGACGTCGGCTTTTTCCTTGTTGGAAATCCCCGAAACCATCGGCCCGCCCGGGACGAAGATCGTCGGCAAATGGCCGAAGCGCAGCGAACCCATCATCAGGCCCGGGACGATCTTGTCGCAGATGCCGAGCATCAGCGCGCCGTCGAACATGTTGTGCGACAGCGCCACGGCGGTCGACATGGCGATCACTTCGCGGCTCGGCAGGCTCAGTTCCATGCCCGGCTCGCCTTGGGTCACGCCATCGCACATCGCCGGAGTGCCGCCGGCGAACTGGCCGACCGAGCCGATTTCGCGCAGGGCGTTCTTGATCTGTTGTGGAAAGACTTCGTACGGCTGGTGCGCCGAAAGCATGTCGTTATACGAAGACACAATGGCGATGTTCGCCGAGTTCATCATCCGCAGGCTGTGCTTGTCTTCAGTGCCGCAACCGGCCACGCCGTGGGCGAAGTTGGCGCATTGCAGCTTGCCGCGCATCGGGCCGTCGGTGGCGGCGCCGCGAATCAATGCAAGGTAAGCCTGACGCGTGGCGCGGCTGCGGGCGATAAGCCGTTCGGTGACCTCAAGAACGCGGGGATGCATGTGTAGAACTCCAGGCTAACGGATGTGGCGACCTGATTGTCTATGCTGATCAAACGCCGTTGTTGTTGGAATGACAGACGGCTTTTTTGACCATTCGGACCAGTTGATTCAGGTCACTCGTTGTAGATAAAACAAAATATTGCCACTAAAAAGGCTTGTTTTCTATTTTTATGCGAATAATCTTGTAATTCCAACAACAAAACGACGGCGGCGCTGTTCCATGACTCTTCGAATCGCAATCAATGGTTTTGGCCGCATCGGCCGTAATGTCCTGCGCGCACTGTATACCCAAGGCTATCGTCAAGACCTGCAGATCGTCGCGATCAACGATCTGGGTGACAGTTCGATCAATGCCCATCTGCTCAAATACGACACCGTCCACGGCACTTTCGACGCCGAAGTGGCGCACGATAACGAAAGCCTGACGGTCAATGGCGACCGCATCGCGGTCAGCGCCATTCGCAACCCGGCCGACCTGCCGTGGGCCGCTGAAAAAATCGACGTAGTGTTCGAATGCACCGGTCTGTTCACCGACCGTGCCAAAGCCGCCGCGCATATCAGCGCCGGCGCCCGCAAGGTGATCATTTCTGCCCCGGCCAAAGGCGCCGACGCCACCGTCGTTTATGGCGTCAACCACGACATTCTGCGTCAGTCGCACCAGATCATTTCCAACGCTTCGTGCACCACCAACTGCCTCGCGCCAGTGGCGCAGGTGCTGCATCGCGAGTTGGGCATCGAAAGCGGCCTGATGACCACCATCCACGCCTACACCAACGACCAGAACCTCACCGACGTCTATCACAGCGACCCGTACCGTGCCCGCTCGGCCACGCAGAACATGATCCCGAGCAAGACCGGCGCAGCCGAAGCGGTAGGCCTGGTGCTGCCGGAACTGGCGGGCAAACTGACCGGCATGGCTGTGCGCGTACCGGTGATCAACGTGTCGCTGGTCGACCTCACCGTGCAACTGAAGAAAGAAGCCAGTGCCGACGAAGTCAACGCCCTGCTGAAAGCGGCCAGCCAGCATTCGAAGATTCTCGGTTACAACACCTTGCCGCTGGTTTCCAGCGACTTCAACCACAACCCGCTGTCGTCGATCTTCGACGCCAACCACACCAAAGTCAGCGGCAAGTTGCTGAAAGTGCTGGCCTGGTACGACAACGAATGGGGCTTCTCCAACCGCATGCTGGATAACTGCCTGGCATTGTGTAACGCCGAGTAATTGCGGCTAGCCCAATCCCTGTGGGAGCGAGCCTGCTCGCGAAAGCTATCTGTCAGTCAATATGGGAGCTGACTGACACGACGCCTTCGCGAGCAGGCTCGCTCCCACAGCGACATGCATGGCAGTCGATGAAATCAGCACTTGACCATTCAGCTGGATGATAAGCATTATCATTCGCTCGAAATGGATCAGGTCCTCCCGTGAGTCAATCGCGCTTCAACCACGTCTTCCTCGCCCAGCGCACTTCCCTGCTGCGCACGCTGGAACGGATGGTCAACAATCACAGCACCGCTGAAGACCTGTTGCAGGAGACCTACCTGCGCGTGACCCGGGCGTTGAGCGAACGGGCCATCGATCACCTTGAACCCTTTGTCTTCCAGACCGCGCGCAATCTGGCGCTGGATCATTTGCGTGCGCGCAAGATTCATGCGCGTACCATGGTCGACGACGTGCCGCAAGATGTCGTGCAGAGCATCGCCGCGCCCGCCAGCAGCGCCGAAGACGCCGCCCATGCCGAACAATTGCTGGAGCGTTTGAACGTGAGCCTCAGCCAACTCAGCCCGCGCCAGCAGCAGATCTTCATCCTCAGCCGTTTGCACGGCCACAGCTATCAGGAAATCGCTGATGAACTTGATGTTTCGCTGAGCACCGTGCAGAAGGAACTGAAACTGATCATGTCGATCTGCATCGGCGTTGCCGAACGACATAACGGCAGCGGCAAGTTTTGAGCTGCAAGCTACAAGTAAAAACAAAAAGCAGTATTGCATCCGGCTTGCAGCTTGCAGCTTGAAGCTAGAAACTGCTTCGCCAGAAGCCCTGAGGAACCACCGTGACGGACACCCACCGCTCGCCTTCGCCCGATTCGGCGCGGGACGCTGCAGCTGCAATGGACCAGGCGCTGGACTGGCTCATCGTGCTCGGCAGCCCGGATGAGGAACAGACCCGGCAATTTCATGCCTGGCTGGCGGCTGATCCGTTGAATGCCGAGGCGTTCGCCAAGGCCCAGGCGATCTGGGATGGCCCGCAAGTCGCGCTGTGCGCCGAAGCCCTGGCGGCAAAACCGGTAAAAATCACTTTTCTCAAACGCTTGCGCCCGCATTGGAAACCGCTGGCTACCGCTGCGGTGCTGATCCTCGGGCTGTTCAGTTTCAGCAACCTGCCGATGCGCATTCAAGCGGATCACCTCACCGTGGTCGGCGAGCGTCAGCGGCTGCAACTGGAGGACGGCTCGAAGGTCCTGCTCAATACCAACTCGGCGTTTTCCAGCACCATCAACGATCAACAGCGCGTGGCGCGGCTGTTTCAGGGCGAGGCGTTTTTCGAGATCGCCAGCGGGCGCAATCAGCCGCTGGAGATCGACGCAGGCCCGGTGCAGGCAAGCGTGCACGACACCGCATTCGCCGTGCGCTACCTCGACGGGGTCGCACAAGTGAACGTGCAGCGCGGCGATGTCGATCTGCGCGCCACCCACAACGATGCCCGGGTGCGCCTGCGTGCCGGGGAAAGCATTCGCATCGGCCCCAACGGATTTGATCGCCCGGCCAAGCTCGACGCCAATGCCGATCTGGCCTGGGTTGAAGGCCGTCTGGTGTTCGAGAACTGCCCGCTGAATCAGGTGCTGGCCGAGCTGCGCCGCTACTATCCGGGCTGGATCATCAACAACAACGAGCAATTGGCCGACGTCGCCGTCACCGGCAATTACCGTCTCGACCAGCCGCTCGACGTGGTCCGCTCCCTCGCCCACATCACCTCGGCACGCCTGCAGGAATTCCCTGCGCTGGTGATTCTGAACTGAATGAGAATTATTTTTACTCGATAGCCAATGGCAGTACGTCTCGTTATAGCCAATGCAATTGATTCGCATCTAACCATGCCGATCAGCACCTATAAAGATTCGTGCGACACGGAGCGCTATCGATGTCCTCACGCCTTACCCGCCAGACTGCTTCCCCTTCCCGCGTACTGTCGCTGCTGACTGCGGCCATCCTCATGGCTGGCACCGCACCGCTGCTGGCGGCCACCGAACAACCGGCGCGCAACATGGGCGCTTACGCCTTCGCCATCGGCCAGCAACCGCTGGTTTCGGCATTGAATGCCTTTACCGCCGTGACCGGTTGGCAGGTCGGCTTGCCGGCCGAGTTGGGGCAGAACGTCTCGTCGCCCGGCGTGCGTGGTTCACTGCCGCCGGAGAAAGCCCTCGAGCGCCTGTTGGTGGGGACCAACCTGAGCTTTCGCAAACTGAGCAACAACAATGTCGTGCTGGAAAAACGCAACAGCAGCGGCACCCTCAATCTCGATCAGGTGACCATCAGCGCCACTCGCCAGGAACAGTCGGTCAACAGCGTGCCCTCGACGGTCAGCGTGCATGATCGCCAAGCGCTTGACCGCAACAACGTCAACACCATCAAGGATCTGGTGCGCTACGAGCCGGGCGTTTCCGTTGGCGGTGCCGGCCAGCGTGGCGGCATCAGTGGCTACAACATTCGCGGTATCGACGGCGACCGCATCCTGACCCAGGTCGATGGCGTGGAGATTCCCAACGGCTTCTTCAACGGCCCCTACGCCAAAAGCCAGCGCAACTACGTCGATCCGGAAATCGTCAAACGCGTGGAGATTCTCCGTGGCCCGGCCTCGGTGCTGTACGGCAGCAACGCCATTGGTGGCGCGGTCAGCTACTACACGCTGGATGCCGACGACATCATCAAACCGGGCAAGGATGTCGGCGCACGCTTGAAAAGCGGTTACAGCTCCGCAGACGACAGCTGGCTGAAATCCGCCACCGTCGCCGGGCGCAGCGGTGAGTTCGACGGTCTGCTGCATTACAGCCAGCGCGACGGACACGAAACCGAGTCCTTCGGCGGCAACAACGGCACCGGCCTTGCGCGCACCGCCGCCAACCCGGAAGACGTGCGCGCGAGCAACGTCCTGGCCAAGCTCGGCTGGAACTACAACGACGATTCGCGCCTGGGCCTGACCTACGAAAAGTACAAGGATGATCGCGACACCGACCAGAAAAGTGCTTACGGTGGACCGTATGTCAACGGCGCGCCGACCATCCCGAGCAGCATCCTGCCCGGCGGCATGTACCAGTGGCGCACCGATAACGACACCATTACTCGCGAGCGTTTCGGTATCGAACACTCGTTCGCCCTCGACAGCCTGCTGGCCGATAACGTCAAGTGGAGCCTCAATCACCAGATCGCCAAGACCGACCAGAGCACCGAGGAGTTGTACTACCCGATCACCCGTAAAGTGCTGCGTACCCGCGACACGATCTACGAAGAAAAACAGTGGGTGTTCGACGCGCAACTGGACAAGGCCTTCGCCATCGGTGACACCGATCACCTGCTGACTTACGGCACCACGATCAAACAGCAGAAAGTCACCGGCTCACGCAGCGGCGACGGCACATGCGTGGCCGTCGGTCGCGGCTGCACGGCGATTGGCGCGACCAGTGCGGCGGACGTGCTGGCCAAGGCCTCTGATTTCCCCGATCCGACCATCAACACCTACAGCCTGTTCGCCCAGGATCAGATCAGCTGGAACGACTGGACCTTCCTGCCGGGCCTGCGCTACGACTACACCCAGCTCAAGCCGCACATCACCGAGGAATTCCTCAACACCGTGAACGCCGACGGCCAGGGCACGGTCAGCGACAAGAACAAGACCTGGCACAAAGTCTCGCCAAAATTCGGCCTGACCTATGCACTGACGGACAACTACACCTGGTACGGCCAGTACGCCGAAGGCTTCCGCACGCCCACGGCAAAATCGCTGTACGGGCGTTTCGAGAACAACACCACCGGCTACACCGTGGCGCCCAACTCCGACCTTGAGCCGGAAAAAAGCAAAGGTTTCGAAACCGGCCTGCGCGGGAATTTCGAGCAGGGCTCGTTCGACGTCGCGGTGTTCTATAACAAGTACCGCGACTTCATCAACGAGGATGCGGTCAAGCCGGGCGACGATGAGTTGACCTTCCAGAGCAACAACATCAAGCGCGCCACCATCAAGGGCGCAGAAGTCAAAGGTCGCTTGAATCTGGACGCGTTCGGCGCGCCGCAAGGCCTGTATACCCAAGGCTCGATCGCCTACGCCTACGGGCGCAACAACGACAGCGGCGAGCCGATCAACAGTGTCAATCCGCTCACCGGCGTATTCGGCCTCGGTTACGACCAGGACAACTATGGCGGCCTGCTGAGCTGGACCGTGGTGAAGAAAAAGGACCGCGTCGACGACAGCAACTTCAAGTCGCCGGACGGCGTCAGCAGTCAGTTCAAGACCCCGGGCTTCGGCATTCTCGATCTGGCCGGCTATTACAAGGTGACCGACGACGTCACCGTCAGCGGCGGCGTCTACAACCTGACCGACAAGAAATACTGGCTGTGGGATGACGTGCGCGGTTACGACAGCGTCGGCGAAGCCTCGGTGACGCAACCGGCCAACCTCGATCGGCTGACCCAACCGGGACGCAACTTCGCGATCAACCTGATCTGGGACATCTGATCGGCCCGGCTCACTGCGTGCGTTCGCGCCACGCAGTGAGGTTTTTTTACTGTCCGGCACCTGCCCGTACGTCTTGTTATCAAGCGCCTCATTTATCAAGGACACCCCATGACCGCCCCGGAAAAAGCCCTGCGTTCACAACGCCTGAACCAGATCACCCATGAGCCGCACAGCAAACTCGATGCGCTGGTCAAAGCCCACGCACCATTCGAAACCCGCGCCAGCTTCGCCCGTTTCGTCGTCGCGCAATACCTGTTCCAGGCGGAACTGGTCGAGCTGTACAACGATGCCGAACTGACCGCGATCGTCCCGGATCTTCCAGCCCGTTGCCGCGCCGAAGCCGCCAAGGCTGACCTCGCCGACCTCGACACCGAAGTCCCGGCGCCGGTGGCCGGCGCGCTGAAAAACCCGAGCAAGGCGCGAGCGCTGGGCTGGATCTTTGTTTCCGAGGGTTCCAAGCTCGGCGCGGCGTTCCTGATCAAGCGCGCGGTGGCACTGGAGCTGAGCGAAAGCTTCGGTGCCCGGCATCTGGCTGAACCGCAAGGTGGCCGCGCCGAGGGCTGGAAAAGCTTTGTGCGCACCCTCGATGCGTTGCCGTTCACGGCAGAGGAAGAAGCGGAAGTTGAGCAAGGTGCACTGGATGCGTTCAATCGCTTTACCGTGCTGCTGGAACGGGCTTATGCCATAGAAGCCGAAGTAGCCTGAAGCAACTCTTATCCCTTGTGGGAGCGAGCCTGCTCGCGAAGACGGCAGCACATTCAACATCAATGTGCCTGATCAACCGCTTTCGCGAGCAGGCTCGCTCCCACAGGGCTCACCACAAATCTGTAAGATCCCCGTTCCGCTTCAGAAGCCGCCGCTGAGCCATGCCCGCACCCGCCCCATCAAAACTCGCCCGTCTGCTGTTCGGCCTGCTGGCCTATGTCAGCCTTGGCATCGGCCTGATTGCCATTGCCGTGCCCGGCCTGCCGACCACCGAGTTCATCCTCCTTGCCGCGTGGGCCGCGACCCGCAGTTCGCCGCGCTTGAGTGCCTGGCTGGAAAATCATCGCCTGTTCGGGCCGATCCTCAGTAACTGGCGCAACGGCAGGATCATCGCGCGCAAGGCCAAGCTCAGTGCCACCGTCAGCATGCTGCTGTGTGCGACGTTGATGCTGGTGATGCTCGATCACGGCTGGCCGATCTATCTGGCGATTGCCGGCATGGCCATGGGCAACCTGTGGATCTGGTCGCGCCCGGAGACGCCCGTCGCGGTAGTGAAACATCCCTGTAATTAAAGCCTTTTCAGCACTTTCCCCTGCGCAAACGTTTAGCAGCGACCGTCCGTCGGCAAGCGCCTCATGCCGTTTCGCTTTACGCCGATGAGGATTGAATGGCGCTGAATGGATTTGGCAAACCGGGCTTCCGGCCCAGCCACCTGTTTATTCCATTCGCGAGATCGCCCATGTTCGACGCCCTTTCCATTCGACTGAAAATTGTCCTGCTCTCCGGCCTGTGCCTGCTCGGTGTGGTGGCGCTGATTGTCAGCATGAACATCTACCAGACCAACCAGAACGACGCGCTGGTCAGTCAATCCAGCAACCAGTTGCTCACCGCCAGCGTGCAGAACCTGCTGCAGGCCAAGGCCGCCGAACAGGCGGTGCGGGTGCAGAAAACCTTTGGTGAAAGCCTGCTCGTGGTCACCGCCCTCGCCGATCAGATCAAGGATCTGCGGACGATGGCCGCCAAGCGTTCACTCGAAGCCGGCGCCGTTCGGGAAGAGTTGAACCAGAGTCTGAAAACCGCTTTCGAGCGCAACGATAAAGTCCTTGGCATCTGGCTCGCCTTCGAACCCAACGGCCTCGACGGCAAGGACAGCGAATTCGCCAACGATGCCGCGCGGCAGTCCAACGAAGCCGGGCGCTTCGCCTCGTACTGGAGCCGTGCCGCCGGCGCCGCGCTGAATACGATCATGGTCGAAGACGACCTGACCAAAACCACCCTCAGCGTCAGCGGTACGCCGTACAACAGTTGGTACACCTGCCCTCGCGACAACAAACGCACCTGCCTGCTCGACCCGTATGCCGACACCGTCGGTGGCAAGGAAATGCTCATGACGACCATTTCCGTGCCGCTGCTGGTGGATGGCAAAGCGATCGGCGTGGTCGGTGTCGACATCGCGCTCGACGCCCTGCAAGCCGCCGCCGTCGACTCGCAGCGCAGCCTGTTCAACAACGCCGGGCACATGCTGATCGTCTCCGGCAGCGGTGTGCTGGCGGCCGACAGTGCTGACGCGACGCGGGTCGGCAAAAAAATCAGCGATACCCTCGGCGCTGACGGCCAAGATGTATTGCAACTGGTCGGCAGCGGTACGGCGAAAATCCTCGAACAGGGCGAGCTGATTCGCGCGATTTACCCGGTCGACCCGATCGGCAATTCGCGCGCCTGGGGCGTGGTCATCGACCTGCCGGAGCAAGTGCTGCTGGCCGATTCGGTAAAGCTGCAAGCGGTACTCGATGACGCGCAACACACCGGCGTGATCACTGCCCTGCTGGTAGCGGGCTTGGCCGGTCTGGTCGGCCTGCTGCTGATCTGGCTTACCGCCTCCGGCGTCACCCGTCCGATCAACAGCGTTGCCGAGATGCTGAAGAACATCGCCAGCGGCGAAGGCGATCTGACCCAGCGCCTGAACTACAGCAAGAAAGACGAGCTCGGCGAACTGGTGAACTGGTTCAACCGCTTCCTCGACAAGCTTCAGCCGACCATCGCGCAGATCAAACAGAGCATCACCGAAGCGCGCGGCACGGCTGATCAGTCATCGGAAATTGCCCGCCAGACCAGCGAAGGCATGCAGGTGCAGTTCCGCGAGATCGATCAGGTCGCCACCGCGTCCAACGAAATGAGCGCCACTGCCCACGACGTCGCCAACAGTGCCTCGAACGCCGCCAACGCCGCCAAGGGTGCCGATCAGTCGGCGAAGGACGGCATGGCGATCATCGAGCGCAGCACCCGCGACATCAATCAACTCGCCGATGAGGTCAGCAAAGCAGTGACCGAGGTCGAAGCGCTGGCAGTGAACAGCGAGCAGATCGGTTCGGTGCTGGAAGTGATCCGCAGCATCGCCGAACAGACCAACCTGCTGGCCCTCAATGCCGCCATCGAAGCCGCCCGCGCCGGCGAAAGCGGTCGCGGTTTTGCCGTGGTCGCCGACGAGGTGCGCAACCTGGCCAAACGCACGCAGGATTCGGTGGAAGAAATCCGCATCGTCATCGAGCGCATCCAGACCGGCACCCGTGGCGTGGTCGCGACCATGCACTCGAGCCAGACCCAGGCGCACAACAACGCCGGGCAGATTCGTCAGGCCGTTGATGCGCTGGGCAAGATCAGCGACGCGGTGACGGTGATCAGCGACATGAACCTGCAGATCGCCAGCGCCGCCGAAGAGCAAAGCGCCGTGGCCGAAGAGGTCAACCGCAACGTCTCGGCGATTCGCACCGTCACCGAAACCCTGACCGAGCAGGCCACCGAATCGGCAGCGATCAGCAGCCAGCTCAACAGCCTGGCGAGCCAGCAGATGAAATTGATGGATCAGTTTCGCGTGTAACAATCCAGCATCGATCGTTCCCACGCTCCGCGTGGGAATGCATCAAGGGACGCTCCGCGTTCCAGCTTTCGATTGGGACGCAGAGCGTCCCGGGCGGCATTCCCACGCGGAGCGTGGGAACGATCCTCAATCCAGCCCGGTTATGTTTTGCACTATCATCGCCCTCTCGTTCCGGAGGGCCTTCGATGACTGATCAGCTCACGTCCATCCAAACCGCACTCGACCTGCCTCGCACGCCAATCCCCTTCATCGGTGACGGCGCGCTGCCCTCGGCCTTCGCCGTGACCGAGCTGGCCTGCGCCAGCATCGCCGCTGCCGGGCAAGCGCTCAGCGAATTGCTTCACCAGCAAACCGGGCACTTGCCTGCGGTTGCAGTCGACCGCCGTCTGGCCTCGTTGTGGTTCTCCACCTCGCTGCGCCCGATCGGCTGGCAGGTGCCGCCGTTATGGGATGCGATCGCCGGCGACTATGCGACCCGGGACGGCTGGATCCGTCTGCACACCAATGCCCCGCATCACCGCGCCGCCGCTGAACGCGTGCTCGGCGCCTGCGCCGATCGTGCCGCAATGGCGGCGAAAGTCGCGCAATGGGACAGTGCGGATCTGGAACAAGCAGTGGTCGACGCCAACGGCTGCGCCGCCGAAATGCGCAGTTGGGCGCAGTGGCAGCAGCATCCGCAAGGGCTGGCGGTGAATGCCGAAGCGCTGGTGCAGTTCATCGAGCAGACGGACGAGAACCGCAGCCCATGGCAAGGTTCGATCGCACGGCCTCTGGCCGGGATCAAAGTGCTCGATCTGACCCGCGTCCTCGCCGGCCCCACCGCCAGCCGCTTTCTCGCCGGGCTCGGCGCCAACGTCTTGCGCATCGATCCACCGAGCTGGAACGAACCCGGTGTGGTCCCGGAAATGACCGTGGGCAAACGCTGTGCGCGACTGGATCTGCAAGTGCCAGCGGATCGCGCAGTGTTCGAAGGTTTATTGCAAGACGCCGACATTTTGCTCCACGGCTACCGCGCCGATGCGCTGGAACATCTGGGGTTTGGTATTGAACGTCGAAGGCAACTGGCACCGGGGCTGATCGATGTCTGCCTCAATGCCTACGGCTGGAGCGGCCCCTGGCAGAACCGCCGGGGTTTCGACAGCCTGGTGCAGATGAGCAGCGGCATCGCCGAGGCCGGACAGCATTGGAAGCACAGCGATAAACCGACGCCGCTGCCGGTGCAGGCGCTGGATCATGCGACCGGGTATCTGATGGCGGCGAGTGCGATCAGATTGCTGACTGAACGACTGGCCAACGGTCGCGGGGGCTCGGCGCGGTTGTCGCTGGCGCGTACGGCGAAACTCTTGCTCAAGGATGGGCCGGGGACGCATGACCCGCTGCGGGCCGAAGAAGCGCTGGATCAGGATCCAGCGATTGAACACACCGCGTGGGGGCCGGCGCGGAGATTGCGCGTACCGGTGCAGATCAGCGGGGCGGCGGTGCGGTGGGATTGGCCGGCCGCGGAGTTGGGCTCGCATCCTCCGTGTTGGCCATGAGAAGCCCCTCACCCTAGCCCTCTCCCAGAGGGAGAGGGGACTGATTGGGGGATATTGGAGAGTTACGCCGACGTGAAAGATTTTCGTCGAATCCATAATCGACTCGATCGCTCAGGTCGATGTATAGCGCCAGACAGCTCGGTCGGTCCCCTCTCCCTCTGGGAGAGGGCTAGGGTGAGGGGCTGCTTTTCAGATCACAACGACAATACCCCGCTATACAACCCATACGCCGCCAGCCCCGCCCCGATCACCACGCACGCAAAAATCCCTTTCTCCACCGTGGTAAAAACCGGCTGCCCCTGTTCATGCTTGGCCTTGGCAAACAGAATCACCCCCGGCGCATACAGCAGCGCCGACAGCAGCAGATACTTCACCCCACCGGCATACAACAGCCACACCGCGTAAACCAGGGCGATGCCGCCAATCAGCAGATCCTTGGTGCGCTCGGCCGACGCGTGCTCGTAGGTTTCGCCGCGCCCGCTGAGCAGCACCGCGTAGGCCGCCGACCACAGGTACGGCACCAGAATCATTGACGAGGCCAGGTAGATCAGGCTGGTGTAAGTACCCGCCGAGAACAGTGTGATCAGCAGGAAAATCTGGATCATCACATTGGTCAGCCACAGCGCATTGACCGGCACGTGGTTCTTGTTTTCCTTCTTCAGGAACGCCGGCATGGTCTTGTCCTTGGCCGTGGCGAAAAGGATTTCCGCGCAGAGCAAGGCCCAGGACAACAATGCACCGAGCAGGGAAATCGCCAGCCCGACGCTGATCAGTAACGCACCCCACGGCCCGACGATGTGCTCGAGCACCGCTGCCAGTGAAGGGTTCTGCAGATTGGCCAGTTCCGGCTGGCTCATGATCCCCAGCGACAGCACGTTGACCAGTACCAGCAGCGCCAGCACGCCAAGAAACCCGATCACCGTGGCGCGGCCGACGTCGCTGCGTTTCTCCGCGCGGGCCGAATAGACGCTGGCGCCTTCGATGCCGATGAAGACGAACACGGTGACCAGCATCATGTTGCGCACCTGATCCATCACCCCGCCGAAGTTCGGGTTGCTGCGGCCCCAGATGTCGCGGGTGAAGATGTCAGCCTTGAATGCCACCGCAGCGATGACGATGAACATGATCAGCGGCACGACCTTGGCCACGGTGGTCAGCTGGTTGATCAGCGCCGCCTCCTTGATCCCGCGCATCACCAGAAAATGCACCGCCCACAACAGCACCGAAGCGCAGCCGATGGCGATCGGCGTGTTGCCCTGACCGAACACCGGGAAGAAATAGCCAAGGGTGCTGAACAGCAAGACAAAATAGCCGACGTTGCCCAGCCAGGCACTGATCCAGTAACCCCACGCTGATGAAAATCCCATGTAGTCGCCAAACCCGGCCTTGGCGTAGGCGTAGACGCCCGAGTCCAGCTCCGGCTTGCGATTGGCCAGGGTCTGAAAGACGAAGGCCAGCGTCAGCATGCCGATCGCGGTGATGCCCCAGCCGATCAGGATCGCCCCGGCATCGGCGCGCGCCGCCATGTTTTGCGGCAACGAGAAAATCCCCCCGCCGATCATCGACCCCACCACCAGCGCGATCAACGCACCAAGGCGCAGCTTTTGCGTCGGTTGCGACATGCAGATCTCCTTGAAAGAGTCGTTGTTGTTTATTTGTAACAACACCCGACTAAAAGCCTAAGGGTAGATGACGTTTATCAGGTAATGCCGAATCTCGCAGCGTTATATATAGCCGACCACGATAAGGCGTAGCACATTAAGTCAGTTTTGTGCGCCGATCTTGATTATTCGATTCTGTGCTGAAAACAGATGACCGACATTTGCCAATCGCTGAAAAGCAACTAGCGTCATAGTTCGAAAGCATTAATAGCTATTCCCGATTGTTTCAGCGAAATGGCTCTGGAATGGGCCTTTGAGGCTACAGCGTTATGCCCGCAACGGGCGCACAAGTCGTTCATTAACAATGGAATGTGACCATGCACTGATCCATGTCAGCTGTTCGAACAGACAACAGTACTAGGCTGTGAGCTCTCCTTTCCTGCAATGGAGTCATGCAAATGTCTGAAGCGCCCGGAAAACTAAGACTCGGTGCACTGGTTGCACTGGTAGTCGGTTCAATGATCGGTGGCGGGATATTTTCGTTGCCACAAAACATGGCCGCCAGCGCCGACGTCGGTGCAGTGCTGATCGGCTGGGCCATCACCGCAGTCGGCATGCTCACCCTCGCTTTCGTCTTTCAGACCCTCGCCAATCGCAAGCCTGACCTGGACGGCGGTGTCTACGCCTATGCCAAGGCTGGATTCGGCGACTACATGGGTTTCTCATCGGCCTGGGGCTACTGGATCAGCGCCTGGCTGGGCAACGTCGGCTACTTCGTTCTGCTGTTCAGCACCCTCGGCTATTTCTTTCCGATCTTCGGCGAAGGCAATACCCCAGCGGCGGTGATCGGCGCGTCCTTGCTGCTGTGGGGCGTGCATTTCCTGGTGTTGCGCGGGATCAAGGAAGCGGCGTTCATCAACCTGGTGACCACCGTCGCCAAGGTCGTGCCGCTGCTGCTGTTCGTGCTGATCGCAGTCTTCGCGTTCAGACTGGACATCTTCACCGCCGACATCTGGGGCGTGAAAAACCCTGATCTGGGCAGTGTGATGAACCAGGTGCGCAACATGATGCTGGTCACCGTCTGGGTGTTCATCGGCATCGAAGGCGCGAGCATCTTCTCCGCCCGCGCCGAGAAACGCTCGGACGTCGGCAAGGCCACCGTGATCGGCTTCATCACCGTGCTGCTGTTTCTGGTGCTGGTGAACGTGCTGTCGCTGGGCATCATGACCCAGCCGGAACTGGCGAAACTGCAGAACCCGTCGATGGCCGCCGTGCTTGAGCATGTGGTCGGTCACTGGGGTGCGGTGCTGATCAGCGTCGGCCTGATCATCTCGCTGCTCGGCGCGCTGCTGTCGTGGGTGCTGCTGTGTGCCGAGATCATGTTCGCCGCCGCCAAAGACCACACCATGCCGGAGTTTCTGCGCAAGGAAAACGCCAACCATGTGCCGGTCAACGCCCTGTGGCTGACCAACGCGATGGTGCAGGTGTTCCTGATCATCACCCTGTTCTCGGCCAGCACTTACCTGTCACTGATCTACCTCGCCACCTCGATGATTCTGGTGCCGTACCTGTGGTCGGCGGCCTATGCCCTGCTGCTGGCGGTGCGCGGCGAGAGCTACGAAGGCTTTGCCGCCGAGCGGCGCAAGGATCTGATCATCGGCGGTATCGCCCTGATCTATGCGGTGTGGTTGTTGTACGCCGGCGGGGTCAAGTACCTGCTGCTGTCGGCCCTGCTCTATGCGCCCGGCGCGATCCTGTTCGCCAAGGCCAAGCTGGAACTCAAACAACCGGTTTTCACCAACGTCGAGAAGCTGATTTTCGCCGCAGTGGTCGTGGGCGCCGTGGTGGCGGCCTACGGTCTCTACGATGGCTTCCTGACGCTGTAACCCCTGATTGAATTGTCATCTGGAGGAACACAGAAATGACCACGGAAAAAGTGAAGTACGGCGTCCACTCCGAAGCCGGGAAACTGCGTAAAGTCATGGTTTGCTCCCCAGGTCTGGCCCATCAGCGGCTGACCCCGAACAACTGCGATGAACTGCTGTTCGATGACGTGCTGTGGGTGGCGCAGGCCAAGCGCGATCACTTCGACTTCGTCACCAAGATGCGCGAGCGCGGCATCGACGTGGTGGAAATGCACAACCTGCTGACCGACATCGTCGCCATTCCCGAAGCGCTGGACTGGATCCTTGAGCGCAAGGTGACCGCCGACTCGGTGGGCCTGGGCCTGATCAGCGAAGTGAAATCCTGGCTGAAAAGCCTCGAGCCACGGCACATCGCCGAATTCCTGATTGGCGGCGTGTCGGCCGATGATCTGCCGGACAGCTTCGGTGGCAAGACCATCCAGATGTTCCGCGATTTCCTCGGCCACTCCAGCTTCATCCTGCCGCCGCTGCCCAACACCCAGTTCACCCGTGACACCACGTGCTGGATCTACGGGGGCGTGACGCTCAACCCGATGTACTGGCCGGCGCGCCGTCAGGAAACCCTGCTGACCACCGCCATCTACAAATTCCATCCGCAATTCACCAACGCCGAATTCGAGATCTGGTACGGCGACCCGGACAAGGACCACGGCAACTCAACGCTCGAGGGCGGCGACGTCATGCCGATCGGCAACGGTGTGGTACTGATCGGCATGGGCGAGCGTTCATCGCGTCAGGCCATCGGCCAACTGGCGCTGAACCTGTTCAACAACAAAGCGGTGGAAAAGGTCATCGTCGCCGGCCTGCCGAAGTCCCGCGCGGCAATGCACCTGGACACCGTGTTCAGCTTCTGCGACCGCGACCTGGTGACGATCTTCCCGGAAGTGGTCAACCAGATCGTCGCCTTCACCCTGCGCCCTGACGAAAGCAAACAGGGCGGCATCGACATCCGCCGCGAAGAAGGCAGCTTCCTCGACACCGTCGCTGCGGCGCTCAATCTGCCGAAACTGCGCGTGGTGGAAACCGGCGGCAACAGCTTCGCCGCCGAACGCGAGCAATGGGACGACGGCAACAACGTGGTGGCGATGGAGCCCGGCGTGGTCATCGGCTACGACCGCAACACCTACACCAACACCCTGCTGCGCAAGGCTGGCGTGGAGGTCATCACCATAAGCGCCGGCGAACTCGGCCGGGGCCGTGGCGGCGGCCACTGCATGACCTGCCCGATCATCCGCGACCCGATCGACTACTAAACGACCGTCCCCCGGCCGCACCCATCCCGTAGCGGCCGGGCCGATTACCGAATCCAAGGAGAATCATCATGGCGTTTAACATTCATAACCGTAACCTGCTCAGTCTGGAACACCACACCCCACGTGAGCTGCGTTACCTGCTCGACCTGTCCCGCGATCTGAAACGCGCGAAGTACACCGGCACCGAGCAACAGCATCTGAAGGGCAACAACATCGCCCTGATCTTCGAAAAGACCTCGACCCGCACCCGTTGCGCCTTCGAAGTGGCGGCCTATGACCAAGGCGCCAACGTCACCTACATCGACCCGAACTCCTCGCAAATCGGCCACAAGGAAAGCATGAAGGACACCGCCCGCGTGCTCGGGCGCATGTACGACGCCATCGAGTACCGTGGCTTCAAACAGGAAATCGTCGAAGAGCTGGCCAAGTTCGCCGGCGTGCCGGTGTTCAACGGCCTGACCGATGAATATCACCCGACCCAGATGATCGCCGACGTGCTGACCATGCGTGAACACGCTGACAAGCCGATCCACGAAATCAGCTACGCCTACTTGGGCGACGCGCGAAACAACATGGGCAACTCGCTGCTGCTGATCGGCGCCAAACTGGGCATGGACGTGCGCATCTGCGCACCGAAAGCGCTGTGGCCGCTGGACGATCTGGTAGCGCGCTGCAAAAAATACGGTGAGGAAAGCGGCGCACGCATCACCCTCACCGAAGATCCGAAAGAAGCGGTCAAGGGCGTCGACTTCATTCACACCGATGTCTGGGTATCGATGGGCGAACCGGTGGAAGCCTGGGCCGAGCGCATCCAGCAACTGCTGCCGTATCAGGTCAACGCCGACCTGATGAAAGCCACCGGCAACCCGCGTACCAAGTTCATGCACTGCCTGCCGGCCTTTCACAACAGCGACACCAAGGTCGGCAAACAGATCGCCGAGCAGTATCCGCACCTGAAAAACGGCATCGAAGTGACCGACGACGTGTTCGAGTCGCCAGCCTGCATCGCCTTCGAGCAAGCGGAAAACCGCATGCACACGATCAAGGCGATTCTGGTTTCGACCCTGGCTGATCTCTGACGCCACAGCGCTCCCACTGAAGGAACCGGAAACCCAATGTGGGAGCGAGCCTGCTCGCGAAAGCGTCAGATCAGACAACATCACTGTTGAATGACATACCGCATTCGCGAGCAGGCTCGCTCCCACAGGGATTCCGGTTCCGACAGGGGGATCGAATCGTTTGTCATTCCTCTGCTTAGAAGGATTGCACCATGCGTATCGTCGTAGCCCTGGGCGGTAACGCCCTGCTCCGCCGTGGTGAGCCGATGACCGCTGACAACCAGCGCGCCAACATCCGCATCGCCACCGAGCAAATCGCCAAGATCCATCCCGGCAACCAACTGGTCATCGCTCACGGCAATGGCCCGCAAGTCGGCCTGCTGTCGCTGCAAGCGGCGGCCTACACCTCCGTCACCCCCTACCCGCTGGACGTGCTCGGCGCTGAAACCGAAGGCATGATCGGCTACATCATCGAACAGGAACTGGGCAATCTGCTCGACTTCGAAGTGCCGTTCGCCACCCTCCTGACCCAGGTCGAAGTCGACGCCAACGACCCGGCCTTCAAGAATCCGAGCAAACCGATCGGCCCGGTGTACGAGAAAGCCGAAGCAGAAAAACTCGCCGCCGAGAAAGGCTGGGCAATTGCACCGGATGGCGACAAATTCCGCCGCGTCGTAGCCAGTCCAAGGCCGAAACGCATCTTTGAAATCCGTCCGATCAAGTGGTTGCTGGACAAGGGCAGCATCGTCATTTGCGCCGGTGGCGGCGGCATTCCGACCATGTACGACGAGCAACGCACCCTCAAAGGCATCGAGGCGGTGATCGACAAGGATCTGTGTTCGTCGTTGCTTGCCGAGCAACTGGAAGCCGACCTGCTGGTGATCGCCACCGACGTCAACGCGGCTTTTATCGACTATGGCAAACCCACCCAGAAAGCCATCGCCGAAGCCCACCCGGACGAACTCGAACGCCTCGGTTTCGCCGCAGGCTCCATGGGACCGAAGGTGCAGGCAGCCTGCGAATTCGCGCGCCATACTGGCAAGGTCGCGGTGATCGGTTCGCTGGCCGATATCGAAGCCATCGTCCAGGGCACCGCCGGTACGCGGGTCAGCACGGCGAAGCCGGGGATCAGTTACCGATAACAATAAACACCGAAGCAGGCTCAAGACCTGCTTCGCTCCAATGCCTTGAAAGGAGTAGCTCAATGGCCCAGTTCGAACCCGGTCATCTGCATATCGAGCGGCACGCGTTGACCGACGATGACGTCAATTACAACGTGCATCTGGACTATGAAGTGTTCACCGACCCGCAGAAAGGCAAGGGGATTCAGTTCACCCTGCACGGCAGCATGCAGGGCAAGGACATGAAGGAGACGTTTTTCCTGCCCAAGGAAGAGGCCTACAACTTCGCCCGCGATGTCACGCGGATCGCCGAGAAGTACGGAATTCCCAAGACCCACAGCCAGATCGGCTCGGTGCACAAGCATTACGATCTGATGTTTGAAGACATTCGGCAGAAGTTGAATATGCAGTCGGGGGATCCGGTGAACCTCGAGCATTTCGAATAAAAATCAAAAGCCCCTCACCCTAGCCCTCTCCCGGAGGGAGAGGGAACCGATTGGGGATGCTGCAGCATTGCGTCGACCTGATCCTGCATCACTGAATCCATAATCGCCCGGTACTTTCAGGTCGATGCATAACCCCAGACACCTCGGTCGGCTCCCTCTCCCTCCGGGAGAGGGCTGGGGTGAGGGGGCTTTTGATTTAAGGCATACTTGCCCCCCTCCGCTCTGCAGATCACTGAACCGCCCCATGCGTATCCACGTCAGCTTCATCGACCGCGTCGGCATCACCCAGGAAGTCCTGGCTATCCTCGGTGGGCGCAATCTCAATCTGGATGCGGTGGAGATGATCCCGCCGAACGTCTACATTGACGCGCCGACCCTCAGCCCGCAAGTGCTCGAAGAACTGAAAGATGCGCTGTTTCGCGTGCTGGGCGTGGAAGCGGTGACCGTGGTCGATATCCTCCCCGGCCAGCGCCGGCACTTGCAGCTAGATGCCCTGCTCGCGGCGATGACTGACCCGGTGCTGGCCCTCGACAGCGCCGGCAAGGTGCTGCTGGCCAACCCGGCGCTGATTGCCCTGTACGGTCGCGAACCGGCCGGCGAAAGCGTCTCGGCGCTGTTCAATGATCCCGGCCTGCTCGATACCCTGCTGGAAAACGGCTTTCGCCTGCCGTTGCGCGAAATCACTGTAAATGGCCAGACCCTGCTGCTCGACGCCACGCCGATCACCGACGCCGGCGCCCTGCTGACCCTGTATCAACCGAACCGCATCGGCGAACAGCTCTCGGCGTTGCATCACGATCACGCCGAAGGCTTCGACGCGCTGCTCGGCGAATCCCCGGCGATCCGCACACTCAAGGCCCGCGCGCAAAGGGTCGCCGCCCTTGATGCACCGTTGTTGATTCAAGGCGAAACCGGCACCGGCAAAGAATTGGTGGCCCGAGCCTGTCACGCGATCAGTGCGCGGCACAGTGCTCCTTTCCTGGCGTTGAACTGCGCAGCGCTGCCGGAAAACCTCGCCGAAAGCGAACTGTTCGGCTACGCCCCCGGCGCCTTCACCGGCGCGGCGCGTGGCGGTAAACCGGGGCTGATGGAACTGGCCAACCAGGGCACGGTGTTCCTCGATGAGATCGGCGAGATGTCGCCGTACTTGCAGGCCAAACTCCTGCGTTTTCTCAACGACGGCAGCTTCCGCCGCGTCGGTGGTGATCGGGAAGTAAAGGTCGACGTGCGCATCCTCAGCGCGACCCACCGCGATCTGGAGAAAATGGTCAGCGAAGGGCTGTTCCGCGAAGACCTGTTCTATCGCCTCAACGTGCTCAACGTCGAAGTGCCGCCGCTGCGTGAACGCGGTCAGGACATCCTGCTGCTGGCGCGCTACTTCATGCAGCAGGCCTGCGCGCAGATCCAGCGCCCGGTCTGCCGCCTGGCGCCCGGCACTTATCCGGCGCTGCTCGGCAATCGCTGGCCGGGCAACGTGCGGCAGTTGCAGAACGTGATTTTCCGTGCGGCGGCGATTTGCGAGAGCAGTCTGGTCGATATCGGCGACCTCGACATCGCCGGCACTTCAGTGGCGCGCCAGGCCGATACCGACGTCGACAGCCTCGAGCAAGCGGTCGAATCGTTCGAAAGAGAGCTGCTCGAGAAGCTCTACGTCAGCTATCCCTCGACCCGGCAACTGGCGAGCCGCTTGCAGACCTCCCATACCGCAATTGCCCATCGCCTGCGCAAATACGGCATTCCCAATAAACCGTGACTACCGCGCATCCCTATTGCAGGAAATTCCCCATGTGGGAGCGAGCCTGCTCGCGAAAGCGGTCTATCAGCAAAATAGCTGGCGCCTGACACACCGTATTCGCGAGCAGGCTCGCTCCCACAGGATTTATGGCGGATTCGAAATCCGTCCAAAAACGACCTCCACCTGTACCGAAAGCGCTACAGCGGAACGATATCGATACACCCGCCTGTGACCAGCGCTGCGCAACGCTTTGATCCGGTTCAGCTTTTCTCCTCGCCCCAAGCTGTAGCGATTTCGCTACAACAGCAACATCCCAACAAACTCCAAAACAACTCAACCAATTGATTTATATGGATAAATCAACCTTGGCCGCATTCTTGCTACCTGCCTCCTCATCTATTAAGGGCTTCCCCGCCCCAAGCTTTCCACCGCGTCCACCAGACGAGTCTGGCCCCTGAGGAGTTTCCATGAGCGAGTTGCGTTTTACTGAAGATCATGAATGGCTGCGCACCGAAGCCGACGGCAGTGTCACTGTCGGCATCACCGCATTCGCGCAGAACGCCTTGGGCGACGTGGTGTTCGTGCAACTGCCTGAGCTGCAGGCTTACGAAAAAGGCGCTGAAGCCGCCACCGTGGAATCGGTGAAAGCCGCCAGCGGCGTGTACATGCCGCTCGATGGCGACGTGCTGGAAGTCAACCCGGCGCTGCAAGACGCCCCGGAACTGGTCAACGAAGATCCCCTGGGCGAAGGCTGGTTCTTCCGCTTCCAGCCAAGCGACGCCGCCGCTGTCGGCAAACTGCTTGATCAGGACGCTTACGACCGTCTGATCAAAGCCCAAGCCGAAGCCTGAGGAGTTACACCATGACCGCCATCAATCTCGGCACCGCCAACGAATTCATCGCCCGTCACATCGGCCCGCGCGCCGGTGACGAGCAAGCCATGCTCAACAGCCTCGGCTTCGATTCCCTCGAAGCCTTGAGCGCCAGCGTCATCCCGGAAAGCATCAAGGGCACCAGCGTGCTCGGCATGGACGACGGCCTCAGCGAGGCCGACGCCCTGGCGATGATCAAATCCATCGCTGGCAAAAACCAACTGTTCAAGACCTACATCGGCCAGGGTTACTACAACTGCCACACGCCGTCGCCGATCCTTCGCAACCTGCTGGAAAACCCGGCCTGGTACACCGCTTACACCCCGTACCAGCCAGAAATTTCCCAGGGCCGTCTCGAAGCGCTGCTGAACTTCCAGACCATGATCAGCGACCTTACCGGCCTGCCGATCGCCAACGCCTCCTTGCTCGACGAAGCCACTGCTGCTGCCGAAGCCATGACCTTCTGCAAACGCCTGAGCAAGAACAAGGGCAGCCACCAGTTCTTCGCCTCGATCCACAGCCATCCGCAGACCCTCGACGTGCTGCGCACCCGTGCCGAGCCGCTGGGTATTGACGTGGTTGTGGGTGATGAACGCGAACTGACTGACGTCACGCCGTTCTTCGGCGCGCTGCTGCAATACCCGGCGAGCAACGGTGATGTGTTCGACTACCGCGAGCTGACCGAGCGCTTCCACGCCGCCAACGCTTTGGTCGCTGTGGCCGCTGATTTGCTGGCCCTGACGCTGCTGAGCGCACCGGGCGAATTCGGTGCCGACGTCGCCATCGGTTCGGCGCAACGCTTCGGCGTGCCGCTGGGCTTCGGTGGCCCGCACGCCGCTTATTTCTCCACCAAAGATGCGTTCAAGCGCGACATGCCGGGCCGTCTCGTCGGTGTCTCGGTTGACCGTTTCGGCAAGCCGGCGCTGCGTCTGGCGATGCAGACCCGCGAGCAACACATCCGCCGCGAGAAGGCCACATCGAACATCTGCACCGCCCAAGTGCTGCTGGCCAACATCGCCAGCATGTACGCCGTCTACCACGGTCCGAAAGGACTGACCCAGATCGCCAACCGCGTGCATCACCTGACCGCGATTCTGGCCAAGGGCCTGACCGCGCTGGGCGCTCAAGTCGAGCAGGCAAACTTCTTCGACACCCTGACCGTTGCCACCGGCGCGAACACCGCCGCGCTGCACGACAAGGCGCACGCTCAGCAGATCAACCTGCGTGTGATCGACGCTGAACGTCTGGGCCTGTCGGTCGACGAAACCACCACTCAGGCTGATATCGAAACCCTGTGGGGCCTGTTCGCCGACGGCAAGACCCTGCCGGACTTCGCTGCGCTGGCCACCTCGGTGCAGAGCACCATTCCTGCTGCGCTGGTGCGCCAGTCGCCGATCCTCAGCCACCCGGTGTTCAACCGTTATCACTCGGAAACCGAGCTGATGCGCTACCTGCGCAAACTGGCGGACAAGGACCTGGCACTGGATCGCACCATGATCCCGCTGGGCTCGTGCACCATGAAACTCAACGCCGCCAGCGAAATGATCCCGGTGACCTGGGCCGAATTCGGTGCATTGCACCCGTTCGCCCCGGCCGCACAAAGCGCCGGTTACCAGCAACTGACCGATGAGCTGGAAGCGATGCTCTGCGCCGCCACCGGTTACGACTCGATCTCGCTGCAACCGAACGCCGGTTCGCAAGGTGAATACGCAGGTCTCCTGGCGATCCGCGCCTACCACCAGAGCCGAGGCGATGAGCGCCGCGACATCTGTCTGATCCCATCGTCGGCCCACGGCACCAACCCGGCCACCGCGCAAATGGCCGGTATGCGCGTGGTCGTTACCGCGTGCGATGCACGTGGCAACGTCGACATTGAAGACCTGCGCGCCAAAGCCATCGAGCACCGCGAACACCTCGCCGCGCTGATGATCACCTACCCGTCGACCCACGGCGTGTTCGAAGAAGGCATTCGCGAAATCTGCGCGATCATTCACGACAACGGCGGCCAGGTGTACATCGACGGCGCCAACATGAACGCGATGGTCGGCCTCTGCGCACCGGGCAAGTTCGGCGGCGACGTCTCGCACCTGAACCTGCACAAAACCTTCTGCATCCCGCACGGCGGTGGCGGCCCGGGCGTCGGTCCGATCGGCGTCAAATCGCACCTGACCCCGTTCCTGCCCGGCCACGGCCAGATGGAACGCAAGGAAGGCGCGGTCTGCGCGGCACCGTTCGGCAGCGCAAGCATTCTGCCGATCACCTGGATGTACATCCGCATGATGGGTGGCGCCGGTCTGAAGCGCGCTTCGCAACTGGCGATCCTCAACGCCAACTACATTTCCCGTCGCCTCGAAGAGCATTACCCAGTGCTGTACACCGGCAGCAACGGCCTGGTGGCGCACGAGTGCATTCTTGATCTGCGTCCATTGAAAGACAGCAGCGGCATCAGCGTCGATGACGTCGCCAAACGCCTGATCGACTTCGGTTTCCACGCGCCGACCATGTCGTTCCCGGTCGCCGGCACGCTGATGATCGAGCCGACCGAAAGCGAATCCAAGGAAGAACTGGACCGCTTCTGTGACGCGATGATCCGCATCCGCGAAGAAATTCGCGCAGTGGAAAACGGCACCCTGGACAAGGAAGACAACCCACTGAAAAACGCCCCGCACACCGCAGCGGAACTGGTTGGCGAATGGACCCACCCGTACAGCCGCGAGCAAGCGGTGTACCCGGTCGCGTCGCTGATCGAAGGCAAATACTGGCCGCCGGTCGGCCGCGTCGACAACGTCTTCGGCGATCGCAACCTGGTGTGCGCCTGCCCGTCGATCGAAAGCTACGCTTAATGGAATGAGGGGCTGAATATCGGCCCCGACTTCAGCAACACCCTACATCCCCCTGTGGGAGCGAGCCTGCTCGCGAAGGCGCCATTTCAGTCAACGTAAATGGTGGCTGATCCGACGCTTTCGCGAGCAGGCTCGCTCCCACAAGGGATCTGCACCGATCTCAAACTGCGCCAATCGCTATAACAAGAAACCGGAGAACCACTCATGTCGTTAAGCGTGTTCGACCTGTTCAAGATTGGCATCGGTCCCTCCAGCTCCCACACCGTCGGCCCGATGCGTGCTGCTGCGCGTTTCGCCGAAGGGCTGCGCCGGGAAAACCTGCTGACCAGCACCGCCAGCGTCCGTGTCGAGCTGTACGGTTCGCTCGGCGCTACCGGTAAAGGACACGGCAGCGACAAAGCCGTGCTGCTCGGCCTTGAAGGCGAGCACCCGGACACAGTCGACACCGAAACCGTCGCCACGCGCCTGCAAGAAATTCGCGGCAACGGACGACTGAACCTGCTCGGCGAACACAGCATCGCGTTCAACGAGAAAGAACATCTGGCAATGATCCGCAAACCGTTGGCCTATCACCCCAACGGCATGATCTTTCGCGCCTTCGACGCAGCGGGGATTCAGATCCGCAGTCGCGAGTACTACTCGGTCGGCGGTGGTTTCGTTGTCGATGAAGATGCTGCCGGCGCCGATCGCATCGTCGAAGACGCCACGCCGCTGACCTTCCCGTTCAAAAGTGCCAAGGACTTGCTCGGTCATTGCGCTACCTACGGGCTGTCGATCAGCCAGGTGATGCTGACCAACGAGAGCGCCTGGCGCCCGGAAGCCGAAACCCGTGCCGGCCTGCTGAAAATCTGGCAAGTGATGCAGGACTGCGTTGCCGCTGGTTGCCGTAACGAAGGCATTTTGCCGGGCGGTTTGAAGGTCAAACGCCGGGCGGCGGCGCTGCATCGGCAGCTGTGCAAGAACCCGGAATCGGCGCTGCGCGATCCGCTGTCGGTGCTCGACTGGGTCAATCTTTATGCACTGGCGGTCAACGAAGAAAACGCCAACGGCGGGCGCGTGGTCACCGCTCCCACAAATGGCGCGGCGGGCATCATTCCGGCGGTGCTGCATTACTACATGCGTTTTATTCCCGGGGCGAATGACGACGGCGTCGTGCGTTTTTTGCTGACCGCTGCCGCGATCGGCATTCTTTACAAGGAAAACGCTTCGATCTCCGGTGCCGAAGTCGGTTGTCAGGGTGAAGTCGGTGTGGCCTGCTCAATGGCGGCCGGCGCTCTGTGCGAAGTGCTCGGCGGCAGCGTGCAACAAGTCGAGAACGCCGCGGAAATCGGCATGGAACACAACCTCGGCCTGACCTGCGACCCGATCGGCGGCCTGGTACAAGTCCCGTGCATCGAACGCAATGCGATGGGTTCGGTGAAAGCCATCAATGCCGTGCGCATGGCCATGCGTGGCGACGGTCAGCATTTCGTCTCCCTCGACAAAGTCATCCGCACCATGCGCCAGACCGGCGCCGACATGAAAAGCAAATACAAGGAAACCGCCCGCGGCGGCCTGGCGGTCAACATTATCGAATGCTGATTACGAACTCAGCCAAACGTAACTAGCTCCCTCTCCCTCCGGGAGAGGGCTGGGGTGAGGGGCTCTTGATCTTGCCTCTCACCCGCAACCCAAATTCAAAGGAGCCACGCATGTCCACCGAAACCTTGTCGAAAACCCCGCTACACGCACTGCACCTCGAACTCGGCGCGCGCATGGTGCCGTTCGCCGGCTACGACATGCCCGTGCAATACCCGCTCGGCGTGATGAAAGAACACCAGCACACCCGTGAGCAAGCCGGGTTGTTCGACGTCTCGCACATGGGCCAGATTCGTCTGACCGGCGCCAATGCGGCCAAAGCCCTGGAAACCCTGGTGCCGGTGGACATCATCGACCTGCCGGTGGGCATGCAGCGTTACGCGATGTTCACCAACGAAAGCGGCGGCATCCTCGATGACCTGATGGTTGCCAACCTCGGTAACGACGAGTTGTTCCTGGTGGTCAACGCCGCGTGCAAGGATCAGGATCTCGCGCATCTGCAAAAACACATCGGCGATCAGTGCACCATTACGGCGCTGTTCGAAGAGCGCGCCCTGCTCGCCCTGCAAGGTCCGGCAGCCGTCACTGTGCTGGCGCGTCTTGCGCCGGACGTGGCGAAGATGACTTTCATGCAGTTCAAGCGTGTGTCATTGCTCGGCGTGGACTGCTTTGTCAGCCGTTCGGGCTACACCGGTGAAGACGGGTTCGAGATCTCCGTCCCGGCCGCCGAAGCGGAAAAACTCGCCCGCGCCCTGCTTGCCGAACCAGAGGTCCAGGCCATCGGCCTCGGCGCCCGTGACTCGCTGCGTCTGGAAGCCGGCCTGTGCCTGTACGGCCATGACATGAACACCGAGACCACACCAATTGAAGCCAGCCTGCTCTGGGCGATCTCCAAGCCACGCCGCCCTGACGGCGCGCGGGCCGGCGGTTTCCCGGGCGCCGAGCAAATTTTCGCGCAGCAACAAAATGGCGTCGCACGCAAACGCGTCGGCCTGCTGCCACAGGAGCGCACCCCGGTGCGTGAAGGCGCAGAAATCGTCAACGAGGCCGGCGAGATCATCGGCAGCGTCTGCAGCGGTGGCTTTGGTCCGACCTTGGGCGGGCCATTGGCGATGGGTTACCTCGACAGCGCTTACGTCGCACTCGATACACCCGTGTGGGCCATCGTCCGTGGGAAAAAGGTGCAAATGCTTGTAAGCAAAATGCCATTTGTTCCACAACGCTACTATCGCGGTTGATCGACTGTTTCTATAAGTAACGCGATTGCGTTATACGTGCACTAATGTGTAACGCAATCGCCATAAAACAGTGCGTTTTTTAACATCCGTTTCGAATATGAACGTTGCTTATAACGTTTGCTGAAAATAGAACCAGACAATCGTCCAAGACTGAACTAGTTTGCTGACGAAATGCCATGAAGAGCAGTAAAACCGGGGCCTTCGCAGGGCTTGTTTTTTCTCCCGTAGTTGGCGTAGAGTTTGTCCACTGTGTTTGCATGGGTCAGCTTGGAATCGTGACCTGGGCAGTAGCCTACAAGTTAGCTACATCCCGCTCGACGTCTTCTTACTCCTTGCAACCAGCTCCAGTACTCTTTCATGTGAAAGGGGCTGTCATCAATTTATGCGTCAAAGGAAATAAGAAATGTCCACACGTCAGAGCGGTACCGTCAAGTGGTTTAACGACGAGAAAGGTTTTGGTTTTATCACTCCAGAAAGCGGTCCGGATCTGTTCGTACATTTCCGCGCCATTCAGGGCAACGGCTTCAAAAGCCTGAAAGAAGGCCAGAAAGTGACTTTCGTTGCTGTGCAAGGCCAGAAAGGCATGCAGGCTGACGAAGTACAAGCAGAAGCCTGATCTTCTGATACGAAAAAGCCCCTGATATTGATATCAGGGGCTTTTTTGTGCGCGCTAATCCGTAAAATGGCGCTTCCATTCACGCCTTGAGGCTGCCATGTCGAAACACCTGCTCACGCCGCAAGGGGACTTTCCTCCCGTTGCTCTCGGTCGTCGTCTGGCGGCAATGTTCTACGACTTCCTGCTGTGCACCGCCCTGCTGATCGTCACCGGATTTATTTACAAGTTGATTCAGGCCGCAATCATTGGCGAAGAACGTTTGCGGGTGATGACCGATGCCGGCCAGCTCGATGGCGATCCGCTCTACTCCACGGTGCTGCTGTTGGTGTTGTTCGGCTTCTTCGCCAAATTCTGGACCCACGGCGGACAGACACTCGGCATGCAGGTGTGGGGCATCCGCGTGCAGAACGCCAACGGCACAGCGATCAGCCTGTGGCAGGCGCTGCTGCGCTTTATGGTGTCGATCGCGTCGTGGTTGTGTGTCGGGTTGGGGTTCTTCTGGTCGCTGTTCGACAAGCAGAAACGCACTTGGCATGACATCTATTCGGATACCCGTGTGGTACGAATCCCGAAGAAGAGCAAATAATTTCCATACTCAAGAGTCGGCCTGTAGTGAGGGGATTTATCCCCGCTGGGTGGCGAAGCCGCCCCAAAATCAACCACCGCGGCGTATCAGACACACCGCGTGCGTTGCTTAACGACTGCTACGCAGCCGAACGGGGATAAATCCCCTCACCACAGGGCTCACTCCTACAAGGGGTTCACTCAGGCGTTACCGGCCAGCTTCATCCGCGCTGCCTGGGTGAAGTCGAGCATGCGCTTCAACGGGCGGATCGCCTGGGGAATCAGCGCCGGATCGACAAAGATCTCGTTGGTGCCTTCTTTCAAGCTCTTGAGCGTGCGCTCAAGGGTGTTCATGGCCATCCACGGGCAATGCGCGCAACTGCGGCACGCCGCGCCATTACCGGCGGTAGGCGCTTCGATGAAGACCTTGTCCGGGCACAGCTGCTGCATCTTGTAGAAGATGCCACGGTCGGTGGCGACGATAAGGGTCTTGTTCGGCAGGCTTTGCGCGGCCGCAATCAACTGACTGGTGGAACCGACGGCATCCGCCAGCTCGATCACCGAAGTCGGCGACTCGGGATGCACCAGAATCGCTGCGTCCGGGTACAACGCTTTCATATCCTCGAGCTGCTTGGACTTGAACTCTTCGTGGACGATGCAGGCGCCATCCCAAAGCAGCATGTCGGCACCGGTCTTGCGCTGAATATACGTGCCCAGGTGCTTGTCCGGGCCCCAGATGATCGTCTCGCCGTTGTCCATCAGGCTTTCGACGATCTCCAGTGCGCAGCTCGAAGTCACCACCCAGTCAGCCCGCGCCTTCACGGCGGCGGAGGTGTTGGCGTAAACCACCACCGTTCGCTCGGGGTGCTGATCGCAGAACGCCGAGAACTCGTCGACCGGGCAACCCAGGTCCAGCGAGCAGGTCGCCTCCAGGGTCGGCATCAGCACGCGCTTTTCCGGGTTGAGAATTTTTGCAGTCTCGCCCATGAACTTCACGCCGGCGACCACCACGGTCTTGGCCGGATGGGCATTGCCGAAGCGGGCCATTTCCAGGGAGTCGGAAACACAGCCGCCGGTTTCTTCGGCCAGGGCCTGAATCACCGGATCGCAATAAAAGTGGGCCACGAGCACCGCGTCCTGAGCCTTGAGCTCGGCGGCGATGGCGGAACGGTAATAAGCCTCCTCTTCTGCCGTCAGCGGTTTGGGCTGTTTGGCGTCGAGGTGGGCTTGAACCAGAAGGCGTTCGGAAATCTGCGTCATGTTCGCAAGACCTGCAGGCGCATTCGCGCGAAAGTCGAGTATACACCCGGCTCCGGACCGCTAGAGGGTACCGCCGGGAGAGTGAGTATCATCAGGCACGGGACAGCGTTGAAGCTGCGCAAGGCTACAGAATATCCCGTTGATACAAAAGATGATTCTGACCTGCGTCAGGTCGGGTCGCGCTGAAACATCGAACGCCCGAATTGCAGGCAAAAAAAAACCCGGAAATCCTCACTTTCGTGGGCCTTCCGGATTTTCTAAACCGCCAAATATGGTGGGTCGTGTGGGATTCGAACCTACGACCAATTGGTTAAAAGCCAACTGCTCTACCAACTGAGCTAACGACCCGCTGTGTGGTGGCGCGTATAATACTGATTTTTAAGGACTATTCAACACCTTTTTTGAAAAAGATCAAAAATAAGGAGTTGGGTCACTCACACCAGCTGCCGCGAAGCCTTCTGCACGCAGGCGGCAGCTGTCGCATTTGCCGCAGGCGCGGCCGTCATCGTCGGCCTGATAGCAGGAAACCGTCAAACCGTAATCAACGCCGAGCTCAACGCCGGCTTGAACGATCTGCGCTTTGCTCAGGTTCTGCAGCGGCGCCTGGATGCGGAAGCCATTGCCTTCTACGCCAGCCTTGGTCGCCAGATTGGCCATGCGCTCGAACGACTCGATGAACTCGGGACGGCAGTCCGGATAGCCGGAATAATCCACTGCGTTGACGCCGATGAAGATGTCGCGGGCGCCGAGCACTTCGGCCCAACCCAATGCCAACGACAGGAAAACCGTGTTACGCGCCGGCACGTAAGTCACCGGAATGCCTTCGCCCAGCTCTTCCGGAATATCGATGCTGGTGTCGGTCAGCGCCGAGCCGCCCATGCCATTGAGGTTCAGTCCGATGACCTTGTGCTCGACCACACCCAGGTCGCGAGCAACGCGGGCGGCGGCATGCAATTCGGCATGCGAGCGCTGACCGTAATCGAAACTCATGGTGTAGCAGGCGTAGCCTTCGGCGCGTGCCATCGCCACGACGGTGGCCGAGTCGAGGCCGCCCGAAAGCAGGATAACGGCACGTTTTTCGGTAGTGTTCAGTTGTTCAATCATCTCAGCGCCCCGGCTCATCATTCCATAGATATTTATGCAACTGCAGTTGCAGCCGCACTGGCAGGTTGTCTGCCACCACCCAATCCGCCAGATCCCTGGCATTGAGGTCATGATGACTTGGGGAGAAAAGCACTTCACCCGCCCGTCGATCAAGCCCGTACTGGATCAGCTTCGATACCGCCCAGTCATAGTCTTCCCGCGAGCAGATGACAAACTTCACCTGATCGTTGCGGGTCAGCAGTTCGATGTTCTCGTAACGGTTGCGATGGGCTTCTTTCGAGCCCGGCGTTTTCAGATCGACGACGCGACTGACACGCGGATCGACAGCGGATACGTCTAGGGCGCCGCTGGTTTCCAGCGACACCTCGTAACCGGCATCACACAACCGCTCAAGCAAAGGAATGGCGTTCGGCTGAGCCAACGGCTCACCGCCGGTGACACAAACGTAGCGCGGACGATAACCGGCCACTTGCTCAAGGATGTCGTCGAGGGTGCGGACGGTGCCGCCGCTGAACGCGTAAGCGCTGTCGCAGTACTGGCAACGCAACGGGCAACCGGTCAGGCGCACGAAAACCGTGGGCAGCCCGGCAGTCCGAGTTTCCCCCTGCAACGAGTAGAAAACTTCGGTAATTCTCAATGTGTCTTGCATAGTCGCCACGGGCGTAACAGCTAAACAGGCTGTCCGCCTCCGTCAGGCACTTCAGGCAATCCCGCCAACGCGTAGACCACAAGAAGCGTGTTTCAGAAAAAGGGCGTGAATTCTAACGAAAAAACCCGCGACAAGCGCGGGTTTCTTCAAAACACGGATGAACAGGCTTACATGCGCTGTAAATCACGCTGGGCCAGCTGCGCGGCGGAAGTGCCCGGATATTGGGACACCACCTGCTGCAGAATGCCTTTGACCTTGTCGGTATGACCGAGGCGGCGCTCTACGTCAGCCAGCTTGTACAGCGAGTCCGGCACTTTGTTGTGCTTGGGATACAGCTGCGAAACCTTGGCAAAGGCCTGACCTGCACCTTGCAGATCACCCTTGGCCAGGTTCACTTCGCCCAACCAGTACTGGGCGTTGCCCGCGTACTGGCTGTTGGGGTATTTGCGCAGGAAAGCGGCGAAGGCCTGGCTGGCCTTGTCGAAATCCTTGGCTTTGATCAGGTCGAAAGCGGCATCGTAATACAGCTTTTCCTTGGCCGGATCAGCCGGTTCGCTACCCGCAGCAGGGGCCTGGGCTGCCGCAGCAGCACCCGCGCCTGCGGCAGCACCGGCAGCAGCACTTGCATCGCCACCGGCAGAAGAATTCTCGGGAGTCGCGGCTGGTGCAACGCCGGATCCTATGCGCCGATCAAGATCCTGGTATCGCTCCAGGGATTCCTGCTTCATGCGCGAAACCTGATTCTGCAGTTCTTCGATCACGCCCTGTTGGCGCGAGATCTGATCCTGCATCTGTTGCAATTGGTTGAACAGCATGCCTTGTGCCGAGGCAGGGGCCGAAGCCGCTCCCCCGGCATAGGCGCCGTTCGTACCGTAACCCGCAGGCGGATAACTGCTCCCGCTATTGTTATAACCGGAGTTGTCATCGACCACAGGAACCGCAGCCCACGCCGCAAGCGGCGCGAGGCTGAGAGCCAGAACAGTTACAGCACGACGGCACGTTCGCATATCGAATTACTTACGCAGTTCGACGCGACGGTTCTGGGCCCAGGACTGCTCGTCGTTGCCGGTAGCAACTGGACGCTCTTCGCCGTAGGAAACCAGTTCCAGCTGAGCTGGGGAAACACCTTGCAGTACCAGGTAGCGCTGAACGGCTTTCGCACGACGCTCGCCCAGTGCCATGTTGTACTCACGAGTACCACGTTCGTCGGTGTTGCCTTCCAGAACAACGCGAGCGCCGTTTGCTTTCAGGTCTTTGGCGTGAACGTCCAGAGCGCGCATGGCTTCTGGCTTCAGGTCCGAGCTGTCGTATTCGAAGTAGAAGGTGGTGATTGCGCGCAGAGCAGCTTCTTCGCTCAGGGAACCGTCAACGGCACCGGTGTTTGCGCCGTAACCAGCGTTTGGATCAACAGCGCCTTCACCGGCGTTGTCGCCGCCTTTGGACGAGCAACCTACAGCTACAGCCATGGCCAGAGCCAGCGCAGCAAATTTACCAAACTTCAGCATTTCCATCGTGAAACTCCTAATGAACCCCAGTGTGTTAAGTAAAACGTGTAGCGCCCGCTCACTTCAGGTAAGGGGACCAGGACGGTTCTCTGACTTCGCCTTGAGCGGTAGGAAGCGGGAGCCTCACGCGTCCATTAATGGACACGAGCATCAAGACTCCCCGGCCCTGTTGGCGGGTGGCGTAGATTACCATGGTGCCGTTGGGCGCAACAGTAGGTGACTCGTCCAGAGTGCTATCAGTGAGGATCTTTACACTACCCCGCTGCAGATCCTGAGCTGCCACCTTGAAATTGGTGAAGCCATCCTGACGATGGATCATCACCAAAGTCTTTTCATCAGCCGACAGTTTCGGGTTGGCATTGTAGTTGCCCACGAACGTCACACGCTCGGCACCACCGCCACCGACGCTGGTTTTATAGATTTGCGGCTTGCCGCCACGGTCGGAGGTGAAGTAGATGGTCGAGCCATCCTTGCCCCAGAACGGTTCGGTATTGATGCCCTGGCCATTGGTTACGCGGCTGATCTGGCGCGAACCGAGGTTCATCACGTAGATATCCGGGTTACCGTCTTTCGACAGAACGAACGCGAGGCGATTGCCATCCGGCGACCAGGCTGGCGCGCCGTTGAGGCCTTCGAAGTTGGTGATCTGCTCACGGCGACCGGTGTCGATGTTCTGCATGAAGATGCGCGGACGCTTCTGCTCGAACGACACGTAGGCAATACGCTTGCCATCCGGTGCGAAACGCGGCGACAGGATCGGCTCGCGCGATTGCAGCAGAGTCACTGCGCGGGCACCGTCATAATCGGAGCGTTGCAGGGTGTAACGGGTGTTCTTCTCGGAGAAACGCTCGGCTGTTACGTACAGCAGACGCGTCGAGAAAGCACCATCAATACCGGTCAGCTTCTGGAACGACTGATCGGAGATGAAGTGCGCCATGTCACGGATCTGGTCGGTCGTGCCGGAAACACTGCCGTCCGCCACTTTCTGCTCGGTGGCGACGTTGAACAGCGCCCACTGCACCTGCAGGCGACCGCCCGCTGGAGCCATGTTGCCGACCATCACGTATTGAGCACCCAATGCCTTCCAGTCACGGAAGATGATTTCGCTCGGCTGGCTTGGCTGGCTGATCATGTTTTGCTTGGGGATCGGCGCGTAGTAACCCGAGTTGCGCAAATCGTTACCGATGATTTCCGCCATGTCATCCGGCAGCACGGCGCCGCCCTGCATACCAAACGGTACGACGGCGATCGGAGTAGCCCGGTCAGTGCCACTGCTGATCAGGATGTTTTTTTCGTCTGCTACCGCTATCCCTGCAAGGCAGCAGATAACGACCAGCATTGATCGAAGAATATTTCTCACAAGCCTAAATCCTCAGGATTGAATGTCATCTTGAATGAACGATACGGAGCAAAATCACTGGGGCTCAAGCCCTGCATTTCCGTCAATCGCCCGATGTTCTTGACTGCGGCTACTGCCGAAGCGTCAAAAGGAGCATCGCCGCTGGACTTTGTGACCGTCGCACCGGTTACGGTGCCATCCGGCAACATACTGATCCGCAGCTCTACTTTCATGCCTTTACGTGCCGAAGGCGGAAGATTCCATCCCTCCGAAACACGCAGCCTGATCAGATCATCGAAATCACCCGCGACGCTGTCGCCGAGTTCATCAGCCTTGGTCGCTGCACGATCCGTCTTGTCCGAAAGCAACTCGGCCAATGCCTGGGCCTTTTTATCCTCAGCCGATTTACGAGCTGCGTCCTGGGCCTTTTTCTTGGCAGCGTCGGCAGCAGCCTTTTTCTTCGCATCTTCGGCGACTTTCTTCTTCGCCTCTTCAGCTTCAGCTTTCTTCTTGGCGTCTTCGGCGGCTTTCTTCTTCGCGTCTTCGACGATCTTCTTCTTGGCTTCTTCAGCAGCGGCTTTCTTCGCCTCTTCTTCAGCAGCCTTTTTCGCCTCGTCTTCGGCCTTCTTCTTGGCTATATCAGCCAATTGTTTCTCTTCGGCCTTTTTCGCTTCGGCTTTCTTCGCGTCGTCGGCTTTCTTGGCTTCATCAGCCTTTTTCGCTTCGTCCGCTTTCTTCGCCTCGTCGGCCTTCTTGGCTTCCTCGGCCTTTTGAGCCGCTTCCTCTTTCTTTTGTTCCGCCGCCTTCACCGCTTCCTGCTCGATCTTTTTCTGTTCGAGCTGTTCGACTTCAGTCTGGCGCGCGGCAGTTTTCTTCGCCTCACCCGCAATCTTCTGATTGGTCTGGGTGGTCGCCGGACTTTTCGATTTCAGCTGGTACAGAGTCGCCTGGACGATCGGCTTGGCCGGCGGCAGTTCGGGCGTGAAGGCAAAACTGACGAACAGCATGCCAAACACCAGCACGTGCAGGACGATTGCCAGAACACTAGGCCAGAAGTAGCTTTCCGAGGCGGACGGCTCTCGCTGTTGCTGCATCAGGGGGCCTCGGTAATCAGACCAACGTTACCGACCCCGGCTTTCTGCAACCCGCCCATTGCACCCATGACGGCGCCGTAGTCGACAGTCTTGTCGCCACGAATGAACACCTGGGTGCGTTTGCCGTTTTCAGTGCCAGTGCGAATGATCTTGGTCACCGCGTCGGTCATTTGCGGCAGGGTCATGGCCCTGTCCTGTTGCTTCTCGGTGTCGACTTCGCTGCCAAGGTTCCAGTAGTAGGTCTTGTCAGCCTTGATCGAAATGGTCAGGACCTGGGTGTTGTTGTCCTGCGGCAAGGCTTCGCTGGAAACCTTGGGCAGATCAACTTTCACGCCCTGATTGAGCATCGGCGCGGTCACCATGAAGATGACCAGCAGCACCAACATCACGTCGATGTAGGGCACCACGTTCATCTCGGCGACCGGCTTGCGCTTTTTGCGAGCTCGAGCGATTAAAGCCATCGGGAAATACCTGCTTATTCTTCGCTGGTGTGCACTTTGCGGTGCAGGATCGCCTGGAATTCATCGGCGAAGGTGTAGTAGCGGCCCAGCAAGGTTTCGCTGCGCGCAGCAAAACGGTTGTAAGCGATGACCGCCGGGATCGCAGCGAACAGGCCGATCGCGGTGGCGATCAGGGCTTCGGCGATACCCGGGGCAACGGTGGCCAGGGTCGCTTGCTGGGCGCTGGCCAGACCGCGGAAGGAGTTCATGATCCCCCAAACGGTACCGAACAGACCGATGTACGGGCTGACCGAACCGACGGTGGCGAGGAACGGCAGGCTCTGCTCCAGCTTCTCTTCTTCACGGGAGATGGCCACGCGCATGGCACGGGCGACACCTTCCATCACGGCTTCAGGATCGACACCTGGCTGCTGACGCAGACGGGAGAATTCCTTGAAGCCGGCACGGAAGATCTGCTCCACACCCGAATCCGGATCAGGGTTGCTGCCGGCCTGACGGTACAGTTTGGACAGGTCGATACCCGACCAGAAGCGCTCTTCGAAGCTCTCCAGGGCGCGTCGACCGGCGCGCAGCAAGTTGCTGCGCTGAAAGATCATGATCCATGAGGTCACCGATGCGGCCACCAGGGTCAACATTACCAACTGCACCACGATGCTGGCATTGCTGACCAGGCTCCACATGGAGGAATGGTCGACGACGTTAGCTTCCACGCTTTATCTCCTGCTTTGAGTGTGTACCCGGGCCGACCGCGTCGGCGAAGGCCGCACGCAGGTCTTCGGGAAGGGCCCGGGGTTTCAAACTGTCGGTGCGCACGCAGGCCACCAAAAACTGCCCTTCGCAGAGCAGCACATTATCCGTGGCCCGCCTGACCTGCTGTCGGAAGCGCAGGCTGGCACGGTTCAATTCGATTACATCAGCGCTTACCAGCAATTCGTCGTCCAGTCGCGCCGGCGCGTGGTAGCGCGCTTCGCTGGAATGCACGACGAACAACAGGTCCTCTCCGGCAAGCACAGATTGGGCAAAGCCCAGCTCCCGTAGCCGCTCGGTTCGAGCCCGTTCCATAAACTTGAGGTAATTAACGTAATACACGATGCCGCCCGCATCGGTGTCCTCGTAATAAACGCGACAACGATGTGCGAACGGCTCAAGCCCGTTTTGCGCGCGCATACTCTAGTGCTTACTCCTCAGGTTGCCAATCCGGCCAGACAACTGTTTTTCGTGGTTTCAAAGCTTTAACGCAAAAGTACCGTCGTCTGACAGTACAAACCCTGAATAAATCACCAACAAATGTGTATCAATCGTCGACGGCGTCGAGAAACTCGTCTGCCACGGGCATCTCGCCCATGCGTGACGGAACATTCAAACCAAAGTGCAGGTAGGCATGCCGAGTCACCACCCTGCCCCGTGGCGTGCGCATGATATAGCCCTGCTGGATCAGATACGGTTCGAGCACGTCTTCAATGGTGTGGCGTTCCTCACTGATCGCCGCCGCCAGACTGTCGATACCGACCGGGCCGCCGTCGAACTTCTCGATCATGGTCAGCAGCAGTCGCCGGTCCTGGTGATCGAAACCGTGCTCGTCGACATCCAGCAGGTTCAGCGCCAGATCCGCCACCGCTTTGGTGATGTGACCCTTGGCGCGGACTTCGGCAAAGTCGCGCACCCGCCGCAGCAGACGGTTGGCAATTCGCGGTGTGCCACGGGCGCGACGGGCGATCTCGAACGAACCTTCCGGATCCAGCGGCAGACCGAGAATCGCCGCCGAACGACTGACGATGGTTGCCAGATCCGCCGTGCTGTAGAACTCCAGACGCTGGACGATACCGAAGCGATCTCGCAACGGATTGGTCAGCATGCCGGCGCGGGTGGTGGCGCCGACCAGAGTGAACGGCGGCAGATCCAGTTTGATCGAACGCGCCGCCGGCCCCTCGCCAATCATGATGTCGAGCTGGAAATCTTCCATCGCCGGATACAGCACTTCTTCAACGATCGGCGACAGACGATGGATTTCGTCGATGAACAACACGTCGTGCGGCTCAAGATTGGTCAGCAACGCGGCCAGATCACCCGGGCGTTCCAGCACTGGCCCGGAGGTGCTCTTGATCGACACACCCATTTCCTGGGCAATGATGTTGGCCAGCGTGGTCTTGCCCAGCCCCGGTGGGCCGAAGATCAGGGTGTGATCGAGGGATTCACTGCGGCCACGCGCAGCCTGGATGAACAGCTCCATCTGCTCGCGCACGGTCGGCTGGCCAATGTAGTCGGCCAGACTGACCGGGCGGATGGCCCGATCCTGGACTTCTTCGCGCTCGCGCGGGCTGTGCGCGGCGGCGATCAGACGATCAGCTTCAATCACTTAAATCATTCCCTTCAGAGCGCGGCGGATCAGGTCTTCGCTGCTCAGGTTCTTGTCTTTGATCGCGGAAATCGCCTTGCTCGCTTCCTGCGGCTTGTAGCCCAGCGAGATCAACGCGCTGACCGCATCGGTCTCGGCGCTGTTGACCGGCGCCGGGCCGTCCGGCTGATTCGGCACCAGCGCGAACATCGCCGGCGAGGTTTCCCAGGCCTTGAAGCGGTCTTTCAATTCCACCAGCAGACGCTCGGCGGTCTTCTTGCCAACCCCCGGGACCTTGGTCAACGCCGAAGTGTCCTGAGATTGCACGCAGCGCACCAACTCATCGACTTCCAGACTCGACATCAACGCCAGCGCCAGTTTCGGCCCGACGCCGTTGAGACGGATCAGCTCGCGAAAGAAGTCTCGCTCACGCTTGCCGGCAAAACCATAGAGCAATTGCGCATCTTCGCGTACGACCAAATGGGTGTGCAGGGTCAGCGGTTCACCGACCGACGGCAACCGATAAAGCGTGGTCATCGGCACTTCCACCTCATAGCCGAGGCCATTGACATCGAGAATCAGGTGCGGCGGCTGTTTCTCAGCCAGGGTGCCGCGCAAGCGTCCAATCACGTTTTGAATCCTTGAGCGCTGGCCAGCCGTGGGCTGGCGACGATTGAAGGTGGCTTGCACGCCGGCAACACAACACCGCAAAGCCACTTTCAGGAAAATTGATGCTGATGCTATCAGAGACGCAGGCGCCCGCCACGACTGCGTGCGGTTCCCAGCCCGTGCGGCAGCAGGCTGGAGCGCGTGTGCGCATGGCAAATGGCAATCGCGAGGGCGTCGGAGGCGTCGATCTGCGGCTTGCTGGTCAACTTGAGCATGTGCATGACCATCATCTGCACCTGTTCTTTATTGGCCGCACCGGTGCCGACGACAGCCTGTTTGACTTGCGTGGCGGTGTACTCGGCAATTTCCAGACACTCTTCGGCGCCGGCGACAATCGCAGCGCCCCGTGCCTGTCCGAGCTTCAGCGCCGAGTCGGCGTTTTTCGCCATGAACACTTTTTCAATACCCATGGTCACCGGGCCGTAGGTCTTGATGATTTCGCGCACGCCGCGATAGACGATTTGCAGACGTTCATGCAGCTCGCCGGAGCCGGTGCGAATGCAGCCCGAGGCCACATAGATGCAGCCGCCCCGCCCGGTATCGCGAACGATCCCGTAACCGGTAATGCGCGAACCGGGGTCGATACCAAGAATTAGAGTCATAACGCCTGCAGAAAATGATGCGAAAGCTGAGGGTACATGTAGGAGCTGCCGAAGGCTGCGATCTTTGTGTTTTTAAAAGATCAAAAGATCGCAGCCTTCGGCAGCTCCTACAGAGGAAGTGTAGAGCCAGCAAAAAACTGCAACCTTTCTATTTACATCAACCAAGCTGAGCGGCGACGTCTTCCGGGATATCCGCGTTGGAGTAGACGTTCTGCACGTCATCCAGGTCCTCAAGCATGTCGATCAACTTGAGCACCTTCTCCGCCCCTTCCAGATCAAGCTCGGCGCTGGTGGTCGGCTGCATGACGATTTCCGCATCATCGCCCTTGAACCCGGCCGCTTCCAGCGCGTTGCGCACCGCATAGAACCCGGTGAACGACGTAAACACGTCGATCGAACCGTCTTCGTGGGTGACCACGTCATCGGCATCGGCTTCCAGCGCCGCTTCGGTCAGTGCGTCTTCATCGACACCCGGGGCGAAGCTGATCTGGCCCTTGCGCTCGAACAGATAGGCCACCGAACCGTCGGTGCCGAGGTTGCCGCCACACTTGCTGAACGCATGGCGCACAGCTGCGGCGGTACGGTTACGGTTGTCGGTCATGCACTCGACCATCACCGCCACGCCGCCCGGGCCGTAACCTTCGTAGGTCAGTTCTTCAACGTTGTCCGCTTCAGTGGCACCGGCACCGCGCGCAACGGCGCGATCGATGATGTCGCGACTCATGTTGGCGCTCAACGCCTTGTCCAGAGCCAGACGCAGACGCGGGTTGGAACCTGGATCTCCGCCACCCTGACGGGCCGCAACGGTCAGTTCACGAATCCACTTGGTGAAGATCTTGCCCCTCTTGGCATCCTGACGTTCTTTGCGGTGCTTGATGTTTGCCCACTTGGAATGACCTGCCATAACTTGCTCCGAATGCTCTTGAAACCTTGCCCGCCCCGCCAAGGCAGCGGCCGGCAATTGAAAAATTCGACCTGAGAAAGAAAAAAGGCGCATCCGAAGATGCGCCTTCAGGCCCGTCTTACTCAGCCTTTGGCGTTTCGCGCAGGCGAATGTGCAGCTCGCGCAATGCCTTGGCATCCACTACGCCCGGAGCCTGCGTCATCACGTCGGCAGCACTCTGGGTTTTCGGGAAGGCGATCACTTCACGGATCGACTGGGCGCCGGTCATCAGCATCACCAGACGGTCCAGACCGAAAGCCAGACCACCGTGCGGCGGTGCACCGTACTTCAGCGCGTCGAGCAGGAAGCCGAACTTCTCTTCCTGTTCCGCTTCATTGATGCCCAGCAGGCGGAATACCGCTTGCTGCATTTCCTTGCGGTGGATACGGATCGAACCGCCGCCCAGCTCGGTGCCGTTCAACACCATGTCGTACGCACGGGACAGTGCGCCGGCCGGGTTGGCTTCGAGTTCCTGCGGGGTGCACTTCGGTGCGGTGAACGGGTGGTGCAGCGCCGAGAAGCTGCCGTCGTCGTTCTCTTCGAACATCGGGAAGTCGACGACCCACATTGGTGCCCACTCGCAGGTCAGCAGCTTGAGGTCGTGACCGAGCTTGATACGCAGCGCGCCCAGGGCTTCGCTGACGATCTTGGCCTTGTCGGCACCGAAGAACACGATGTCGCCATCGACTGCGCCAACGCGATCGAGGATCACGTTGAGTTTGTCTTCAGGGATGTTTTTCACGATCGGCGATTGCAGGCCTTCAACACCGGCAGCACGCTCGTTGACCTTGATGTACGCCAGGCCCTTGGCACCGTAGATGCCGACGAACTTGGTGTAGTCGTCGATCTGTTTGCGCGGCATGCTCGCCCCGCCTGGAACGCGCAGTGCGGCAATGCGGCACTTCGGATCGTTGGCCGGGCCGCTGAACACCTTGAAATCGACTTCGTTGAGCTGGTCGGCAACGTCGACCAGTTCCAGCGGAATACGCAGGTCCGGCTTGTCCGAACCGTAGCGGCGCATGGCTTCTTCAAAGGTCATGTGCGGGAATTCGCCGAACTCCAGATTCAGCACTTCCTTGAACAGGTTGCGGATCATCTGCTCGGTCAGGCCCATGATCTCTTTTTCATCGAGGAAGCTGGTCTCGATGTCGATCTGGGTGAATTCCGGCTGACGGTCGGCACGCAGGTCTTCGTCACGGAAGCACTTGGCGATCTGGTAGTAACGGTCGAAGCCGGCCACCATCAGCAGTTGCTTGAACAGCTGCGGCGATTGCGGCAGGGCGAAGAACGAACCGGCGTGGGTACGGCTCGGCACCAGATAGTCACGCGCGCCTTCCGGAGTGGCCCGGGTCAGGATCGGCGTTTCGACGTCGAGGAAGCCGTTCTCGTCGAGGAAGCGGCGGATGCTGGTGGTCATGCGCGAACGCAGACGCAGCTTCTCGGCCATTTCCGGACGACGCAGGTCGAGGAAGCGATAGCGCAGGCGGGTTTCCTCGCCAACGTCGGAGAACTCGTTGAGCGGGAACGGCGGGGTTTCCGACTCGTTCAGCACTTCCAGTTCATAACCGAGCACTTCGATCATGCCCGAAGCCATGTTGGCGTTGGTCGCGCCGGCCGGACGCAGACGCACCTTGCCGGTGATCTTCACGACGTATTCGCTGCGCACGCGATCGGCAGCGGCGAAGCTCTCGGCGCGATCCGGGTCGAACACCACCTGGGCCAGACCATCACGATCACGGATGTCGAGGAAAATCACCCCGCCGTGGTCGCGGCGACGGTGAACCCATCCGCAAAGGGTAATTTCCTGGCCTTCCAGGCTTTCGTTCAGTTGGCCGCAATAGTGGCTGCGCATCATGGTGTGGTTCGCTTCTCGTAATTCGAAATTCGGTGGAGATCCGGCCGCGATCAAGCAAGGCGGAAACTCACGCGTGTCGTTCGTTCAGGGTTGGAACCCTAGTCAGCTTTGTCGCCACCGGCCAGATTCTTCTTGGCTCCGGTCTTGAAGTCGGTCTCGTACCAACCGTTGCCGCTGAGGCGAAAACCCGGCATGGACAGCTGCTTCTTCAGTTCGGGCGCCTGGCAGGCAGGGCAATCGACCAACGGTGCGTCGCTGATCTTCTGAATGGCTTCCAACTGATGACCACAGGAAGCACATTGGTAATCGTACATTGGCATGGAGGTGTCTCGGCGATCAGATTGCTGCCGCGCGCAGGGCTTTGCGGCGAAAGCGCGGGATTATATCGATTAAATGCGGGCTGTGCAGCCGTAACGCTGCACAGCCCCCAACCTCGTTGCAACCGCCGTTTCAGCGCGAAACGGCGGGTGCGAGATCTTTGATCCCGTTCATGACACAAACCACCCGTACCAGCGCACTGAAATTCTTCACCCCGCCGTAACGCAGATGCACCTCGCGATCGACGTGGGATAACAGTGTGCTGACCGAACAATGATTGTCCTCGGCCATGCCGCCGAGAATATTCCAGTAGACCTGCTCCAGGCGCAGGCAGGTCGCAAAACCGTTGAGGCGAATCGATCGCGACAACGGCCGGATCAGATTCATGTCGAACTCGCTGACAAACGGGTCGACTTTAATTACGTGCCGCGAAGCCGACATCCTGTCGCTTCGCCTGTCTCCTTCTACCATAGCGTTGACACTCCTTTGCCATGATTGCTGATTTATAAGGCAACATCCTGCGCCTTCATAAAAACCCAGTGACAAAGTTAGCGCCATACGATTTGTTGACCAGCCTCGTAGGATAAGCCAACGACAACGGTAAGAGTCTGGAGAGCATGCGGACGACCTCACGCCGTCCGCAGCGGCCCGGTCATTCCTCGAGCAGCGCGCGCAGCATCCACGCAGTTTTCTCGTGCACTTGCATGCGCTGGGTCAGCAGGTCAGCGGTCGGCTCGTCGCTGACCTTGTCCAGCAGCGGGAAAATGCCGCGCGCGGTACGCGTCACCGCTTCCTGACCTTCGACCAATTGCTTGATCATGTCTTCGGCGCTCGGTACACCGACCTCTTCTTTAATAGAAGAAAGACGCGCGTAGGTCGCGTAGGCACCCGGCGCTGGGAAGCCCAACGCACGGATACGCTCGGCGATCGAATCGACGGCCAGCGCCAGCTCGTTGTATTGCTCTTCGAACATCAGGTGCAGCGTGCGGAACATCGGGCCGGTGACGTTCCAGTGAAAGTTATGGGTTTTCAGATACAGCACATAGGTGTCCGACAGCAGTCGCGACAGCCCTTCGACGATGGATTTGCGGTCTTCTTCACTGATACCGATATCAATTGCCATGCTTACCCCCTAACAGTGATTGAATTCATCCAGCAGGTTCAGCCCCACTTTAGCAAGGCACGCGCCCGCTCGCAGCTATCAATCCGTGATCTGACTGCGACAAATCGACCGTTTCTCTGCCGCTGGCCGGGCTGATTTGAGTAGCCGCAGGCTTTGCTGTTAAATAGGCAGTGTGTCGCCATGCCCTATTTTCCGGGGCGTTGCGCATAGGCTGATGCCGTGTACGTGTCCACCGCCTCTTATTTTGTCCTGAAGCGAACCGTGCGCCTTCAGCTCTTCCTTGTGAGCCGTCATAACGTGAGCCAATCAAAATGTTGAAAATCGTCCACCTGCTAATGGGCGCAGCAGCCTTGCTGCTGTCGTTCATACCCAGCCTGAAAGCCGAAGCCGTTCCTTACCTGCAACAGCCCGATGCACTTTACCTGGCCTTTTTCGGCCTGCTGAACCTGGTCATCGCTCCAGTGATTCCCTACTGGAACAAAGGCCCGCGCCAGCATCTGCAAAATCTGGTCAGCGCCCTTCTGGTACTGACTGTCGTCCTGCAAACTTTGACCCTGATCGCGCCGATGCCGGTCATCGCTGGCCAGCCGGCGGTGTTGTTCAGCCTGGTGATCGCCCTGGTTGCCGTGCTGCTGCATTTGGCTGTCAGCTTCTACAAATCGTCACCGGCCGCTGCGCCGACTACCTATGACATGAGCAATCGCGATACCGGCACCGTGAAGTGGTTCAACACTTCCAAGGGTTTCGGGTTTATCTCCCGGGATTCCGGCGATGATATTTTCGTGCACTTTCGCGCCATTCGTGGCGAAGGCCACCGTGTTCTGGTCGAAGGCCAGCGCGTCGAGTTCTCGGTGATGAACCGCGACAAGGGCCTGCAAGCCGAGGACGTGATCGCCGCTCTGCCGCGTCGCTGATCCAAAGCAAAAAAACCGCGAACAGCCTGGCTGTCCGCGGTTTTTTTATGCCTGCCGAATGGCTCAATAATGCGGCGGTGGCGCATCTTCTTCAAAAGCACCGAACTGCCCGACCATTTCTTCGTGACGCTTGATCAGCGCCTCCATCTGCAATTGCAGGCGCTCGATGACTCTCTGCTGGGCCACCAGCACATCGTTCAAAGCCTGAATGGTGTCATCCTGAAAGGCCAGACGGCTTTCCAGATCGGTAACGCGTTCTTCAAGGCTCATGACTCAGCCCTCCACAAAGGTGAATTCTTCGGTCAGCACCAGACGCAAGCGCTCGCGAATGGCTGCCACCTGTTCCGCGCTGTACGGCCTGGCCGGGTGCCTGCCCCAGACCGGCGCCGGCCAGGCGGCGTCATCGCGTTTACGCACAATGACATGCATGTGCAACTGACTGACAACGTTACCCAGGGTTGCCACGTTCAGCTTGTCGGCGTCGAACGAATCCTTGAGTAACTCGGCAAGGGTGTTGGTTTCCCGCCATAGCTGTTGCTGATCGGCGACATCCAACTGAAACAACTCGCTTATATCCTCGCGACGAGGTACCAGGATGAACCAAGGGTAATTGCTGTCGTTGGACAGCAACAGCCGGCACAACGGAAAGTCGCCGATGACCAGGGCGTCCTGTTGAAGTCGTGAATCCAAAGCAAACACTGTGAGCACTCCCGCTGACCCTATGACTCAGCTTAGCGGCGGCGCCGTGAAAGCAGCGCGCCAAGCGACAGAACGGCAGCATACCTGCGAATGCAGCGGGCTTCACGCTTCCCTCCGACAGTAATTCAGTAAGCGCGCCGACATAAGACATTTATCTCGCCGACGCACCAATACAGCCCCGGACATGAGCCTTGACGTGAAGATCCGCATGAAAACCCCTGATCTGTCGACCCTCGAATCGGGCGGCGCCAGTTTTACTCGGGCCCGATTGTGATTTTTTTGCACCAAAACTGCACAACACGTCTACGCTCAGTGGGTCGGGCATCCGCCAAATACTCAATGCGGGGTGAACCGGTAACGTTTTTGGTTGTCCTGCGCGTCTTTGGTGCGTTGCAACACCATTGGGGGATCGTCGTCAAGCCCGTAACAAAACAGCCCCGAGACCCCGTTTTCACAAGGTTTTCACATCTGAGAGCTGCACACAGAAAAATAACCGCAGCGTTTTTGCGGTTTGTGCACGCTTGTTGCATTCGTAAAGGTATGGACTATAAGCGCACCACTGGAAGTGGTCGCCGCAAGCCAATAAAAACAGTGGCAGGGTTGCCCGATGGAGATTCAAGTGTTTTGCCAGGGACTCTTTTTTAGCGATGCAAAAAGGCCCGGAAACAGCGATAAAGTTGTCAGCCCGGTTGCATCGGTACTGTGGATTTGCGACATCCAGCGCTCCTTCTGCGACAACGCCGTAAAGAAGCTGAAAGGTTGATTTCGCAAGTATCGCCAACAATGTCGGCGTGATATAAGTTTGCGCCGACACAAAAAGAAAGAGCCGCCCAGATAATAAAACAGGTGGGACGGCAGTACTCTTCTAAAAACCAAAGGAGCAAATCACGATGCGCGTGATGAAGTGGAGCATGATCGCCCTGGCTGTTGCAGCAGGCACCTCGCAGTTCGCAATGGCGTCTTCTCAGGATGAATCGAAAGGTTTTGTTGAAGACAGCAGCTTCAGCGTCAAGACTCGCATGCTGTATATGAACCGTGATTTCAAGAACGAAAACCTGAAAAGCAGCCCGTCGGGTGAGCGCCAGGGCTATCGTGAAGAAACCGGTATTGGCATGCATGCCATTTACGAGTCCGGCTTCACCCAAGGCACCATCGGTGTAGGTGTAGACGCTTTCGGTCTTGGCTCCATCAAGCTGGACACTGGACGCGGCCGCACTGGCAACGGTCTGTTCGCTCCCGATAGCGACGGCAGAGCTGAAGACACTCAGTCGAAAAGCGGTGGAGCAGTCAAGTTCCGTCTTTCCGACACTGTCCTGAAATACGGTAACCAGTTTGTCGCCAGCCCGGTTTTTTCCACCGACGACAGCCGCTTGCTGCCTGAGACCGCTACCGGCACCATGCTGGTATCCAAAGAGATCCCGGGCCTGGAACTGAGCGCAGGTCGCTTTACCGCGCTGAGCGCGCAAAGCCAGATGGGTCGTGACTCCATCGTTGAAGGTGGCCTGAAATCCGCTGACATCGCCGGTGCTACCTATCAGTTCACCGACAGTTTTGTCGCCGGTGTTGCAGCATCCGACGTGGAAGACCACTTCAAGAAGCAATACGTCAATCTGAACTACACCCTGCCGATCAACGACGAACAGTCGCTGAACTTCGATTTCAACGGGTACAAGAGCAAGAGCCAGGGTCAAGACCTGTCCGGCGACATCGACAACCGCATCTGGTCCCTTAGCGCTGCTTACAGCATCGGCGCGCACAAATTCACCCTCGCCCACCAGCGCTCCAGCGGTGACACCGGTTACGTGTACGGCGTGGACGGCGGCGGCACGATCTTCCTCGCCAACTCCGTGCAGTACTCTGACTTCAACGGTGCAGACGAGCGTTCATGGCAGGGCCGTTATGACCTGAACATGGCTACCTTCGGCGTACCTGGTCTGAGCTTCATGACCCGTTACATCAAAGGTGACAACATCAGCACCGGCGCTGAAGAGGGCAAAGAGCACGAACTGGACTTCGAATCCAAATACGTTATGCAAAACGGTCCAGCGAAAGACTTGTCTTTCCGCCTGCGTAGCGCCTGGTATCGCTCCAACACTTCTTACAACGGTGGTGATAACAACGACCTGCGTTTGATCGTTGAATATCCACTGAGCATCCTCTAATAAGGTTGCGAAGCTGACGTACTGTAGAGCTCTGCTCTAACAAAACCGCCCGCCTGAATCAGGTGGGCGGTTTTTTTATGGATGAATAACTAACCAAAAAGACAAACATTAGCTAGCTACTTATTAGCCAGCATAGTTTCATCGCGCCGATAAAAAACCCGAGAGTGCACACACTGCTCGGGTTTTATATTAGTTGCTGACTGCCAAGCCAACTTCCAAGACGATTACTGCGTGGCAGACTCCTGCACTACGCGTATAACCCGCTGCGGAAACGGAATATCAATCCCGGCAGCCTTCAAACGATCTCGCGCCTGTTCATTGAACATGAACATCACATCCCAATAGTCCGCAGTTTTAACCCATACGCGCAGGGAAACAGTGATCGAGCTGTCACCCAATGTCGAAATCACTGCCTGTGGCTCCGGGTCCTGCATGACGCGGGGATCCTTGGCCAGATCCATCAATACCTGACGGGCCTTCTGCAGATCCGCTTCGTAATCCACGCCCACATCGAACACGACTTTGCGGGTTGGCTGACGGTTGGTGTTGGTGATGATGCCGTTCGACAGGTTGCCGTTGGGCAGGATGATGGTCTTGTTGTCGCCGGTACGCAGCACGGTGTGGAAAATCTGGATGCTGTCGACAGTACCCGCTACACCTTGGGCTTCGATCCAGTCACCGATGCGGAACGGGCGGAACAGCAGAATCAGCACGCCGCCAGCGAAGTTCGCCAGGCTGCCCTGCAAGGCCAAGCCAATCGCCAGACCCGCAGCACCGATGGCCGCGACGAACGAGGTGGTTTCGACGCCGATCATCGACGCGACGCTGACAATCAGCAACACCTTGAGAATGATGTTGGCCAGGCTGCTGATAAAGCCTTGCAGCGCGAGGTCGGCATTGCGCAGAGCGAGCAGACCGCCGAGTTTCTGCGTGACCTTGTTGATCAGCCACCAGCCGATGGCCAGGGTAATCACTGCCAGCAGTACGCGGCTGCCGTATTCCATGATCATCGGGATCCACGCCTGGGACGCCTTGACCAGGTGGTCCACTTCCGCATTCAAATCCATGTTCTATCTCCTGATTTCCGGCTTCCCGGGGTGTATTCAAAACAACTGTGGGAGCGAGCCTGCTCGCGAATGCGGCGTGTCAGTCAACTTTTCGCTGAATGAAACACCGCATTCGCGAGCAGGCTCGCTCCCACATAGCCTTCAGACCAAGCTTAGTCGCGGAAGTTGTTGAACTGCAGCGGCATGCCGAATTCCTTGGCACGCAGGGCCGCGATGGCTTCCTGCAGGTCGTCGCGCTTCTTGCCGGTGACACGCACCTGCTCGCCCTGAATGGCAGCCTGGACCTTGAGCTTGGCTTCCTTGATGTGGCCGACGATTTTCTTTGCCAGCTCTTTGTCGATGCCTTCCTTGAGGATGGCGTCCTGCTTCATCAGTTTGCCCGAAGCGTAGGCGTCCTTGACCTCGAGGCACTGCACGTCGATCTTGCGCTTGGTCAGCGCCAGCTTGAGGATTTCGATCATCGCTTCGAGCTGGAAAGCGGCTTCGGCGGTGAGGCTGACGGTGAGGTCCTTTTCCTTGAACTCGAAGCTGCCCTTGCCTTTCAGGTCATAACGACGATCGAGTTCCTTCACGGCGTTCTCGACCGCGTTGGTGAGTTCGTGTTTGTCCAGTTCGGATACCACGTCGAACGACGGCATGTAATCTCTCCAATAAAAAGGCGCGCTCGATGTGCATAGAGCGCGCTTGGCTTGCGGTTAAAATCGGGCTCATTATAACGGGTCTTTTCCTACCGATACGGCGAGCCGCACATGCCTGCAAGCAATCGAGCAAAAAACTGATGTCGACCACCTGGCACGTACTCGGCGCCGGCAGTCTCGGCACACTCTGGGCTACACGTCTGGCTCGCGCCGGCTTGCCGGTGCGCCTGATCCTGCGCGATGCGGCGCGTTTGCAAAGCTATGCGGCGGTTGGCGGCTTGACCCTGGTAGAAAACGGACAAGCTCATACCTATGCAGTTCCCGGCGAAACCCCGGACAGCCCCGAGCCGATTCGCCGATTGCTGGTTGCGTGCAAGGCCTATGACGCCGAAGAGGCCGTCGCCCGCCTCGCTTCCCGCCTCGCGCCGGACGCCGAACTGATCCTCCTGCAAAACGGCCTCGGCAGTCAGGACGCCGTCGCCGCGGGGGTGCCACAGGCGCGCTGCATCAGCGCGTCCAGCACCGAGGGCGCGTTCCGCGATGGCGATTGGCGCGTAGTGTTCGCCGGTCACGGGTTCAACTGGCTGGGCGATGGCGCGAATCCGCTGGCGCCGGTCTGGCTGGACGATCTGCAAGCGGCGAACATTCCCCATGAATGGAGCGCTGACATCCTCACCCGCCTGTGGCGCAAACTGGCGCTGAACTGCGCGATCAACCCGCTGACCGTGCTGCACGATTGCCGCAACGGCGGGCTGAGCGAGCATCACTGCGAAGTCGCCACACTCTGCGCCGAACTGGCGGAACTGCTCCAACATTGCGGCCAGCCGGCTGCGGCGGACAATCTGCAAGCGGAAGTAGAACGGGTGATCCACGCCACCGCCGCCAATTACTCTTCGATGTATCAGGACGTCGCCAACCAGCGCCGCACCGAGATCAGCTATCTGTTGGGCCACGCCTGCAAAGTTGCCGAGCGCCATCAGTTGCATCTGCCGCATCTGCAGCAGTTGCAGCAACGTTTGGTGGCGCATCTGCGCAAGCGTGGATTGCCCAGTGACTGAGCAGCCGCTAGGCTGACCACTTGTTCCCCTGCTGCGATAAACCCGATGCCATTGCGCCAGCGCCTTGAAAACCTGCCGGTCGGCCAGAAACTGCTGGCCGCCCTGCTGGTGTTGTTGACCACGGTTCTGCTGGTCGCCAACCTGACCTTTATCAGCGCCGCCTATTACATTTCTCAGGAAAGCATGGCGCCACAAGCCTTGCAGACCATCGGCCGGTTGATTGCCAATCCGAGTCTGGTCAGTGATGCGCTGGAGTCGCCGCGCAGCGCCGAGCGCCTGCTCAAGGAACTCGACAGTTATTCACCGCTGCGCGCCGCCGCCCTGTATGACGGCAAGGGTGAACGCCTGGCGCAAGTGCAGCGCGGCGAAAAACTCAGCCTCCCCGAGCGCTACCGCCACGTCGAAGCCTGGCAACTCACCGAGTTTCGCAGCAACCAACTGATCACCCTGCCCCGCCCTGGTGCCGCGCCGGGACATCTGTTACTGGTCGCCAGCAGCGAGCTGCCGATGGCGTTCTACACCGGTACCCTGACCGCCAGCCTCGGCATCCTGATCTTCAGCGTACTGCTGTGGCTGGTGATTGCCCGGCAGATCAAACGTCTGATTACCCGGCCGATTCATCAGCTTGAGGAATTGTCCCGCCAGGTCACCCGCGAAGAGAACTACGCCCTGCGCGCTGCACGCGGCAACCATGACGAAATCGGCAGTCTGGCCGAGGCGTTCAACACCATGCTTTCGCGCATCGAAGCCCGCGAGCAGCAACTCAAACGCGCCCGCGACGACTCGCAGGCCGCCTACGATCAGGCGCAGGGGCTGGCCGAGGAAACCCGCCACACCAACCGCAAACTGGAACTGGAAGTCCAGGTGCGCAGCAAGATCGAAAAGAAGCTCACCGGCTTCCAGAATTACCTCAACAGCATCATCGACTCGATGCCCTCGGCGCTGATCGCCCTCGACGAGCAGCTCTACGTCACCCAGTGGAACCAGGAAGCCAGCGCGCTCTCCGGTACACGCCTGGATGAGGCTTTGAACCAACCGATCTTCCTCGCCTTCGAACCGCTCAAGCCGTTTTTGCCGCAGCTCAAGGCCACCGTCGAACAGCACACCGTGGCCAAAGTCGACCGGGTGACCTGGTTCAAGGACGATGAACCCAAACACTATGCACTGACGTTTTATCCGCTGATGGGCGGTGCCGGGCGTGGCGTGGTGATCCGTATCGATGACATCACCCAGCGTCTGTCGCTGGAAGAAATGATGGTGCAGTCGGAGAAGATGCTCTCGGTCGGTGGCCTTGCGGCCGGCATGGCCCATGAAATCAACAACCCGCTTGGCGCGATCCTGCACAACGTGCAGAACATTCGTCGGCGTCTGTCGGCGGATCTGCCGAAGAACATCGAAACTGCCGAACAACTGGGCATCGAACTGGACACGGTGAACCGCTACCTGCAAGGCCGCGAAGTCCCGCAATTGCTCGACGGCATTCAACAGGCTGGCGCCCGCGCGGCGAAAATCGTCACGCACATGCTCAGCTTCAGCCGCCGCAGCACCCGGCAAATGGCGCCGTGCGATCTGCCGGCGCTGATCGATCAAGCCGTTGAGATCGCCGGTAACGACTTCGATCTGGCCATCGGCTTCGACTTCAAGGGCCAGGCGATCATCCGCCAGTTCGACCCAGCCCTCGGTCCGGTGCCGGGCACCGCCAACGAGCTGGAACAGGTGCTGCTCAATCTGCTGAAAAACGCCGCGCAGGCGATTCATCAGCGTGAAGACGACAGCGAGCCGGGCCGGATCATTCTGCGCACCAGGCTCAATCCGCCGTGGGCCGAGATCCAGGTCGAAGACAACGGCATCGGCATGAGCGAGAACGTGCGCAAGCGTACCTTCGAGCCGTTCTTCACCACCAAGGAAATCGGCCAAGGCACCGGCCTGGGCCTGTCGGTGTCGTACTTCATCATCACCAACAATCACAAGGGCCAGATGGAAGTGCAGTCGGCGCCCGGCCAGGGCACTTGCTTCACCCTGCGTCTGCCGCTGGCGCAACCGGCGCCGCTGACCACCGAAACCAATCCACTACCGAGGTAACCCATGGGCTTCCGCCTGTCGAAGATCTACACCCGCACCGGCGACAAAGGCGAAACCGGCCTCGGTGACGGCCGCCGCGTTCCCAAGGATCACCCGCGTATCGAGGCGATCGGCGAGGTCGATACGCTGAACAGTCAGGTCGGCGTGCTGCTCGCCGGTTTGCTCGCCGAGCGCGCAGTGCATCCAGGGCTGAATGAAATCATCGACGTGTTGGCGCCGTGTCAGCATCGCCTGTTCGACCTCGGCGGTGAACTGGCGATGCCGGAATATCAGGCGTTGAACGAGGCTGAAATCGAGCGGCTGGAAGCGGCGATCGATGTGTGGAATGAAGAGCTGGGGCCGCTGGAAAACTTTATCTTGCCGGGTGGTTCAATGTTGATTGCGCAGGCGCATGTCTGCCGCAGTCTGGCGCGCGGTGCCGAGCGGCGGTGTCAGCATTTGAACTCGGTTGAGCCATTGGCCGGGGTTGGCCTGGCGTATATCAATCGATTGTCGGATTTGCTGTTTGTTGTGGCGCGGTTGATTGCGCGGCGGCAGGGGGTGGCGGAGATTTTGTGGCAGCCGGCGGCGAAACCTGAAGGAAAGTAGCGCCTGTCAGGGCGCCTTCGCGAGCAGGCTCGCTCCCACATTTGCCTGCATTCTGACTGGAGAAATGCAATCCACTGTGGGAGCGAGCCTGCTCGCGAAGAGGCCGCTAGCCTCAATCGAGAATCAAGCTTCTGGCCAGAACGCCCGAATCCCCGCCACACCCTGAGCCCCAACACCCCAGGCTTTCTCGCACTCCGCCGGCCCTACTCCACCGAGCAGAAACACCGGTTTGCTGAAACCCTCAATCAGTGCCGCAGCCTGTTCCCAACCCAATGGCTGTGCATCCGGGTGCGTCAAAGTCGGCTGCACCGGCGACAGGGTGACGAAGTCGACGCCCATCTGCGCGGCCAGTGCCAGCTCTTCAGCGTTATGGCACGACGCTGCGAGCCAGCGCTCCGCTGGCAACGGACGTCCTGCCGCTGCGTATTTACGCAGTTGGGCCGCGGTGATGTGCCAACCGGCAGACGGGAAATCGCCGAGCCATTCGAAGGGCCCTTTGATCATCAACTGTGCCTTGCCCGCACACAGGCCCACCGCATCCACCGCCAGATCACGGTATTTCGGGTCGTAGCCGTTGGGTGCGCGCAGCTGGATCAATTTGATGCCGCCGGCGATCGCCTTCTGGATGCCGCGCAACAAGGCCGGGCCTTCCAGATCTTCCGGAGTGATCAAGTATTCGGCAGGCAAGCGCGCTGCCGCGACGATTGGCTGGTTGGCTGCCGGAAACTCATAGTCGATCAATTCCCTGGCAGTGACCCAAGCCAGTGGCTGACCTTCCGCGCCGTGGGGCTCGCCGCTGAACGCCGAGACTTCCCAGACATCCAGCAAGACCTGTTTGTCCGGGTAATCGTGGCGAACCTTGATCAGCGGCCGCGCAGCATCAACGATGATGCCCAGCTCTTCGTGCAGCTCGCGAGCCAGTGCCGATTCGACAGACTCGTCAGCCTCGACCTTTCCACCGGGAAACTCCCACAAGCCGCCCTGATGCTGGGTGTCGGCACGGCGGGCGATAAGAATTTTGCCGGCGCCGTCACGGATGACGGCAGCGGCGACGTGGACGCGTTTCACGGGTTCAATTCCTCCAGTCCAGCCTTTTGCCACGCTTTGAAGGCGGGCCATTGGTAGACGGTTTCAACGTAAGCTTCGTCGACCGCTGGCAGCTTCACCTGATAGGTGCGCAAGCGCACGGCGATCGGCGCGAAGAAGGCATCGGCGAGACTGACACGACCGAACAGGTACGGCCCCTCTTCCGTGGCTGCCGCGCGGCATTCAGCCCATAGCGCGAGCATGCGTTCGATATCGACCTTCACTTCTGGCGGCACCGGGTTCAGCGGTGCGTCCTGGCTGAGGTTGAACGGCATGTGGTTACGCATGGCGAAGAAGCCGCTGTGCATTTGTGCGCAGGCCGAGCGGGCCTGGGCGCGAGCGAAGGTATCGCTCGGCCAGAGTTGCTCGGACGGAAACTGTTCGGCGAGGTACTCAGCAATGGCCAGCGAATCGGCGATGGTGCCACGGGTGGTTTGCAGCAGCGGCACCTTGCCGGTCGGCGAATGCTTGAGCAGTTGCGCGCGGGTGTCGGGCTTGCCGAGCTTGATCAGCTCTTCGCTGTAGGGTGCGCCGGTCAGGTCCAGCGCCAGTGCCGCACGCAGGGACCAGGAGGAAAGCAGTTTGTCGCCGATGATCAGGTGCAGGGACATGGTGTGGCGCCTTTTCGTCAGGGAAACAATCCAGAATGTCTGGCGTCTGGTCGTCCGTCATCGCGGGCAAGCCCGCTCCCACAGGTTTTGGTGGTGTACACGGCATTTGTGAACGACCGCAATCACTGTGGGAGCGGGCTTGCCCGCGAAGAGGCCGGCAGCCCACTCCCACACCTTGAATCAAGTACGGTATTCAGCGTTGATCTTCACGTACTCATGCGACAGGTCGGTGGTCCAGATGGTTTCGCTGCAATCGCCGCGCCCCAGTTCGATGCGAATGGTGATTTCTTCCTGCTGCATCACCGCCGAGCCCTGTGCTTCAGTGTAGGTCGCGGCGCGGGCGCCACGGCTGGCGATGCACACGTCGCCGAGGAACACGTCGATCTTGCTCACGTCCAGATCCGGCACGCCGGCACGACCCACGGCAGCGAGGATACGGCCCCAGTTCGGGTCAGAGGCGAACAGCGCGGTCTTGATCAGCGGCGAGTGGGCCACGGTGTAACCGACGTCCAGGCATTCCTGGTGGTTGCCGCCGCCGTTCACTTCAACGGTGACGAACTTGGTCGCGCCTTCGCCGTCACGCACGATGGCCTGGGCGACGTCCATGCACACTTCGAATACCGCCTGTTTCAGCTTGGCGAACAGCTCGCCTTCAGCGCGGGTGATCTCAGGCAGCGCGGCCTTGCCAGTGGCGATCAGCATGCAGCAATCGTTGGTCGAGGTGTCGCCGTCGATGGTGATGCGGTTGAACGACTTGTTGGCGCCGTCGAGCATCAGGTTGTGCAGCACCTCGCGGGAGACTTTGGCGTCGGTGGCGATGTAACCCAGCATGGTCGCCATGTTCGGGCGAATCATGCCGGCGCCTTTGCTGATGCCGGTGACAGTGATGGTCACGCCGTCATGCTCGAACTGGCGGCTGGCGCCCTTGGGCAGGGTGTCGGTGGTCATGATGCCAGTGGCGGCGGCTTCCCAGTTGTTCTCCGACAGGTCGTCCAGCGCGGCTTGCAGTGCGCCTTCGATTTTTTCGACCGGCAGCGGCTCGCCGATCACACCGGTGGAGTACGGCAGAATCTGGCTGGCATCGACGCCGGTCAGCTCGGCCAATTTAGCGGTGGTGCGCTCGGCAGCCGCCAAGCCAGGCTCGCCGGTGCCGGCGTTGGCATTGCCGGTGTTGGTCAGCAAGTACCGCACGGCATTGTGCACGCGCTTTTTCGCCAGGATCACCGGCGCGGCGCAGAACGCGTTCAGGGTGAACACGCCAGCCACGGTCGAACCTTCAGCACAGCGCATCACCACTACATCCTTGCGCCCCGGGCGCTTGATGCCGGCCGAGGCGATACCGAGTTCAAAACCGGCAACCGGGTGCAACGTTGGCAAAGGACCAAGACCAACAGCCATGAATGCGCTCCTTACTCAATGATGTCAGCACCGTCACGGAAAAGGACGGTGGGATAAATGGCAAAACGCCGCGACGGCAGGAGCCGGTCGCGGCGCGGGGTGTTCAGCGATTGAAACGGGTTTTACTGGATCTGCCCGTGGCAATGCTTGTATTTCTTGCCCGAACCGCAGTAGCACAGTTCGTTGCGGCCCAGCTTCTGCTCGTTGCGCACCGGGGCAGCGGCGGTGGCCAGTGCCACATCGACCTCTTCACCCAACGCTTCCGGCTGATCCAGCCCAGGCGCTTCGGCATGTTCGAACTGCATGCGCGCCGCCAGTGCTTCGGCTTCCTGACGCAGGCGTTGCTCTTCGGCTTCCGGATCTTCGCGGCGAACCTGAACGTGCGAGAGCACGCGGATCGAGTCGCGCTTGATCGAATCGAGCAGCTCGGAGAACAGCGTGAACGACTCGCGCTTGTATTCCTGCTTCGGGTTCTTCTGCGCATAGCCACGCAGGTGAATGCCGTGACGCAGGTGATCCATGGTCGACAGGTGGTCTTTCCACAGGTCGTCGAGTACGCGCAGGACGATCTGCTTCTCGAACGAGCGCAGCGCCTCGGCACCGGCCTGATCTTCTTTCTCGTTGTAAGCCGCCATCAGCTCGGTCATGAGCTTCTCGCGCAGGGTTTCTTCGTACAGGTGATCGTCTTCGTCGAGCCATTGCTGGATCGGCAGTTTCACGCCGAAATCGCTTTCGATCGACGCTTCCAGACCGGCGACGTCCCACTGCTCTGGCAGCGATTGCGGCGGAATGTGGGCGCTGACGGTAGCGTTGAGCACGTCCTGACGGAAGTCGGCGATGGTTTCGCCGATGTTGTCAGCGGCCAGCAACGTGTTACGCATGTGATAGATCACTTTACGCTGCTCGTTGTTGACGTCGTCGAACTCGAGCAGTTGCTTGCGGATGTCGAAGTTGCGGCCTTCAACCTTGCGCTGCGCCTTCTCGATTGCGTTGGTCACCATGCGGTGTTCGATCGCTTCGCCCGGCTGCATGCCCAGAGCCTTCATGAAGTTCTTCACCCGGTCAGAGGCGAAAATGCGCATCAGGCTGTCTTCCAGCGACAGGTAGAAGCGGCTCGAACCGGCATCGCCCTGACGGCCGGCACGGCCACGCAGCTGGTTGTCGATACGGCGCGATTCATGCCGCTCGGAAGCGATCACCTGCAAGCCGCCGGACTCCAGCACTTGCTGGTGACGCTTCTGCCAGTCGGCCTTGATCTGGGCGATCTGCTCAGGGGTCGGGTTCTCCAGCGAAGCGACTTCCACTTCCCAGTTGCCGCCCAACAGGATGTCGGTACCACGACCGGCCATGTTGGTGGCGATGGTCAGCGCACCCGGACGACCGGCCTGCGCGATGATTTCAGCTTCTTTTTCGTGGAACTTGGCGTTGAGAACCTTGTGTTCGATGCCTTCTTTGACGAGCAATTCGGACATGTGCTCGGAGGTCTCGATGGTCGCGGTACCCACCAGCACCGGACGACCGGCGGCCATGCTTTCCTTGATGTCGGCCACGATCGCCGCGTATTTCTCTTCGGCGGTGAGGAACACCAGGTCGTTGTAGTCTTTACGCGCCAACGGCTTGTTCGGCGGGATGACCATGACTTCCAGACCATAGATCTGGTGGAATTCGAACGCTTCGGTGTCGGCGGTACCGGTCATGCCGGACAGCTTGGTGTACAGACGGAAGTAGTTCTGGAAGGTGGTCGAGGCCAGGGTCTGGCTCTCGGCCTGAATGTTCAGACCTTCCTTGGCTTCGATAGCCTGGTGCAGGCCTTCGGACAGACGACGACCCGGCATGGTACGACCGGTGTGTTCGTCGACCAGCACGACCTGACCGTCCTGGACGATGTATTCGATGTTGCGGTTGAACAGCTTGTGCGCACGCAGACCGGCATAGACGTGGGTCAGCAGGCCAAGGTTGTGCGCCGAGTACAGGCTCTCGCCTTCGGCCAGCAGGCCGACGCGGGTGAGCATTTCTTCGATGAACTGGTGACCAGCTTCGTTGAGTTCGACCTGACGGGTCTTTTCGTCAACGGTGTAGTGGCCGGCCTTGGTGACCTGGCCTTCGACTTCCTCGACGTGCAATTCCAGCTGCGGGATCAGTTTGTTGATCTCCATGTACAGCTTGGAGCTGTCCTCGGCCTGACCGGAAATGATCAGCGGAGTACGCGCTTCGTCGATGAGGATGGAGTCGACTTCGTCGATCACGGCAAAATTGAGTTCGCGCTGGAATTTTTCATCCATGCTGAACGCCATGTTGTCGCGCAGGTAGTCGAAACCGAATTCGTTGTTGGTGCCGTAGGTGATGTCGGCGGCGTAGGCGGCGCGCTTCTCTTCCGGCGGCTGGAACGGCGTCACGACGCCGACGGTCAGGCCGAGGAACTCATACAGCGGGCGCATCCAGTTGGCGTCACGGCGGGCCAGGTAGTCGTTCACGGTCACAACGTGCACGCCCTTGCCGGACAGTGCGTTGAGGTAAACACCCAGGGTGGCCACGAGGGTCTTGCCCTCACCGGTGCGCATTTCGGCAATCTTGCCTTCGTGCAGAGTCATGCCGCCGACGAGTTGCACGTCGAAGTGGCGCATGCCCATCACACGCTTGCCGGCCTCGCGGGCGACGGCGAAGGCTTCCGGCAACAGCTTGTCGAGGGTTTCCCCTTTGGCGATACGGGCCTTGAACTCGGCGGTCTTGGCGCGCAATTGATCGTCCGAAAGGGCCACCATTTGCTCTTCGAAGGCATTGACGAGCTGCACCGTCTTGAGCATGCGTTTGACTTCACGCTCGTTCTTGCTTCCAAAAAGTTTCTTTAACAAAGGCGCAAACATATCGGCAGGATCTTCCACACTAAAGGGATGGAGGGCGGCCCCGTGAGTCGCCCGTGCAGCCCTCATGGCCGCATGCGAACGAGCATTCTACCCGGAAACGGTGGTGAGGAAAGTGGCGATGTTCCACGATGCTGGCACTGCGCTTTGACGGGGCTCACTTAAAATAGGGGCGTTTTGCTCAACTTCAACCCGTCGGGGGAAAGAAGTCAGGCGTTGATTTAATGAGCAAATCAGGGACAAAAGCAATGGCCCAGAGGTTCCGCAGCTTTCTGCTACCATGGCGCCTCTGTTCCTTCAGGTGTTCGATCATGGCGTTTCGCCCTCTCACGGCCAGAGCACCCGCCGTTCTGTTACGCGAAGCCAAACCGCTGAAAGCCATCCTCGGCCATGCCCAGCGTCTGGAGCATTTGCAGCGCCTGCTCGAAAGCCAGCTGCAACCGGCCGCCCGCGAGCATTGCCGGGTAGCCAAGTGGCGCGAAGGCGAGCTGTCGCTGGTGGTCACTGACGGCCATTGGGCAACGCGCCTGCGCTATCAGCAAAAACGTCTGCAACGACAACTGCAATTGTTCGAAGAGTTCGCCAACCTGACGCGGATCAAATTCAGCGTGCGCCCGCCGATCATCCAGCACCGGGCGGTTGGACACACCATGGATTTGTCCAGCAGTGCGGCGGAGACGATTCAGTCGACGGCCGACGGGATCAGCGATCCGGGATTGCGCGCGGCGCTGGAGCGGTTGGCGGCGCATGCCAAAAGCAAAACCTGACCGTGCACACCATTCCCCTTGTGGGAGCGAGCCTGCTCGCGAAGAGGCCGTGTCAGACGACATTGATGTTGAATGACACAGCGCTTTCGCGAGCAGGCTCGCTCCCACAGTTTGGATCTCCGATTCGCCTGAGATCAGCGGCGCTTGCTGCCTCCGAGCAGAGAGCCCATCAACCCGCGCACCAACTGCTTGCCAAGGTTATTGGCCGCCTGGCGCATCGCTGATTTCAGCGCCTGCCCTGCCGCCGTGCCGAGGAATTCTCCCGCGCGGTCAGCCAGGCTCGGCTCTTCGGCCGCCGCTTTGCCCGCTGGTGTTTCAGCCTCGGGCGCCAGCCCTTTGCGGCCCATCAAGATCTCATAGGCCGACTCGCGATCGATCGGCTTGTCATAACGGCCCTTGAACGGTGAGCCGGCGATCAGCACGGTGCGCTCGGTTTCGGTCAGCGGGCCGATCCGCGATTGCGGCGGTGCCACCAGCACGCGCTGGACCATTTCCGGGGTGCCCTTCTCGGTCAGCGTGCCGACCAGCGCCTCACCAATACCTAACTCAGTCAGCACCGACAGACTGTCGAACGCCGGATTCGGCCGAAAGCCATCCGCAACCGCACGCAGGGACTTCTGCTCTTTGGCGGTGAACGCACGCAGGCCGTGTTGAATACGCAAGCCCAACTGCGCCAGCACGTCATCCGGCAGATCCGCCGGCGACTGAGTGACGAAGTACACGCCAACGCCTTTGGAACGAATCAAGCGCACCACTTGCTCCAGGCGTTCCTGCAAAGCCTTGGGCGTGTCGCCGAACAACAAGTGCGCCTCATCGAAGAACAGCGCCAGCAGCGGCTTGTCAGCATCGCCGCGCTCGGGCAGTTGCTCGAACAACTCGGCCAGCAGCCACAGCAGGAACGTTGCGTAAACCTTCGGCGCCTCGTGCACCAGACGGCTGGCGTCGAGCAGGTGGATGCGTCCCCGGCCATCGGCGCCCGGTTGCAGGATGTCTTCGAGTTGCAGCGCCGGCTCGCCGAACAGGGCTTCGGCGCCCTGCTGTTCCAGCGTCGCCAAACGGCGCAGCAGTGCCTGGCTGGAGCCGGTGGTCATCAGCGCGGCGTCTTCGCCGAGCAACTGTGGATTGTCCTTGAGGTGACTGAGCAGCGCTTTCAGATCCTTGAGATCCAGCAGCAACAGCCCTTCGCGATCCGCCACCTTGAACGCCGCGTACAGCGCCGACTGCTGACTGTCGGTCAGCTCGAGCAGGCTGCCGATCAGTAGCGGACCCATTTCGCTCAACGTGGTGCGCAGCGGGTGACCGGATTCACCGTGGATGTCCCACAGCGTCACCGGGTAAGCCTGCGGCGTATGACCGAGCCAAGGCATGCCAGCGATGCGCTCGGCCACTTTGCCCTGCGGGTTGCCAGCGGCGCCGAGCCCGCAGAGGTCGCCCTTGATGTCGGCGGCGAACACCGCCACACCGGCATCGCTGAAGGCTTCGGCCAGACGCTGCAAGGTCACGGTCTTACCGGTGCCGGTGGCGCCGGCGATCAGCCCGTGGCGGTTGGCCAGGCGCATGGCCTGAGCGATGGGTTGCGCGGCCGGACCAGCGCCGATAACGAGTTGCGAGGAGTCAGGCATTTTCTCACCCAATGGTTAATCTTTGATGACACATGGCCGATACATAAAGTGGACAGACCCGTCAGAAAATCGGGTCGCACATTTCCCTAAGGAGAGCCGGAAATATCAGTTTTTCAACCTTGCCCATAGTGCGCGCCTCTATCAAAGCATGCCCAGGACATTAAGACCTTAGCGGAACCCCAAGCCATGAACAAAAACCTGCGCTTCAGCCATAAGATTTTGCTTGCCGCCGCTCTCATCGTCATTGCCGCCTTCGCCTCGTTCACGTTGTACAACGACTGGCTGCAGCGCAATGCGATCCGCGATGATCTGAACAACTACCTCAACGAAATGGGCGAGGTCACCGCCGGCAACATCCAGACCTGGCTCAGCGGGCGCATCCTGCTGATCGAGAACGCCGCGCAGAACATCGCCATCAACCCGGAACCTGCCACGGTCGCCAGCCTGCTGGAACAGAAAAGCCTGACCTCGACGTTCATGGCCACCTATCTGGGCGATGCCACCGGGCATTTCACCATCCGCCCGGACGTGAAGATGCCGGACGGTTTCGATCCGCGCGTACGCCCTTGGTATAAAGGTGCCGAAAGCAGCAGCACCTCGACCCTGACCGAACCCTACATCGATGCGGCCACCGGCCAGTTGATCATTTCCATCGCCACCGCGTCGAAAAAGGCCGGGCAGAGCGTCGGCGTGGTCGGCGGCGACCTGAGCCTGCAATCGCTGGTCGACACCCTCGCCGCACGGGATTTCGACGGCATGGGCTATGCGTTTCTGATCAGCGCCGACGGCAAGATCCTCGTCCACCCGGACAAGGCTTTGGTGATGAAATCGCTGCAAGAAGCCTACCCGCAGGACACGCCGCGCATCAGCAGCGATTTCAGCGAAGTGAGCGTCGACGGCAAAACCCGCATCGTCACCTTCGCCCCGATCAAGGGGCTGCCGTCGGTGAACTGGTACATCGGCCTGTCGATCGACAAGGATCAGGCCTACTCGATGCTCAGCGAATTCCGTACCTCAGCGGTAATCGCAACCATTATTGCCGTGGCAATCATCATCGCCCTGCTCGGCATGCTGATCCGCCTGCTGATCCAGCCGCTGCACGTGATGAACCGCGCGATGGAAGACATCGCCGACGGTGAGGGCGACCTGACCAAACGCCTGAACATCGTCAATAACGATGAATTCGGCATCCTTGGCACCGCGTTCAACCGCTTCGTCGAGCGCATTCACGGTTCGATCCGCGAAGTGTCCTCGGCCACCGGCCAGGTCAACGAGGTCGCCCTGCGCGTGGTCGCAGCGTCAAACTCGTCGATGTACAACTCTGACCAGCAAGCTTCGCGCACCAGCAGTGTTGCCGCCGCGATCAATCAGCTCGGCGCCGCCGCCCAGGAAATCGCCCGCAATGCTGCGCAAGCGTCGAATCAGGCCAGCGACGCCCGTGGTCTGGCCGAGGATGGCCAGCAAGTGGTCGAGCGCAGCATCAAGGCGATGAACCAACTGTCGAGCATGCTCAGCGCGTCGAGCACCAACATCGAGTCGCTGAACAGCAAGACCGTCAATATCGGCCAGATTCTCGAAGTGATCACCAGCATTTCCCAGCAGACCAACCTGTTGGCGCTGAACGCAGCGATCGAAGCGGCGCGCGCCGGTGAGGCCGGTCGTGGTTTCGCCGTGGTGGCCGACGAAGTGCGCAACCTGGCGCACCGCACGCAGGAATCGGCACAGCAGGTGCAGACCATGATCGAGGAGCTGCAAGTCGGCGCCCGGGAATCGGTGAGCACCATGAGCGACAGCCAGCGCCACAGCCAGGACAGCGTCGAGATCGCCAACCTTGCCGGCGAACGCCTGAACAGCGTGACCCTGCGCATTGGCGAGATTGATGGGATGAACCAGTCGGTGGCGACCGCGACCGAGGAGCAGACTGCGGTGGTTGAGTCGATCAATGTCGATATCACCGAGATCAACACGCTGAACCAGGAGGGAGTAGAGAACCTGCAAGCGACCTTGCGCGCGTGCTCGGATCTGGAGCAGCAGGCTTCGCGTCTCAAGCAACTGGTGGGCAGCTTCAGGATTTAAGCTGCGGCGACTGGCCACTTCGCGAGCAGGCTCGCTCCCACAGGGAAAATGCATTCCATTGTGGGAGCGAGCCTGCTCGCGAATATCTACCTTTCAACGAAACCCGACTGACACCCCACCGCGCAATCCCGACCGAACATCTATTCTGGATAAAGGTCAATCAAGGGAGAACGACACAGCGGAGGGTTGCTCATCGTGCATATCGCCGACATCACCATGTTCTACGCCCCGGCCAGCGGAGGCGTGCGGACTTATCTGGATGCCAAACACCGTCGCCTTGGCGAGCGCAATGCCATTCGCCACAGCCTGCTGATCCCCGGCGCGAGACTGGGTGAACATGACGGCATTTTCACGGTTCCGGCGCCCGCCCTGCCCTTCGGCAAAGGTTATCGCTTCCCCCTGCGCCTGGCGCCATGGCGAAACGTCTTGCAGGATCTGCAGCCGGATCTGATCGAAGTCGGCGATCCCTACCTCACCGCATGGGCAGCGCTGGATGCGCGGCGGCAGCTGGATGTGCCGGTGATCGGCTTTTATCACTCGGATCTGCCGCTGCTGGCGGGCAATCGCATGGGCCATTGGGTCACGCCGAATGTCGAGGCTTACGTGACTCGTCTGTACGGCAATTTCGATCGTGTGCTCGCGCCAAGCCAGGTCATGGCCGACAAGCTCATCGGGCTTGGCGTGCGCAATGTCCATGTGCAACCGCTGGGCGTGGATCTGCACACTTTCCATCCCGACGCCCGCGATCCTGGCTTGCGGGCTGAGCTGGGCATTGCCGAAGACACGCGCCTGCTGATCTTTGCCGGGCGCGGTTCCAAGGAGAAAAACCTGCCGGTGCTGCTCAAGTGCATGCAGCGCCTTGGTCCGCGTTATCACTTGTTGTTGGTCGGCTCGTCGATGCCTGCGGCGGTGCCGGACAACGTCAGCGTTATCGACGAATTCTGCCCGGCGCCGAAAGTCGCGCGGCTGATGGCCAGCGCCGATGCGCTGCTGCATGCCGGTGACCAGGAAACTTTCGGGCTGGTCATCCTTGAGGCCATGGCCTGCGGCATTCCCGTGGTGGCGGTGGCGGCCGGGGCGTTTGAAGAAATCGTCAACGAATCCTGCGGTCTGCTCTGCGCGCCGAACAATCCACAGGCCATGGCTAACGCCGTGCGTGAGCTGTTCAGTCGCGGCTGCGATCGGCTCGGCCGCCAGGCGCGCCAGCACGTCGAACGGCATTACGCCTGGGACACCGTGGTCGACAGTCTGCTCAGCCACTATCACGCGGTGCTCGGCCATACGCTGCCACGGGTGGCCAATGGTTGAGAACATGAAAGCGGTGTGCCTGGTATTGCACGACGTGGCGCCCTCGACCTGGGCGGACTACCAGCCCTTCGTCGAGGCTGTCGATGCCTTGGGCAAGGTGCCGATGACCTGGCTGGTGGTTCCGGACTTCCATCGCCACGATTCGCTCGATGCCAACCCAGCGTTTCGCCGAGTGCTCGATGCCCGTGTCGCCCGAGGCGACGAACTGGCGCTGCACGGCTACTACCATGACGATCAGGAGCCCCTGCCGAACACCCCGCGCGACTGGTTCATGCGCCGGGTCTACACCCATGAAGGCGAGTTCTATCGCTTGTCCCGCGAAGCAGCCCTGGCCCGCCTGCACGCGGGTCTGGAGATGTTTCAGCGCTACGACTGGCCGGTGAATGGCTTCGTCGCCCCGGCCTGGCTGATGAGCGACGGCACCCGCCAAGCCTTGCGCGAATTGCCGCTCAGCTACACCAGCGATCCGCAGCATCTTTATCGCTTGCCCGACTTCAGCGCCATCGCTGCACCCGGGCTGGTGTGGAGTGCGCGCAGTGCCTGGCGGCGCGGCTTGTCGAAAATCCTCAGCGACCAGCGCGAACAGCGCTGGCGCGAGGGATCGGTGATTCGCCTGGGGCTGCATCCGGTGGACATGCGTCACCGTTTTTCTCGCGATTACTGGTTGCACACGCTGCAACGCCTGCTGGCGGAGGGACGCGTGCCGCTGACCAAAATCGACTGGCTGGCCCGACAGCGCGGACAACTGGAACGCGCAGCATGAAGCGCAGCCTGTTGTTGCTGATCGGCCTGCTCGCGGCGGTGCTGATTCCGGTGCTGCTCGGCGGCGGCGAAACCTGGGCGCGCCTGCGCAGTTTTCCGCTGCACTGGCTGTTGATCATGTTCGGCATGATTCTGCTGTGCTGGGGCATCAATACGTTGCGCCTGCGTTTGTTGCTCGGCGACCAACGTGAAAAAGTCGCGCCATTGAAAAGCCTTGGCGTGGTGATGGCCGCCGAGTTCGCGTACTGCGCCACGCCGGGTGGCAGCGGCGGGCCGCTGACGATCATGGCCCTGCTCGCCCGTTGCGGCGTGCGTCCGGCGCGGGGCAGCGCGGTGTTTGCCATGGATCAGCTCAGCGATCTGCTGTTCTTTCTCTGCGCCCTGAGCGGGATTCTGATTTACGCGCTGTTCCAGCACCTGAGCGATCGTCTCGAGTGGCTGCTGACCGTCAGCGCCGTTTCGCTGTTTGGCGGTTTGTTCAGTTGCGTGTTGATCGCGCGTTATCACCGAGCGTTGATTCGCCTGAGCGGGCGGCTGTTGGCGGGGATGAACATTACGGCACGCACTCGCCGTCGCTGGGCGCGCAAGTTGCTGCACTTCCTCGCGGCATTTACTGATACCTTGAAACTGCCCTGGCAAACGCTGGTTCAGGTTTTTGCTCTGACCTGCGTGCACTGGCTGCTGCGCTACAGCGTGCTGTATCTGGCCTTGCGCGGGCTCGGCGCGGATTTGCAGTGGGCATGGAGTTTTCTGGTGCAGATGCTTTCGCTCGGCGCCGGTCAATTCAGCCTGTTACCTGGCGGCGCGGGAGCCGCAGAATTGACCTCCGCCGCGCTGCTCGCACCCATGGTGGGCAAGTCCACCGCAGCGGCGGCGATCCTGATCTGGCGCGTGGTGACGTATTACTTCTATCTGCTGGTGGGCGGGCCGGTGTTCGTATTGATGCTGGGCAAGCCGTTGCTGAAGAAGTTGATGAACGTCAGGCAGGCTTCTTAGGTTCGTCCTGCTCTTGCTGGAGTTGCTCCCAAAGTTCGGCGGCGCCGGGGAATTCGGTGCCGTCGTCCGGGCTCATGTCATCCGGGTCGTAACGACTCAGGCAACCTTCACCAAGGGTGGCGGGGGCTTTGGAAGTGGCTTTGTCCAGTGGATCGCTCATGGCTTTTCCTCGGGCTCAAATGACAAGGGCCTGAGCGATTCAACGCCCAGGCCCCTGGTTTTTCAAGCGTGGCGTGCTCGATCAGAACACAACCGTCTTGTTGCCGTGCACCAGCACGCGGTCTTCCAGGTGATAACGCAGGCCGCGGGCCAGCACCATCTTCTCGACGTCACGGCCGAAACGCACCATGTCTTCGATGCTGTCGCTGTGGCTGACACGCACCACGTCCTGCTCGATGATCGGGCCGGCGTCCAGCTCTTCGGTCACGTAATGGCAGGTTGCGCCGATCAGTTTCACACCACGCAGGGACGCCTGGTGATACGGCTTGGCGCCGACGAACGATGGCAGGAAGCTGTGGTGGATGTTGATGACTTTGTGCGCGTATTCGCGGCACATGTCCGGCGGCAGGATCTGCATGTAGCGCGCCAGCACCACCACTTCGGCGTCGTGCTGTTTGACCAGGCGCGACACTTCGTCGAATGCCGGCTGCTTGTCCTGCGGATTGACCGGCACGTGGTAGTACGGGATGCCGTGCCACTCGACCATGCTGCGCAGGTCGTCATGGTTGGAGATCACGCAGGCGATTTCGCAATCCAGTTCATCGCTGTGCCAGCGGTGCAGCAGGTCGGCCAGGCAGTGGGATTCGCGGCTGGCCATCAGCACCACGCGTTTTTTCTGCTCGGTGTCGGTGATGCGCCAGTCCATCGAGAACTCTTCGGCGATCGGCGCGAACTTCTCGCGCAACTCTTCAATACCGAACGGCAGGGAATCGGCACGGATTTCGTGACGCATGAAGAACCAGCCCACTTGATTGTCAGAGTGGTGGCTCGCTTCGGTGATCCAGCCATTATGAGAGGCCAGAAAATTACTGACTTTGGCAACGATGCCAACGCGGTCCGGGCAAGAGATCACCAGCCGAAAAGTGCGCATGAGGGGGAAACTCCAGAACTTCACAAAGGCCGCCATTCTAGCGACTGCGCAGGAAAACTGCAGTACGCATACGCGCCGGGTGGGACAAAGCATGGCGAAACGGCTTTCTGACGCAGCTCTTCCGTCAAGACCGTGACGCTTTAGCGGGGCTTTTGTCAGACAACTGTAAATATCTGTGCTGACTGCATCACATTATTTAACTGAACATTCAAATCGCGGCTAATTCCTGTAACTCATTTAAATAAAAAGCCGATCTAAATGTTTACTTGATGAAACAGCCTGACTATTATTGCGGCACTGTCCCCTGTCATTCAGCATTCTACAAAAGGTAGTACTCATGTCCTTGATCAACGAATATCGCGCCACCGAAGAAGCCATCAAAGAGCTGCAAGCCCGTCTGAAGAACCTGTCCGAAGACGACAAACTGCAAGCCGAACTGGAATTCGAAGGCAAACTGCGCACGCTGATGGGTGAATACTCCAAGTCGCTGCGTGACATCATCGCGCTGCTGGATCCAGAAGCCAAATCCAAGGCTCCACGTGGCGGCGCAGTAAAAACTACCGGCACCAAGCGTGCACGCAAAGTTAAGCAATACAAAAACCCGCACAACGGTGAAGTCATCGAAACCAAAGGTGGCAACCACAAGACTCTGAAAGAGTGGAAAGCCAAGTGGGGCGGCGACGTGGTTGAAGGCTGGGCTACCCTGCTGGGCTAAGCCGCAACGCCTTCGCAGAGCGATCCGCGAACAAAAGAACGCCAGCTAGCGCTGGCGTTTTTTTATGCCCGTAATTTATTGTCCGGGCATGTTCGATTTCACAGATTCAAACGTTTGCGTAATGCCTGGACATAATTCTGCCAGTCATTGAGCACCTCTCGCTGCATCGGTGACGCACTAAGCGACCATTGCTCGGCGGCCTCGATAAATGACTGCACGGTATTCGGCGCACCTGCCTCGGGTTGCGTAAGGCGCTGCTGACAAAATAATTTCCAGCGCTCTTGCTCGGCCACATCCAGGGTGTCCGGAAAGTTGCGTGCTCGATATCGAAAAAGTAATTCAGGCAAACGTTCATCATCGAAAGGCCACTGCTCTTGCGCCAATTGCGCAGGGTCGGCCGTTCGAACTTGTTCGCATAAACGACGATCACGATCACCGATAAATCCATCGTACAACTGCTGCTCGGGATCTTCGCTGGGAGTGAAATCTTCGCTGGCATAAATCGCCGCGACTTTATCTTTCCAGACTTGTTGTGCGTCAGTTAGTCGCACAGCCCGCTCCTGATAAAGCGCCATGTCCAGCCCAAGGCGCTGCTGGTCTTGCGCGCGCAATACCGCCAGCGGCGCTACAACCGGGCAACGATTGATATGAATCAGCTTGAGCGGTACCGGTAACTCACCTTCGGCCAACTCATCGCGACGGGTATAAAGACGCTGACGCAAGGCTTGCGCATCGAGGTCCAGCAACCCCTGCGGATCAAGATGCAGATCACAGACGATCAGGGCGTTGCGATTCTTCGGGTGCCAGGCCAGCGGCAGCACCACGCCGACATAACTGCGCGCCGCCGAGAAACGCCCGGACACATGCACCAGTGGCTGCAACAGGCGGATCTGATCCATCACCTTTTGTTTGCTGCGCAACTGGAACAGCCACTCGTAGAGCTTGGGTTGTTTCTCGCGAATCAGCCGCGCCAACGCGATGGTGGCGCGCACATCCGACAGCGCCTCGTGAGCGTGCCCGTGATCGATATTGTTGGCCGCCGTGAGGCGTTCGAGCTTGAGGGTCACGCGGCCTTCATCATCGGTCGGCCAGACCAGACCGTCCGGGCGCAATGCGTAAGCGGCGCGCACCACATCAATCAGATCCCAGCGACTGTTGCCACCCTGCCATTCACGGGCATAGGGGTCGAAGAAATTGCGATACAGGCTGTAGCGGGTCATCTCGTCGTCGAAACGCAAGGTGTTGTAACCGGCGCCACAGGTCCCCGGTGTGGCCAGTTGCGCATGCACGCGAGTCATGAAATCGGCTTCGCTCAGGCCTTTTTCAGCGAGCTGACCGGGGGTGATACCAGTGATCGCGCACGCCGCCGGGTGTGGCAGGATGTCTTCGCTGGGCTGGCAATAGAGATTGACCGGCTCGTCGATTTCGTTGAGCGCATGGTCGGTGCGAATCCCGGCCACTTGCAGCGGTCGGTCGTTGCGCGGATTGATGCCAGTGGTTTCGTAGTCGTACCAGAAGATTGAAGTCACGGGCGAATCCTGAACAGAAGATCGGCGAAGTCTAGGCGCTCCAAGGTTGCCACGGCCAGTCTCGTAGCCCGCGAACAACAATTTCTCCATATTCCTACAGGTGAATCGTATTTTCCCTGTGTGCGAGCCTGCTCGCGAAAGGTTTCTGTCAGTTGCAAATGGACTGACTGATCCGCCGCATTCGCGAGCAGGCTCGCTCCCACACCCGAGAGGCTGCTAGCATCAGGCGCACTTGCACCCCGAACAGGCGAACATCAGGTAGCCCATGCTCGAGCCCACAGCACCGCGAAGGAAAGCACCGCTGGATACGCGCCATCAGGTCGAAACGCCAGAAGGCATCGACCTGCCGTTGCGTCCCGCTGGGCTGATGGTGCGCGCCGTGGCGTTTGCCATCGATCTGGGCATTCGCGGCTTGATCCTCGGCGTGCTGTTCATCGCGCTGGCATTTCTCGGCAAGCTCGGCATGGGCCTCGGTTCCTTGCTGCTGTTTGCCATCAGCTGGTGGTACATGGTGTTGTTCGAGGTGCTGCGTCAGGGCCGCTCGCCGGGCAAGCAATGGCTGGGTTTGCGCGTGGTACACGATGACGGCACGCCGATCGGTTGGTCGGCCTCGCTATTGCGCAACCTGCTGCGTTTTGTCGATTTGCTGCCCTTAGGCTATTTCCTCGGAGCGCTCAGTTGCCTGCAACACCCGACCTTCAAACGCCTCGGCGACATTGCCGCCGGCACCTTGGTGGTATACAGCGAGCGGCCGCTGAGCCGACCGCAATTACCTGATGCCGAACCTCGTCGCTGCCCCGTTCCACTGACCTTGAGCGAACAACGCGCGGTACTCGGTTTCGCCGAGCGTCAGGCCGAACTCTCTCCCGCACGGGTCAACGAGCTGGCGGCATTGCTGGCGCAGCCGCTGCACATCTCTGCGCCCAAAGCCGTGTCTGAACTCAATGGCATCGCGCGCGGCCTGTTGGGGCCGACCCCATGAAGCAGAGCCTGTTCGAAAGTCGCCACAAGGCCGAATGGGAGCGTTTCGCCGTGGCGCTTGAACGCCTCGAACACGGCAAGGATACGGCGCAAGTCAGCGATTTTCCCAAGGCCTATCGACGTCTCTGCCAACATCTGGCTCTGGCCCAGGCGCGTGGCTACAGCAGTTTTCTGATCGATTCATTACAGCAGCAAGTGCTGCGCGGCCATCAACAGCTCTATCGGCATCGCAGTCGCCTCGGGGCGCTCATCATCAGCTTTATCCTCGCCGACTTCCCGCGACTGGTGCGCGAACAGTGGCGCTTTGTTGCGGCCGCCAGCCTGTTGTTCTTCGGCAGTCTGATCGGTTTCGGCGTGCTGGTTTATCTGAACCCGGAACTGATCTACAACCTGATTCCGGCCGAACAGGTGCGCGAGATGCAAGGCATGTACGACCCCGTCGCCGGCCACCTCGGACGCTCGGCCGAGCGAGCGGCCAGCGAAGACTGGGTAATGTTCGGCTATTACGTGATGCACAACACAGGCATCGCCTTCCAGATGTTCGCCAGCGGTTTGCTGATGGGTGTGGGCAGTGCATTTTTCCTGCTTTACAACGGCATGATCATCGGCGCGGTGGCGGGGCATCTCAGCGAAATCGGTTTTGGCCAGACCTTCTGGTCGTTCGTCATCGGTCACGGCGCATTCGAACTAACGGCGATTGCCCTCGCCGGAGCGGCGGGCCTCAAATTGGGCTGGGCGCTGATTGCACCGGGCTGCCTGACACGCGGCGAGGCACTCCGGCTGGCTGCGCGCAAGAGCGTGTTGCTGGTGTGCGGGGTCATGCTGTTCCTGCTGATCGCCGCTTTTATCGAGGCTTACTGGTCGTCGAAAACCAGTGTCACGCCGCTGACCAAATACGCCGTCGGCACCGCGCTGTGGCTGGCCGTCGCGGTGTATCTGCTGTTTGCCGGAAGGACCCGCCATGCGCCTGAGTGACGCCAGCGTAGTGATCCGCCCGCGCACGACCTGGGAAGCCATGGACCTGGGCGTACTGATGAGCCAGCAGCATCGGCGGTTGTTGATGACCAGTTGGGCGATCGTCACCCTGCCGCTGTTCGCCGTCCTCAGCCTGTTGCTGTGGGATTCGCCGTCGTTGGCGGTGTTCATTTTCTGGTGGCTGAAACCGGCCTTCGAACGCCTGCCGTTGTACATCCTCTCCAAAGCGCTGTTCGGCGAAACCCCGACGCTCAAGCAAGCCCTGCGTGAATGGCCGCGCCTGCTCAGGCCGCAAGTGCTGGCGAGTCTGACCTGGCGACGACTGAGCCTGAGTCGCAGCTTTGTACTGCCGGTGACGCAACTCGAAGGCCTCGACGGCGAGGCCCGACAACAACGTCTGCAGGTGCTGCTGCAACGCAACGGCGGCGCCGCGCAATGGCTGACGATTATCGGCGTGCATCTGGAGACAGCACTGTGGATCGGCTTGATGCTGCTGTTCTACATGCTCTTGCCGCAGCAGATCGAGACCGACTGGGACTGGCAATCACTGTTGCTCGCCGCCGATCAGGACTGGCGCTGGCTGGAGCACCTGACCAACGCTTTTTATGCGCTGATCCTGGTGGTCTGGGAGCCGGTTTATGTTGCCTGCGGCTTCAGCCTCTACCTGAACCGCCGCACACAACTGGAAGCCTGGGACATCGAGTTGGTCTTCCGCCGTTTGCGCCAGCGCTTGAACAACGGCGTGCTCGGTGTGTTGCTGGCCGCGTGCCTGTTGCTGCCGAACCTGCAACCGGTATGGGCCAGCGATGCGCCGGATGCTCCTCGGTTGTTGAATCAGCCGCTGACCAGTCAGGCCTCGCGCGACAGTATTCAGTCGCTGCTCGAACAACCGCCGTTCAAGAACAAGGAAAGCGTCACCCGCTACCGCTTTGGCGACGACCCGGCAAGTCCGGCCAAAGACGCGCAAGCGGGTGAGGCACCGCAGTGGCTGAAAACCCTGCTCGGCTGGCTCGATGGTCGGCACCTCGATACCCTCGCCGGCGTGATTGAGGTGCTGCTGTGGGGCGCGCTGATCGCGGCGCTGGGCTGGCTGGCCTGGCGTTATCGCGAATTCCTCCGGGCTTTCGTCAGCCGCCGCCCGAACCTGCCTGCGCGCAGCAAACCGCCGACGTCGCCACAAGTCTTCGGCCTCGATCTGAGCCGTGAAACCCTGCCGGATGACATTGCCAGCAGCGCCGAACAATTGTGGCTGAGCGAACCTCGCGCCGCGCTGGGCCTGCTCTATCGCGGCCTGCTCAGCCGTCTGCTGCATGATTTTGACCTGACGCTGAAAGCCGCCGACACCGAGAGCCAGATCCTCAAACGCATTGAGCAATTACAACGCCCGGACCTGCTCGCCTACAGCCGCAACCTCACTGTTCACTGGCAGAACATGGCCTACGGGCACCGACTTCCAGCTGCGCACCTGCAAGCAGAGCTGTGCAACGGCTGGCGTGAATTGTTCGGCAAAGGATCCGGGCATTGAACCGGCGCATCGGCTGGTCGTTGGCTGCGCTGGCGCTTGTGCTGCTGGGCGGCTTGAGCCTGTTCCTCTACCTCAAGGCCCGGCCCTATCAGGAAACCGTCGATCACGGCCCCTCGCCTGCCGCGCAAGCCAATCCTTATCTGGCGGCGGAAATGTTCCTGCGCGAGCGCGGCCTCGCGGTCAGTCACGCCGAGACCCTGGCGGTACTGCCGCAGATCGATCCGCACAGCCACACCTTGTTGTTGTTCGGCGAGCGCGCGCGGATGACGCCGCGTGAAGTCGATCAGGTGCTGAACTGGACTCGCGCCGGCGGACGCTTGGTATTTGTCGCGGAATCGCTGTGGGATGCGCAAACCCGGCAAAGTAATGATCTGCTGCTCGACCGGGTGCAACTGCAGCAATCGCTGAGCAAGGATCTGAAAGATGCTCCGCAAGCAGTGGAAAAGGACCGCTACCCGAAACTCACCAAGCTCTATCTGGAAGACGAAGACGCGCCGGCCTACGCCGGTTTCGACACCGACTTCCACCTCGACGACCCGAACAATGTCGCGCAAGCCTGGGCCAACAGCGCCAAGGCCACGCACATGATGCAACGGGTGTACGGCCTCGGCACGATCACCGTGGTCACCGATGCCGAGTTATGGAAAACCGGCGCTATCGGCAAGTACGACAACGCCTGGCTGCTCTGGTACCTGAGCGCCGACACCGACGTCACGCTGATTTACAACACGGCGCACGATGGCTTGTGGACCTTGCTCTGGCGCTACTTCCCGCAGGCCATCGTCGCCCTGCTCGCCTTGATCGGCCTGTGGTTGTGGCAGGCCGGCGTGCGTCACGGCCCGGTGCAAATGCCGGCGCCAGCAGGTCGCCGCCAACTGCTGGAGCATCTGCGTGCCAGTGCCGACTTCCTGCTGCGCCACAACGGCCAGCAGGCGCTGCTGCAAGCCTTGCAACAAGACATCCTGCGCAGCGCCCGCCGCCGCCATCCCGGTTTCGATCAATTGAATGTGGCCGAGCAATGGCTGGCGTTATCGCGCCTGACCCGGCAACCCACCCGCGCCATCAGCCAGGCCCTGAGCCCACGTCCGAAGCAGCGTTTGTCCAGCGCCGAATTCAGCCGCCAGGTCGCTCATCTGCAAACCTTGAGGAACGCGTTATGACTGAACAGATCGAGCCCGGCAGCGTGACTCACGCTGCCCAGCAGCGCCAGCGCGCCAGCCAGTTGGCGCAGGCAGTGCGCAATGAATTGAACAAGGCGCTGATCGGCCAGGATGCGGTGGTCGACGATGTCCTGACCGCGCTGATCGCCGGCGGCCACGTGCTGCTCGAAGGCGTGCCCGGTCTGGGCAAGACCTTGCTGGTGCGGGCACTGGCGCGATGCTTCGGCGGCGAGTTCGCGCGCATCCAGTTCACCCCGGATCTGATGCCCAGCGACGTTACCGGCCACGCCGTGTATGACCTGCAGACCGAGCAGTTCAAGCTGCGCAAAGGCCCGCTGTTCACCAACCTGCTGCTGGCGGACGAGATCAACCGCGCCCCGGCAAAAACCCAGGCGGCATTGCTCGAAGCCATGCAGGAACGCCAGGTGACACTCGAAGGTCGCCCCCTGCCCATCGCGCAACCGTTCATGGTTTTGGCGACGCAGAACCCGATCGAACAGGAAGGCACCTATCCGCTGCCGGAAGCCGAGCTCGACCGTTTCATGCTCAAGGTGCGCATGGATTATCCCGACGCCGATCAGGAGCTGAACATGGTCCGTCAGGTCTGTCGTTCGACCCGCGCCGACATGCTCGATGTGCAACCGCTACGCACAGTGTTGCAAGCCAAAGACGTGCAGGCGTTGCAGCGTATTGCCAGCGATCTGCCGCTGGATGATCAGGTGCTCGATTACGCCGTGCGCCTGGCGCGCAGCACGCGCAGCTGGCCGGGCCTCACCCTCGGCGCCGGGCCGCGCGCCTCGATTGCACTGGTGCGTTGCGCCCGTGCCCGCGCCTTGTTGCGCGGCGGCGAGTTTGTAATCCCGGATGACATCAAAGGCTGCGCGCTGGCCGTGCTGCGCCATCGCGTGCGCATCGCTCCGGAGCTGGATATCGAAGGGTTGCAGGTCGATCAGGTGCTGCAGCAAATGCTCGATCAAGTGCCGGCGCCGCGCCTGTGAAACCCGCGCGCCTGCTGCTGATCTGGCTGGCTCTGCTGCTGGTTTCCAGCATTGTGCTCGGCACTTTGCAGGCCTTGCAGATCGACCTCCCGTCCAGCCTGATTTCGATCAACTGGGGGCTGCTGCTCGCGCTGTTGGCCCTGGCGGTTATCGACGCTGTGCGCCTCAGGCGCCTGCCCTCGCCACGCATCAAGCGGCAGATGCCCGGCAGCCTGGCTCTGGGACGCTGGGCAGAGGTGAAACTGGAAATCAGCCATGACTTCGCCGAGCCACTGGACATTGACCTTTTCGACCACATTCCTGACGGTCTCGCATTTGAACATTTGCCACTGAACGTCGAGCTTCGAACCGGCCAAATCAGCCACATCAGTTACCGCTTGCGCCCAACCAGGCGCGGGCATTTCAGCTTCGAACACTGCGAAGCCAACCTGCCGAGCCCGCTGGGATTGTGGTCAGGCAAGCGCCTGCTGAAGATCGCCGATCAGACCCGCGTCTACCCGGACTACGCCCGACTGTACGGAGGTGAGTTGCGCGCCGTCGACAACTGGCTCAGCCAGCTCGGTATACGCCAACGGCAACGTCGTGGTCAGGGCATGGAATTCCATCAGTTGCGCGAATTTCGCGAGGGCGACAGCCTGCGCCAGATCGACTGGAAAGCCACCGCCCGCCAACGCACGCCGATTGCGCGCGAGTACGAAGATGAACGCGATCAACAGATCATTCTTCTGCTCGATTGCGGAAGGCAAATGCGCAGTCAGGATGGTGAGTTGTCGCACTTCGACCACGCGCTCAATGCCTGTCTGTTGCTCGCCTATGTGGCGTTGCGTCAGGGCGATGCGGTGGGGTTGAGTACGTTTGCCTGCGATCAACCGCGCTACGTGGCGCCGGTCAAAGGCAGCGGTCAACTGAATGTGCTGCTCAATGCGATTTATGACCTCGAGAGTACGCAGCGTCCTGCTGATTTTCAGGCTGCTGCCAACCAGTTGCTGGCTCGGCAGAAGCGCCGGGCGCTGGTGGTGCTGGTGACCAATTTGCGCGATGAAGATGATGAACTGCTGGGCGCGGTCAAGCGCCTGAGCGCAGCACACCGAGTGCTGGTGGCGAGTCTGCGCGAAGAAGCGCTGGATGCGATGCGTCAGACCGCGGTGCAAACGCTGCCCGAGGCATTGGCCTACTGCGGCACCGTCAACTTCCTTAATGAGCGTTCGGAACTCCATGAGCGGCTGAGTGCTCATGGAGTTAATGTGGTGGACGTCCGCCCCGCAGGATTGGGAGCCGCACTGGTGAAGCGCTATTTTCAGTGGAAAAAATCCGCCACGTTCTAATCCGACGGCACATTCAGATCACGACCAGAGTCAGCGAGTTTTCAGCTGCTCCCACAGGATTGTTCACTATTGCCTTGACATCGACAGAGCCCGTTGCCGTGGGTTCATAAACCACTTTTGACCATCCCTTCTCATCGCTGGGAGTTCCTCTCAACGGCACACCCTTAACGGTCCAGAACACGCTCATGCCCACGACTGGCTCGCTCAGAATAGTTACGACCTGAACCTTGATTGTCACGGGCTTGCCCACTTGACCAATGAGCGGTGACGCATTAATCAAACGCAAGATAACGCTCGGCCGAGCAAGCACGTTGATCTTCCGTGTTACCGAACCTGTGGCCAGATTCAGTGAAGCCTCCAGTTCAAACTCCCCGACTTCAGCAGCCAGAAATGTTGCTTGAGCAATCCCGTACTCGTCGGAAATCGATGTGGGCAGCGATTTACCGGCGTATCGCCAGTTGACTGGCAGGTTTGTTGCGGGTGTGCCTCCGGAGTGGATATTGACGACTGCCCAGGCGTTCACCTCATCTGCGCGATAGATCATGGTCCTGTCGCAATTGAGCGATTCAATAATCGGCAGTTGCCCGCTATAAGCCAATACAGCCATATCCCAACCGCCAAGCCCCCCTTCAACCGTTGCCGTTAGAGCACCATCCCCTTCATTCAAAACCTTGTGAGTCCAATCTGCGATACCCGCGGAATCGGTCACCGAACTCACGACGTACCCGGCAAACTCCCACGTCACGGTCACTCCTGCCAAAGGTAATCCGGTGAGCGTAGAAGTTACTTTGGCCTTCGCCTGCGCTTGAGCTTCGTCGGCAGGCTGGCGTGAGTCGGACGACTCATAAAGCTCGGCGATCCGCCTCGGTTGCGCGAGGAAAAGACCCATTGCAATCGAAGCCGAATTGACAGTATCGCCAACCGTTGCGATGACTTGACTGTTACCTGGAGTTGTAGGAACAAAGCGTACCGACGCCCTTCCGTAAAAATCGGTCTCGGCATCCAGAACACCCAGGTCAGGGTGCGTGAACGTTACCAAGACTCCTGACATCGGTTTTCCACTGATGGATGATACGACCTGGATGGCCTCCTCGAAGACATCGCACCAAAGAAGCTGCGCACCGGCCTTGGTGGCCGACGAGCTGATTTTCATCACCCGCGAACCTGTACCCTGCGACATCGCATTGGTCGGCGACAGCCTTGCCAGCCGCTCGGCGGAGAATCGCAACGCAAAACTGCCGTCCGTTAGATTTCCCGCGCGCAACTCAAACCTCGCCATTGCGTTGGTGACGACCTGCGCCACGCCCAGCTCTGGCTCATAGCTATTGCCCAGGGTTGATGGTGCAGTGCCGATATGACCCAGACGTACGGTTTGTCCCTCGAACTCCTCCGGGAAAAACGCCACGATACTGTGAATGCCATTGCGGCGGGGAAACCCCGTGGCGCTGCCCCAAACCTGACTGGTCTGGCCATCGAAGCTGACCTTGACCCGCGGCCACAGATCTTCTGCCAGCGGCGTGAATGTGGCGTTTCGCTCCTCGGTGGAACTGTCGTAGGGGCTGAGCAAAGTCGCCCGCACCGTATGCACGCCGGCGCTCACTGGCAGAACGGCAAAACCGGAGTTTCCTTCGCTGTCGGTGTTGACCGCTACGGGGTCACCGCCAGAGCGCCATGACACCGGCACATTGGCAGCCGCCTTCCCGGTAAAACGCGATACCACATTAGCCCACGTCCAGGCTCGATCCAGATCCACTACCGGGTCCACCGGTGATTCCACTATGTAATTGAAACTCAGGGCATTATTTGCCAGAACCATGGGAGTGACGGGGGCGACGAATGCCAATTGAGGCAGATTTGCAGCGAGCGCAAAGTCGCCTGCCGTCTTGCTGCCGCTGAAGCCAAGCTCCCAGATGGCGCCCTCTGCACCCAGCGGTTGCGATTGCGTCAAGGGCGGACTCACGGTCGCATCCAAATCGCCGTCAGGCGTTCCCGACCAGTCCAGCTTTGCTGACAGGCCCACCAGCGGACTTAGCTCATTGAGCCAGACGGTAAACCGATGATCCGCACCGAGGCAGGGATAGAGTTTCTGCCCGTCAAGTGCTGCCGAGACGCGATCCAGTCTGACGCCAAGCTCTCGGGTCAGGTCCTGATTGATGAAACGCCCGCACAACTCGCGATCGTCTGCAACGTCGTCGGCTCGCAAACGCAACTCAAAGGATCTGCTCAGACTTTCGGCGGCGCTGGAGGACAGGGTCCATGTCAATCCATCAGCCCCCAGCAGGAAAGAAACGCCGAGATCAGCCGGGTTCAGACCAATCAGTGGATCGCCCTCTCGCCAATCCAGACTGATGCGTTTGCTGCCGATCCATGGGCTGCCAGCAACTGGACTGACCTTCAGCACATGTGTCTGTCCATGCCGGCAAACCAATCCTATGGTCTGGAGATCGATTGCTTCGCCGTCCATGGTTAATGTCACATGCGCCTTCCAGATGCTGGTGGCAATCGCCTTCACGACAAATTCCATCTCGCTCGGCTCGGCTTCTTCGTGAGCCTTGATGGTGGCAGTTACACGATGGTCTCCCGCGCCTCCAGGCTGATGGCTATGACTGGCCCAACCACCGGTGCCTGTCAGGGTCCTCGTCACGCTCCCATCCGGCTTTTTCCAGAAAACCAGCGCTCCCTCTACCGGGCCACTTGGTCCTGATGCCGTCTTGTGCAATACCTGCACCCACATCCGTGCACTTTCGTTTTCACCTACCACGCAAGTTCTGTCAGGCCCTCGCACCTCACCAGGTATAACGTCATTGCGCGCCAGCGACATGGGTTTGGCAGGCGAGCTTTCCAACAGATGCGCAGAGCTCAGTTGCAGCGAAAACCGGCCATCCTGTCTGTCCTCGTTATCCAGACGATATTCAAGTATTCCATCCGGACCTACACGAGCGGCTGTTTCGAGCGGTGGCGAAACGGTAACACCCAATTTATCGGCAGGTTCACCAATCCAGTGCAGCCTCACATCGGTGTCCCAGAGAATCTCAGGGAAGCGGATCCGCAAGTCGTACACTGTCCCGCGGTTGGGGTATCCCTTCTGCTCCCAGGGCTGCGCTACTCCCCTGCACATCCAGCGTGCAAAGCTCCTTCAGCGGGTCGGTCGCCAATACCTTGACCTCAAAGACGTGAGTTACTACACCGCCGAGGTAATAGAGACTTTCGACAGAGGTTTCGATGCGCACAACGCCGGCTGCAACCGGTACATGTTCAAACCATGCCCAGCCCTCACGGTCGGTCGTCGTTGTCTGCCTGTTCCTCTTCGGCGCAGGCTTGGCGCGCGTACCTGTTATCTTCCAGCTGACCTTTTTCCCTTGCAGTGCCTTTTGGGTGTAATACGAGCCCACACGGACGCCAACCCTTATCGTTTGGCCATGCTCGAGAACCACGTAATGCGCTGCGTTTTCGAACTGGAGAAACTTCAAACGGTGATCACCCAGCGAGACGGAAATGTCCAGCACGGGGGCGTTGAACTCGTTCGCTAAGCGCAGAGTGAAAAGATAGGGGCGGTCGCCGTCGATCTCCGGGCAATCGAAACGCCAAAAGTCATCCAGCGGTTTGTCCCTGCCACAGTCTGGATCGGCGACAATTGCGCCCTGAGGATTATTTTCGATAGTCAAGGAAGCCTGCGTCCCTCGCCAGGCATCATCCTGCGCGTGCACACATCTGAATCGGTGCGAAAGCTCGCCGAGGGCTCCAAAGCACAGCGGCACAGCCCGCTGGAGTGGAAACTGTTTCCCATCCAGCTCAAATGTTTGTACCTGCGTCGCCGGCAAATGCAACTGCAGGTCAAGCCCGGTGATAAGCAGCGACGAGGTAAAGTCACCTTCTTCGTTGCCCGGACTGATGACTTCGACTCGAAGTATGTTTTTGTCCTCAAGGGGCAATGTCACATCCACTTCGTATGCGCGCGGTTCGAATATCGGGGCCAGACCATTGTTCTCGTCCACAAGGTCGGCCTGCCGATCACGAAGTGGCCCCGCCAGCAAAGCAATTTCCTGCTTTTCGGGGGATCCTTCCACGCTGAGTATCAAGCGGCCGTCCTCACTGTGATTCATCACATTGAGACAGCTCAAGACATACCTGACGTCGATTCCGGCACTCTTGGATAACGTCATCCGTTGAGAAACGGATGCGCCGTCGGAAGCGGAAAGCACGCGTATCTCGTCGCCGTTTGCACATTCAAAAGCCTTCGTTATAAGGTTCGACGGTTTGACCGGTCCTCTTGTCCAGCTTTCGAGCCCCAGGGAAAAATCACCATTGCGCAGCAGATTCCGTAATGCCCTGACGTCGTAATCAGACATGACGCTGACTCCGTTTGGCCTTGCGCTTACTGGCGGTCTGCATCGCTTCTGTTACCAGATTTTCCACGGCCAGCCGGAACGGCGCCTCACCGGCCTTGGCCGTATAACGTATGGTGATGATGATGTCGGTGATGGACGCGAGCAGAGCAGCCTGCGCGGCCAGGCTCCACCACGGAAATTCGATGGACCACGATGAAACGACTCCCGTACATGCAAAGGTGCGAAGCAAGCCCGCGTCCTGCTCATCCGCCACGCGTCCATCATCCCTGACGCCCTCGGAAATTCCGATCTGTTGTCCTGGGCGCACATTGACCACCATGCCTGCAGGTGGATTCTGGTCATTGGTTCCGTGTAGAAAGTCCACCACTCGCGGCGATGGGCTGATGACGGTTCGACTGCCGTTCTGCCTCACAGTGGCGACAGCACACTCATACGGCGCAAGCAGTACCGGGAGGTCCACTTCAACCGATTGAATCAGACGGCAATATTCACCGGGACTGCCGCGGTTAAGATTCAACTCTGTCACTTCGAATGCCAGCCGGCCGGTGGTCTGCAACTTTTGCAACGCCTTGGCCCAGGTGGGTGCATCGAGCTGAGGTTCGACGTCATCATCAAAGAGCTGGCGCAAGGAAATGATCTTGATTCGCTCGATACGCCGCTCATAGCTCTGCAGGTGATCGCGCTCGATGTTCATCAGAAAGTTATTGAGGTGCTCGGCAGCCGCCAGACCATGATGTTTCTCCGACCATGGCTGAGGCAAAGCCGGCCGCGAGTCGTAATCGCCGGTTTGCGCAGCGCGCGATGCCAGCACACTGAGGCACAGGCTGCGCGTGGCATCATAAGCCTGGTAATACAGCGCCTTGAGCTGTGCCAGCAACCAGTCGTACAACTGGCTGTGAGTGCTGCGTTTCTGCAAGAAGTCGTAAAGCGCCAACGCTTGGCGATTTGTCTGCAATACCAGTTGCTCGCTGGCCCGGGCCGCTTCCACTGCAATTTCCTGCGCCTTGATCTGCTCGTCAAGCGCCGACAGTTCAGCGAGCGCGAGGTTGCGCTGCATTCCCCATTCGCGGCGACGCAGACGATAGCCTTCAGCCACTGCTCTCTTTTCCGCGTCTGCCGACTTGCCCATGGACGCAATTTGCATACCACGGGCAACGGCATGGCCCACAGTTTCAGGAAACATATTGCCGAAGGACATACCAGCGATTTTGGGTACGAGGGCCATTGCCGCTGCGGTGACCTCCATGGCCGTCGACGCCTGATTGAGTTGTTTGGCGGCGAGAATGTCATCCATGATCCGGTACTCTTCAGCACTTACATTTTCAGTGAACCACTCGGACAAACCATCGTAACGTTGCTGCACCGCCTCGCGACTTTGCTGCAACGCTACCAGCGTCGCTTCCATTTGAGCGATGGACTTTTCCTGAATGGCCTTTGTCCATTCGCCTTGCTCAACCAAATGCCGTTGCTGTATCTCAACCTGTTGTGCTGTATCGCGCTGTTCCAGAAAGCGCAGCACCCGGTCGCCGAACTCCTTCAACATCTGCACGGAGCGCAGCGCGAACTCGAATGTCACTCGCCAGTTATAGGCATTGACGACTGCCCCCCCGCCCATTGGTCTGGGGCCGGCGTTGGGTCCAGCAGCCAGATCACGTAACAGTTGCGCAGGATCACCCGGTTGTTCATACAGCGGCAGGTAAAGATCCTTGCCATCAATGCTCAACCAATTGCGCAAGTTGTTTAGACGACGCTGCGGCAGTTGGAACAGCGCCGTCAAGCGGTCATTGGTCGGGAACTTGAACGGCCCGCTCGCAAGCATGCCCATCGATGGTTTGAAACGGGCAGAAGGAGGTACGTCTGCCAGGGAATAAATCAGAGCACGTTCAAATGCCTCCAGCCCCGGGCGTGTCCTGCTGTTTTCAAGTAGCGCCCCGAGCGATACCGGTTGCCAGTCCGTCACCGAACGCGCTGAAGGCGGGTCGCCCATTAGCTCTTGGGCCTGCAGATAACACTCTTTGGCGAGCACCAAACTGTCCCGCGTCTGTTGGCGGTAATACCAGTCACCTTCTTCGATCAGGTTCTTGACGAATTCGATGAAGGTCAGAATCCTGAAATGTCGCGGGTTCGAGTACGCAACTGCGTATGGGTCGTCCTCTGTAAGGCACTCATGGCCGACATTGCCTTTCTGCACCAGCGGGCGGCATCGCCAGTAGTCCGGTTTGGCGGGAGAACTCTTCGTCGTCGATGGGTCAGCAATGGCTTGCGGGTCGAACACCCTGCGTAACCAAAGATCGGACTCGCGATAACGGTTCTCTTCGCGAAGGCGGGCGGCCACCAGATGATGCAAATAAAAAAACAGCTCCCAAAAATACAAGCCGTTGGCCCCGTCGAATGCACCGTTTGGCTCATTGACCTCTCCGGCTTCGGAAGCCGGTTCAACCAGGAACTGCGTCGTCCAATCGAACAAGGCATCCAGCGAAAAGTTGGCAAGGGCGGCCAGATGCGGGGCGAACAACGAGTTCAGGCGCACCCGCGCCAAAGTGTCCGGCTTGTTGAATGCCAAAAACTGCGCCGCGTCGTTTCGGTTCTTTTCCAGCACAGCAGGGTCGAAGCGCGCGATGCCCGTCATGGTCAACACGAATTTTTTTCTACCGTAACCTGTAGAGGAGTCGCTGGCGCCGAAGGTGAAAGTGAGGGGTGTGAGAAATCCACCGGCCGCACGCGTGTAAGTCAACGATACAGTCTGCCATCCGCCCAGCCCCGGGAATGAGCCGGTAATTATTTCTGGGTCTTGGCCTGACCCAGGGTTGGTCAGTGTCAAATCAAAATTGACGTTCGCCGCGCTCCCCTGGCTGTTCGTTTTGCAAAAGCCCTGAACAATCAGCTTGTCTCCCGTGGAGTGGGTGAGCAGGATGGCGTGCAATCCATAGAACTCAGTCAGCGTCCCCTTCACTTCGTCCGAGGCTTCAACCTTCGGCAAGCTTTGCTCAGTCAACGAATGCTGGACGGTCAGGACGCTGTCGAAACGTTCCGCCAGAATTTCCAGCCAGCCGCCCTCATACCAGGCAACAGGGCGAAACAGCGCATCGAGCAACACTGGAGTCGCTGCCTTGGCACCGTTGAAGAACAATACGCCCAGACAGCCGTTGGGATGACTTTTGCTGACCTGAACCGTGGCGATCAAGCGACTGCCAAGAGCAGGAGGCGTATCTGGATAGGATATGTTTTGCAGATTCGTTGTAGGCGACCAGTCGCCATTCTGAGACCTGAAAGCAAGGTTGATGCTCAACTTGTAGGGAACATATCCTTCCTGGTCCTTCCCAAGCTCGTCTGCAAGTTCAGCCCAGACCAGACAAGGCCGACCATTCCAGAACACCGGACGCATATCCAGTACCGTTCCGGTAACCCCGACATCAATGGGTGCCCATGGCCCCCATGCCGCCGGACTGATTGCAGCACAGCTCGGCGTCAGTTCGATTTGCGCCTCGCGCCAGAAGTATCGGTAAGGCGCCACTCGCTCACGACCGATAAAGAAATAGCGTCCCTTCACAGCCGAGTCGCCGTGCAGGAAAGCACTGATGACTTCCAGATTGCAGAACCCTTCAAAGGCTTTCAGATAGTTGCGAACGGCAACCGACACCGAATCGGTACTGAGCCGTGTCTGATTCAGATCGGTCATCAGCGTCAGGAACAACTGCGTCATGCCCGGCCGCACGAACGGTGTCATGTAGTTTTCCGGATAGATCAAAAGCATCTGCAATGCCGACCAGTCCGAATAGCTTCTGTAAAGCTCCCAGCGCTTGAGATCGTCTTGAGGAAACCGAGCTGTCACATAGCCCGGCTCAAGCCGCTGATAGGCGGCGTGGACGAACTTCTGCGCACAGCTGATCCCCTCGGCGCCACGTGCGCTGGGCACCTTGGGACTGTCCTGCGTGTCCAGACGCAGCAATTCATCAAGATGCTCAGGTTTTTTGATGTTGTGATACCGGTGACGTGTTTTATCAGCGAAGTAGCTCACGCAGAATTCCGTGAGCGCAATGCGATATTGGTTGTTCAGGTCGTCGATGATGCTTTGGCTCATGATCCTTGCTCCAGTCATACGGGCTGCGCGGACATCGTGTTTAGCGAGGACGGACGGCAGGTACAAATTCAATCCAGTCGAAGTCCACGCTGTCCCCGTCAGGCATCGAGGTAGAGGTCACGGTAAACCTGAACTTTCCTCCCGAAACGCTGGAGACGAAGGCCCGGGCGAAGCCGTCCTGAGTGGTGAGCCTGGCCGCCTTGATCACCGCCTCGACCTTGCGCGAGGAATTTTCGCCATAGGCCTGTACGGTCCACTGCACCGGCCTGCTCTTGCCCCGATTTTTGAATGCATCCTCAAGTACGGCGGACAGCTCGACAGTCTGCCCCGCAGCGACCCGGGTTACCGGCACTTTGGACATTAACGGCGGCGGGAAAACCAGAGTGGCGACGTCATCGGTCAACTGGACGGGATCCGCTTCCTGCGGTGAAAACAGCTGCACCCAGAACAACAGCCGCTCCGTCCCCATGGCTTTGCCTGGCGTATATATTGCCTGGGCCACCCCGTCCGGATCAGTTACCGACGTGACCACCGTGCCAAGGCTGGCCTGTCCATGAATGGCCACTCCGCTGAGCGGCTCGCCGTTCTGATCAGTCAGGGTAATAGTGATCACGATCGTGTCGGAGCTGCCGGCGACCACCGTGGTCTTGTCCGGCACGATCTGCATGTTGACGAGCGGCGCACGCAGCTCGTCGGACGGGCGAATCGCTGGCGCCGTTTCCGTCAGACTCAACAAGGCGCGTTCGGCAACATCCTTGTAAACAGCTTTGTCCGTAGCCCCATCGACGGTCCTGGGCAGCGTACCCAGCAGGAAAACAGTCAGTGCATCCATCCCGGTATGTCTGGCCAGTTCGCGAACCCGGACCAACAGATCCAGTTGTTCAAGGTTCTTCAAAAGCCTGTGTATCGGATCGATTCGCCCGACACACTCGTGCACTTCCTGCTCGCTCCAGTCAAATAACCGTGCCAGCCACACTACTGACGCTTGTTGCGCCAGACGCAGAGCGTCCTCGGACAACTTGTCGGGATCACCCAATTCGTTGACCTGCCGCAGATAGTCAAGCAAATCCGTATGTGGCGGTTCGCTGATCTCGAAGGCGTGGGCCAAAACTGACAGGTAATACACCGTGGACATGACGACGGCGTGGCGATCGACTTGCTTCCACCACACGTTGATGCCGTAATCGAGCAGCTCGCTGAGTGTTTCGAGACTCAGGTCAAGTTCGCTCACAATGGCGCTGCGCCGACGCACTTCAGCCAACAACTTGAAGAGCGGATCGAGAGGTTCGCTGCGCAATGGCAGTGGCAGCATCCACTCCTCGGCCATGTGTTCGACAATACTTGTCAACAACTTATAAACGGTAGAATTCGCCCAGCTCAAAACCCGCAGCGACCGCTCCGCATCCAATTCGGTGTATTGCGCCAGACACTTGCCAGCGATCGACAGCTGCGCGTCACGCGCCTGCAACAGAACAGTCAGCATGATCTCGACGATCGGAGCACGCACGCTGCTGTCCTCGTTCAATCCTTCTTCCACCGCCTTGTCGAGCTCCTGCCTGGCGAACATCAGGTACTCGGCCTCGCAGCCATCGTAAGACTTCACCAGGCCCTGTGGGTCTGTCAGTGAAGGCATCAATTCTCTCCAGTCCCTGCCAGGCAACTCTCTCACGCCATCCCTCAGGAAGGAGGCGTTGGTCAGCAGTGCCTTGTCCAGCAAGTCATGGATCAAACCGAACAAACGCTGCTCAGGCTCGGATGCCTCATTGCTGACCTCTGGAGCCGTCACTTGTTGCAGCATCCACGGCACCGGCAGGTTGCGCGTCTGGCACCAGTAGCGACATGAGACCAGTGCCGAAACAAGATCGAGCACATCAGGTACTGTGTTTCTGGTCTCGCGGTTTTTCCTGATTGCCGGTATACCCGCCAGACCGTTGACCCACGCTTCCCCGCCCAGCACCGTGAGCATCGACAAACCTTCAACCGGGGTCATGTTCAACAGACGTGGCAGTTTCACCAGTCGGTAAAACGCCGATAGAATTTCGGGGCTGCGCTGTAGCTTGTTGGTCAGGCCATGGGCACGGGCAATCGCCTGCGCCAGATACTGGTAGGTTTGCAGGTCGATTTTCAACGCGCTGCAGATTCGGTTGACCGTGAGTTCCGATACACCTGGCGCCAGCAGCAAGGGAAAATCGCCGCCATCGATAACCAATGGCTCACGGTAGTTTCCCAGGACGTTATTGAATATCTCATCAAACTGGGATGGGGCCTGTCCGCGCCCATAAAGCGACATCTTGTCGATAAACACGGCGAAATCCGCAGCCTTGCATCCATAACCTCTACGCAAGGTCTGAAACAGCCCAAGCGACTGCACGGTCTTGTCGGTAATCCAGATGTCAGGCGGTTCAGGGTTCTCAGCGTCTCCTGCGCGCTCCGCATTGAAAGCGGCTACCAACAACAGATCAACTTGCTCCGGACTCACATCCAACCACAGATCCAGCCGCCGTTTGCGGTTCATCCGGTCGTAGGTTTCAGGGTGTATGTTGGGAAGTTTGCTCAATCGAGGGGAGAAGTTCAGGTAATCGATATCGAGGGCAGGAGGCTTGCCAGCATTGATGAAAACAGAACCGGAACGCTCGCTTTCATGCGTGGCGGACTCTTCATAGACATGGACATTGTCCGATCGCGTCGGCGCGTAGCTACGCAGCGACAACGAGGCTGCGATTGCCTCGCTATCCTGCCGGGTTCGCGCGCCGAAGAACTTCGCTTCATTGAGGCTCTGAAAATCCACCCCGTGCAGCCCGTAGTTCTTCGCGTAAAACGCCTCTTTGGTGTCCTGGTCGGCGTCATCAGTAACAGGATCCTCGGTCAACAATGCCCGCTGAAACGGCCCCAACTCCGAGGCAAGTTCCAGTGCACGACCGCCATCCTCATCCCACGCGTCCGGTTGAAGAAAGTTGGGGTACTGGGCACTTGTCCAGCGCGAAAAATGTCCGACTGACAGACCGTGATGAATAACAACCGCGTTGATTGTTGCCCAATGTCGGTAGTACGGCAGCCCATAAGGATGGCGCCGCTCGATCATTTGTTCATCCAGATCCGCCCCGTCGGTGTGCTTGGCGATGAATGCTTTCAGGACATCGAGGATGATGTCGACGGCCGAGATCGTCTTGTTCATCGCGTTGTGATCAATCATCAACGCTTCGATGTCGGGACGACGCTCATGGATAAAGAGTCTGCCGGTATCCGGATCGAGATCACCATACGGCTCGATATTGTCTCGGACCCAGGTCCAAAGCTGTACCAGATACCCCACCACACCCGTTGAATCTTCCAGAGCTCCGACCGGCGCGTATTCATGAAAATTCGTGGGAAACAAAAGCTCGTAACTGGGCCCCGTATTGAAGCCACCCTCGTACGGTGATGGTGTGGTCTCGCCGGTCAATAACTGTTCGATATAGCGCCGGCGCAGGTATATCGCCAGTGCATTGGCGCGCAACAGAAATTTTTGTGCATATTCGATGCTGAGTCCGAAATCTTCGGCCAGCCGGACGGGACCTTTTTCCACCAGCGGAAAAATCGAGTCACCACGTTCCAGATACGCTTTCAGTGCGGCAAATTTCTTGTACCTGGCCTGTTTGCCAAATACCTGCTCAAACAGCTCCACGCTGGGGCGCTTCGAGTTTTTTGCCTTAGCCATATGGACACCCTTGAGCAGTAAGTTTGCGATGGTGGAACGTTGCCGACATTCGTTGGAAGAGCCTATTCAACGCTACTGAAACCCAGCCGACCACTGTAATAACTGACAGGTTTGATGACCATTCGTCGAGATTAGGTGCGGCATTGGCTTTGCGGGCCTTTGGGGGCTACTTCGTATTGACCTCTAAATCAAAAGGCAACGATTCGATCCAGCCACCCGCATTGTCGGGAAGTTTCTGTACGAGCTGGATGTCATGAGTCCCTCCTTGCCAGTCGCGTGTCGTCATTTCCCAATGCTCGTTCACTATTATTACCGGGGGTGGCGCGGTGCCTCCCGGGCCAGTCTTGATGGTCATACTCACCGTTGCGTTGGTCCAACCCGCGCCGGAAATTTTCACTTGCCCATCAGGTAGAGTTTCCTGGGTAATTTCCTTGAGCTGATCGGGGCGGACAAACAGATCAAATGGGGCGGAGCGATTTGAAGGCTCACCCCAAAGAAACCTTTGGCTGGCCACGATCGAGTGACGACCGGGCTTTAAATACATTGTTATCTCCCATCTCCCCTCCTTGACGAGCGCTGGAACCGGATAGAGCAATTCGTCGGTCAAATCTCGCCAGACACTGACCCAGCACAGAGAACTAGCTTCACCCCCGATAACGAATGTCTGATCCACAGGTTTCTCCGTAGGCTTGTCAATCGTCGGTGCAGGCAAGGTGGGCGGCGTGTATTTAAAGGTCGCTTGGTAGCTGACTTCGGTGGAAAGTTCGCAAGAGTCTGCATACTTGCAAACCAGCGTCACCTCTCCCCATTGAGGCTTGAGTATGACCCACCAGATACCGTTGTCTTGAAGTGTCACAGTGTCGACATGACGTCTCGTGCCATTTTCCACTCGGTACAATTCGACAGTTTGCGCTGTGTGCGAAAAGGTCTCTCCCCTGCCCCAGATCGAGTATCCATTGGCTTCAATGACATCTCCCTCTCGCGGGTACTCGATAGTGGGTGGACTGTCGACCTTGCTGTTGTCGCTTTTCACACCGGACATAAAGTTGCGCTCCTCGCTGAGGTTCCGTTTGTGGAATGTGACCTGGTTCCTGCAATCAGTCCCGCACGTGGAAACGGCCACTGTCGACAAAGTCCGACGGAGGGCTTGCGGTGGCGAATGTTTGTGACCACCGGCACCATTGGCCTGCGCTTGAAAGCGGGTACCTCAACTCGACCGCCCAGCCGTTCTCGGTAACGGTAACCGGTTCAGCGAGCACAACATCCGCGCTATACCATGTCGTCAATCTTCCAGAGCCCGGTTTGCCCGTCCCGGCAAGGGCCACCGGTGACGACACCCATTGGCCGGCTTCAGGCTTGGTGAACTGCGGCTGATAAAGTCCCAACTGCCCCTTCCATTGGCTCAGGCTCGAATGAAACTCATCGAATGACGCCATGAGGTGCAGAGTGATGTCCCCATCGGGCGGCTCGAACGCTATGTCGATTGACCAGGTTCGATCGGGAAGAACGGTGGCTTGTCCCAGTTTTTCCCCGTCCCGCAGTAACGTGATCAAGTCGCCAGGCACCGCAAACCCGGCAAACGTCGCCGTTTTGCCAAGGGGTTCTGTAGTAACGGGTGACTCGGCCATTACCGCATTGGGCACGACCTGGCACGGTACGTCAGGGCTTGGAGCTGAAGTTTCGCCCTCGAATGTCTGGGTTGCCCAGAGAAGCCTGTGCCCCGGCTCCAGCGTGATACTGCCTTCTACGGTGCCACTAGGACCGACCTGGATATCGCGCAGCAACGGCTCACCGATCCCCCGACACCAGACGGTAACCAGTGCATCCGGCCGACCTGTGAGCGAGATCGTTGAGGTCCGCGGCAGATCATCCCCCGGGCCCGGAAAGAGGAACACAGGCGGTAGAACCACCACCTTGACTTTGAGGATTGCACTGTGTTTTGACTCTCGATCGTTCAGGGTCTGCTGGGCACTGATATGCCGTTCACCGCGTTTCAGTCCGGTAAGGCAGATGGACCAATCGTTCTGGACGATAGTCACCGGCTCGCCCAAGGTTTTTTCGTACTGCGCATCCCACAGCTGCATCGATGCGCCGGGCATGCCGTTACGACCCATCACCGCCACATCACTGCCGACTTCTGAGTCCGGCGAGGGACTCGTGATCACGGGTACAAGGCGCTCCGCATACGCCGTAAAGGTTACGCGAACGGGCAGCGAGGTTTGCTCGACGATCGTCTGGGTCGCTTCAACGGTATAGGTCTTACCATCGACAAACGGCGCATCGCGCTGATACTCCCAGGCAGTCCCCGAGACTTTAGCGTCATACGATTGCTCGCCATCACTGAACTTGATCTTGACTACCGCGCCAGACTCGCAACGACCAGTGAAGACCGGCTTGAGGCTCCCTTCCGCAGGCTGGTCCAGAATGGGTGACCGAGGCCGGATGCTGACGTGATATTCCAGCCAGCTTTCAAAGTCGTTTAATGTTTGCTGTATGGAGATCTTCCGGTTGTTTGTGGGGCCCCATGGGGTCGATGCTTGCGTCGACCATTGCCGATTTCTGACCGGTGCATCAGGCGCAGCGAACTCACTTTGGCTCAGCCATATTCTGACGGTAGCGCCGGCGACACCTTCCCCGCTGAAGGTGGGCTGGTAGTCGTCGGTGTGATTTACATTGCTGACGGGGGGCAGCTCCTTTTCGACCTCGAATTCGACAGATAAAGAGTCGATCCAGCCTCCGGCATTGTCGTAAATCTGTTGAATCGCCTCGAGCGTGCGGCTGCCCAATTCCCAGCCCGTTGCGCTGGTAGCCCACGTACCGTCGTTTTGCACCGTGGCAACAGCCGGCGCATTGCCCTGGCCTGTTTTCACGGTGAACTGGATGCGTGTGGGGAAGTGGGCATCGTAGTGGCCTTTACCGGAGAACATCACCGTTGTTTCGTCTGGAAAGCCGATTACTGGTAGTTCAGGTTTTGGAGGGCGAATCTTGAAGGCTCGCGGTGCACTGCGTCCGGATGGAACACTGTTCGAGAACTGTTCGACAACAAGAACGCGCGGCCCCGACGGTACCTCAACCTCCACTACCCATTTGCCGCCTTCATCCTGAATAACCGCCGAACCGTAAAGCGGCCCATCAGCCAGATCGGGCAATACCTCGATCCGGGCATTGTGCAGGCCGCCCGTGCCTTCCAGACGGAAATTCTGCTCTTGCAGGCTTGATGCAGGTGGACCCTGAATTTCCGGTAAGTCCAGAAAGATGAAAGTTACGTACTCGCTTAGAATCTGACCCGCGCCAGGCGCCGCATCTTTAAGCGCAACCTTGACGGGTCCGCTGGGTGGAAAATAGTCCGCCCGTTTCTGCCAGGCTGTGTTGCCAAGCTCCGTGTAAAAAGGCCAGGTCAATTCCTGCGAATCAGGCGGAGCAGTAACCACCATGAGCCGCGTATTTGGAGCAGCCGTACCGCTGAAGATCAGATCCTTCATGAGTACGGTCGAACCCGCTTGCGGTGAAGTGATGCGCACCAGATAAACTGACATGACTGCACTCAGATCAGAATCCTTACCATCGACTCGCTGCCTGGCTTGAACGTCCAGCTGATGTAAATGACTTGGCATCGTGACGCGCACCGACCATCTGGCAGCGGTAGCCACAACCGTTCCCAGGTTCTGCCCGGCTGCATTGACAACCGTAACAGTTGCCCCGACAACGGCGCCGCCACCGGTAACATTGAAAGTAGAGGCACTCACACTACGCAGGGGGTCAAGAGTAAGGGGAGGAGGTTTATAGGCCACCGTGATGTACTTTTCCAAACGGACGTCGCCAACGTCGTCTCTGTCGTACTCATAAACAAAACTTATTCTTGTATTACCCTTGGATGCGGTGTAAGTGATGGGCGCATGGGAAATATCATGCCAAGTACCATCCTGACGAGCGTCGCCCGTCAATCCGAAGTGATGGGGAGCGGAGTTAGCCGGACCAGCCCCCAGCCAAACGTTTCCTTCCCAGCGGGTGTTGGCTTTCGCGCGGTACTGCCTTACATAACAAGTAAAGACAAGGCCGTCCCGGCTATAGTTATAATCGACTTTCAGCTCTGCCCAGTATTCACCTTTGGTGGCGCGAATTACTTCACTGATGTTCAATCCACTGTCCAGATCCTCTGCGTAAGCGTCCGTTTCCTCGAAAATCAACTGATTGCTTGCAGAAGAATTCCCCTCACTTGAAATCGCCGATTCCTGAAGCGAGACGTTGGCGGATTTTTTATCGATATCATCATCTTTCTTTTCCATGGCTCAGCCCATGAGTTGCTAGGAGGATTAATCGCAAGGTCGCACATCATTAATGCGCGACCGTCTCGCCAGCACACCTGTCAACTCTGACAGTCCCGACCAACGGTAACTATTCCCACACTGCAACATGCTGACGTCCTTCAGCCGTTAACACGCGGCTACAGCAGGTTGCGCCGTTGCCTACACATCACTCAGAATCCGCCGGCTTGTGCGCTTTGAAGCTGCCCCGTAACGTGATCCGTGCCGCTGCCAATCAGTGGTCGGGTTTAGTCGCCCGGGTCGTGCATTGCGCATAAGCGTCATCAAGTCGGGTAATCCCTATCCCCGCACTCGATGGTGGCTGTTCGCAGGGCGCCTCAGGGCGCGCCGGTTTGTGCACTCCCGGTCGACTAACCTGCTTACAGCCGCCACCCTTTCGTTTAGTCGCGAAGAGGTGGATGCCCCAACTATGAGTGTGCAGACAATGATCAAACCAACACCCAATCCCCCCGAAACCGAAGACTCGACTTCCCCCTACGCTTCTCCCGATTCCACCAGACTCCACGAGGCCGCTGAAAAAGCCCTCGACCACTACCTGAAAAAACCCGCCGCTCCACCTTCGAGCAATTCTGTCGATCGCGGCATGCAGATGTTCATGGTTGCGCCCGACATCAACCCCGAAGCGATGGCCATTCAGACTTACGAAACCTTTTCTTCGGTCAGCATCCTGCTGCTCGATCTGGCGGACAGCCTCGAGGACAAGCCACGGCATCTGGCGATGGCGATTTATCAGTTGAGCGAGATGGGGTTATTGCTGGCGGAGAAGGCGCTGGATCAGGAGCGGGCGATCGCGGTGGCATGACGTCAAGATCAAAAGATCGCAGCCTTCGGCAGCTCCTACAGGGGAAACGCATTCCAAATGTAGGAGCTGCCGAAGGTTGCGATCTTTTGTTGTTCAGGCAGAAGCCGGCAACGGCTGAAAACTGAAGTACTGCTTCAGCGCCAGCACCAGCTCGCCGAACTCCGCCGGCGCACGCCGCAGGATGAAACCGGCGTCGTAGTGCAACGGCGTGGCGTCTTCATGGCACCACATGCAACAAGCGCTGAAATCGATGACTTGCTGACTGCCATCGCGGGCGGGGACTTTGAGGCGTAACTGAAAATCTGCGCCAACCATCATCGGCAACTGGCTGATCAGCATCAGCCCGTCCACCGACACGTTGCCGAGAAAGCCGACGGGTTTGTCGGTGATGCTATTGAACACTCTGAGGTAATACGGCAACTGGTGCCGTTCGATCCGGCGGTCGGTAAACATGATGTGCTGTACGCCATGCAGGGCTCCGCCAGGGAGCCGCACCTGTGCTTCGGAACGAGCCTGTAGGCAGGCCCGCTCTCCCCGCTTCCGGTGTGACGGTCGCGACAATCGCCGTCACTTTTACCACTGCCAGTCGCAGGTGTTGCGCCGCCATCGAGACAAGCCTCGCAAGCGGTTTCCTTGACTATAGCGGAGCTTGTACAGACGGCCAGATTTTGTACGACGGTACCGTCAGAAGCGTGTCGGCCGCACCACCGCAGCGGCGCTGCGTGTCGGGTAATGGCCCAGGCTCTGCAAGGTTTCCAGACGCGCACGGGCGCGGTAGGCATATTCGCTGTTGGGGTACGAAGCGATAATGAACTGGTAGGTCTGCACCGCGTCGATGTACAGCTTCTGCCGCTCCAGGCACTGGCCGCGCATCATCGACACTTCCGGCCACACGTACGGGCGGGCGCGGCTGGCGCGCTCTACTTTGGAAAGTTCAAGCATGACCTGCTCGCAATTGCCACGTTCATAGGCGCTGTAGGCGTTGTTCAAATGATGGTTCATCGACCAACGGGTGCAGCCCGTCGCGGCGAGGACGCTGAGGGCAAGGGCGGCAATGGGCAACAATCGCATGGGGGTTCTCCTGTCTTGTGCTCTGTATCGACCCCTGGTCGAAAATCTTCAGGCGCGTTTGTCCCGAAGTTGCCACGTTCAATAAAGAAAACGATAAGTAGTGCATTCGAACAATGACTACACCCTTCGAGCATAGTAGCCTCTGCCTGCGCTTGAACTCAGGAGTCTTTGCATGTCCGTCCGTCGTACCAAAATCGTCGCTACCCTTGGCCCGGCCAGTAACTCGCCGGAAGTTCTCGAACAGCTGATTCTGGCTGGTCTGGACGTTGCCCGTCTGAACTTCTCCCACGGCACCCCCGACGAGCACAAGGCTCGCGCGAAACTGGTGCGTGACCTCGCTGCCAAGCACGGCCGCTTCGTCGCCCTGCTCGGCGACCTGCAAGGCCCGAAAATCCGTATCGCCAAATTCGCCAACAAGAAGATCGAGCTGAAGATCGGTGACAAGTTCACCTTCTCCACCAGCCATCCGTTGACCGAAGGCAACCAGCAGGTGGTCGGCATCGACTACCCGGATCTGGTCAAGGACTGCGGCGTGGGCGACGAGCTGCTGCTCGACGACGGCCGCGTGGTGATGCGCGTCGATACCCAGACTGACGATGCATTGCATTGCACCGTGACCATCGGCGGCCCGCTGTCCGACCACAAAGGCATCAACCGTCGCGGTGGCGGCCTGACTGCCCCGGCCCTGACGGAAAAAGACAAGGCCGACATCAAGCTCGCCGCCGAAATGGAAGTCGACTACCTCGCGGTGTCCTTCCCGCGTGACGCCGCCGACATGGAATACGCCCGTCAACTGCGTGACGAAGCCGGCGGCACTGCCTGGCTGGTGGCGAAGATCGAACGCGCCGAAGCCGTGGCCGACGACGAAACCCTCGATGGCCTGATCAAGGCTTCCGACGCAGTGATGGTTGCCCGTGGCGACCTCGGTGTGGAAATCGGCGATGCCGAGCTGGTAGGCATTCAGAAGAAAATCATTCTGCACGCACGCCGCCACAACAAAGCGGTGATCGTCGCGACGCAGATGATGGAGTCGATGATCCAGAACCCGATGCCGACCCGCGCCGAAGTGTCCGACGTGGCCAACGCCGTGCTCGACTACACCGACGCCGTGATGCTCTCGGCAGAATCCGCCGCTGGTCTCTACCCGCTGGAAGCCGTGCAGGCGATGGCGCGCATCTGCGTCGGCGCCGAGAAACACCCGACCGGCAAGACGTCCAGCCACCGCATCGGCAAGGAATTCAGCCGTTGCGACGAAAGCATCGCGCTGGCGACCATGTACACCGCCAACCACTTCCCGGGCGTCAAAGCGATCATTGCGTTGACTGAAAGCGGCTTCACCCCGCTGATCATGTCGCGTATCCGCTCCTCGGTGCCGATCTACGCGTTCACCCCGCACCGCGAAGCCCAGGCCCGCGCGGCGATGTTCCGTGGCGTCTACACCATCCCGTTCGACCCGGCCTCGCTGGAACCGCACGAAGTCAGCCAGAAAGCCATCGACGAGCTGACCAAGCGCGGCGTCGTGGAAAAAGGCGACTGGGTCATCCTGACCAAGGGCGACAGCTACCACACCACCGGCGGTACCAACGGCATGAAGATCCTGCATGTCGGTGATCCGCAGGTCTGAGTGACCGGCAGCTGAAACGCAAAAGCCCCGCCATGTGAATGGCGGGGCTTTTTGCTTGAGATTCAACAGATACTTTGTCTGGTAAGGCCCTTTCGCGAGCAGGCTCGCTCCCACAGGAGATTGCATTTCAAATGTGGGAGCGAGCCTGCTCGCGAAAGCGTCTCAAGATTCAGCGAAAAAAACCGCTCAACGCCGCCACCGCCTCCGGCGAACGCAGGCGCTGGGTGAACAACGCACCCTCCTCCTCGATCACCTTGCGTAGCAGATCCCGATCCGGCGCTCGCATCAATTGCTTGCTGATGCGCACCGCTTCGGCCGGCAATTCATCAAACCGCAGCGCCACTTCTCGCGCCTTGCTCAACGCCGCTTCACCGCTGTCCAGCGCTTCGGTGGCGATCCCCCACTGCGCAGCCTGTTCGCCGTTAAAGCCTTCCCCAAGCAGCAATAACTCAGCCGCTTTCGCCTGCCCGAGCAAACGCGGCAGGATCAGGCTGGAACCGAATTCGGGACACAATCCGAGGTTGACGAACGGCATGCGCAGCCTGGCGTCGCGGCTGACATAGACCAGATCGCAGTGCAGCAACATCGTCGTGCCGATGCCTACCGCTGCACCGGCGACGGCGGCGATCACTGGTTTGCGGCATTCGAGCAGGTCAAGCATGAAGTGGAACACCGGGCTGTCGAGGTCGCTCGGCGGTTGCTCGATAAAGTCGGCGATGTCGTTGCCGGCGGTGAAGCACTCGGCGCTGCCAGTGATCAGCACGGCGTTGATTGCCGGGTCACCGTCGGCCTGTTTCAGTGCTTCGGCGAGGCGGCTGTACATGGCGCGGGTCAGGGCGTTTTTCTTGCCCGGGCGGTTGAGGCGCAGGGTCAGCAAACCGCGTTCGCGTTCCAGCACAATCGTTTCAGTCATGGCATGTCTCGCGTCTGAAAATCAGCGCTCAACCACGGCTTACGAACACGTCGGCCAGCAGTTGATTGCGCGGCAATCCGGCCAGGTACAGACGCTTGGCGAACGCATCGACGCTGGCCGTCGAGCCGCAGACTAAGGCGAGAGTCTGCCGGGAAACAAGGCGCAGTTGCGCCAAAGCGGCGGCCGACTCGGCCGCTTTCCACAGCTCGACGCTGAGGTTTTCCCGCTGCGCGGCCAGTGCGGCAAGGGGTTTGGCCAGATAGTGGTCGCGTTCGTCATGGGCCAGGTGAATGACGCGGATGGCGCCTTGGTGATCCTGACGCAAGGCTTCGCGCAGCACACCGAACAACGGACCCAAACCGGTACCGGCGGCCAGCAGCCACAGCGGGCGCGTATGCCAGTCCGGGTCATAGTGCAAAGCACCACCGCGCAGCTCGCCGAGGCGGATCGAATCGCCGATCTGCAGCTTGCGTGCGGCATCGATGAATTCGCCGGGCTGGCGGCAATCGAGGTGAAACTCCAGAAAGCGGTCTTCTTGCGGCAGGCTCGCCAGCGAGTAAGGGCGGGCGATGTGGCCGTTCCACAACACCAGATGCTGGCCGGCGCTGTAGCGCAATGGCCGCTGCGGGGTCAGGCGCAGGCGCAGAACGCTGTCGCTGAGCCAGTCCAGCGCTTCGACCAAGGCCGGCAGACCGTCAGTAATCGGGTCGAAGGTGTGCACCTGCAAGTCTTCGACCACTTGGCATTGGCAGGCCAGGCGCCAACCGTCCTGACGTTGCTCGGCACTCAAGGCATCCGGGCGATTGTCGTTGGGCACACCTCGGATGCATTGCACCAGACAGGCGTGGCAACTGCCGGCGCGACAGCTGTAGGGCACGGCGACGCCGTTGTGGTTGAGGGCATCGAGCAGGTTGCTGCCCGCCTCGACCGTCCACTGCCGATCACCGACACGCAATTCAGGCATCGACGTTCTCCCACGCGGCGGCACAACGATTGCGCCCGTCACGCTTGGCCCGGTACAGCGCCTGATCGGCACGCTGCAACGCCTCATCCAGATCATCGCCAACGGACAGCAGGGTCATGCCCGCCGACAGGCTCAGGTTGCGCACTTGCAGGCCCATCAATTCAACCTCAGTGAAGGCGATGCGCAAACGCTCGCAACACGCGGTCAGGCGTTCGGCATCACAGTCGGGCACCAGCACCACGAATTCTTCGCCACCATAGCGCGCCAGCACGTCACCGTCGCGCAGGCAGGCTTGCGCCACTCCGGCAAACGCCTGCAATACCTGATCGCCGGCGGCGTGGCCGTGCAGATCGTTGATGCGTTTGAAGTGGTCCAGATCGATCAGCGCCAGCCCGTGCATTACGTCGCCGTCCAACGCGTTGAGCTCGCGGGAGGCGATGCGCAGGAAATGCCGGCGATTGAACAGCCCGGTCAGTTCGTCGGTGGCCACCAGATCTTCAAGCTGGCGCATCATCCCGCGCAGGGTGTCCTGATGCGCCTGCAAGGCAAACCGGCGCTGACGCTGACGTTGCCGCGAGACCTGGACAAAGCGTGCGTAAAGCACCAGCCACGCCAAAACCATCGCCAGAATGCACACTTGCAACGCCGCGAGCGCAGGCTCGGCCAAGCGGAAGTGGTAAGCGTCCCACAGGGTAATCGCGGAGAAACTGAAGAACACCAGCAGCGCGCAGCGGATGAACACCCGTCGGGTGAGATGGAATAGGCCGAACAGCAGGATCAGCACATAGAACACCAGAAACGCGCCGCGTGCCTCGTCGACATGGGCGATCAGCCACGTCTGCCAGCCGAGGCCCATCAGCACTTGCGCTTCGGTCAGGCTGGGGTCGGCGAAGCGCTGGTTGCGCCCGCTCCAGAACATGGCGAAAAGGCTCGCCTGACTGATGACCACCAGCGCGCTGCCGATGGCCACTCCACTGAGCGATTGCTGATAATGCCCGGTAAAAAACGCCAGCCACAGCAGCAGCAAAGCCAATCCGTAGGTGGCCGCAGCGAGGGCGAAGCGTTTGAGCAAAAGGCGTTGAATGGCGTTATGGGTCAATCGTTGACTCACCGTGCGATAGGAGGCTGACCGAGTGTCCTACTCTACAGACCGGATGCCACTTTAGAGGCCCGGTCGCTAAATGACCACCGATTTTCGGGCTCGAAAATTGACGTCAAATGCATGACCTGATTGAGCTGCATTGATGCCCGCACCAGGTCCCTGTGGTGAGGGGATTCATCTTCGTTGGGCTGCGAAGTTGCCGCTTGCAACCTGTCAATCACACTGAGCTCGGTTTTACGACTGCTGCGCAGCCGAGCGGGGATAAATCCCCTCGCCACAGGGTCATCCGACCAAAAGCCAATGTGCCCCCACCACCGAGGCGCGGTATACTGCCGCGCCTTTTTAGCGTCGCGCCACAAAAAGACAGCTACAAGCCGCAAGCCTGAAGCGGCAAGCTCAAGCTGTCCGCGTAATGCTTTAACTTGCCGCTCGAAGCTAGAAGCTTGTAGCTGCCCCATCGTGTTTTAGAGGAGCGCGACTCATGACCGTGATCAAGCAAGATGACCTGATTCAGAGCGTTGCCGACGCCCTGCAGTTCATTTCCTATTACCACCCCGTGGATTTCATCCAGGCGATGCACGAAGCCTACCTGCGCGAAGAATCGCCAGCGGCCCGTGATTCGATGGCGCAGATCCTGATCAACTCGCGCATGTGCGCCACCGGCCATCGCCCGATCTGCCAGGACACCGGTATCGTCACCGTGTTCGTCCGTGTCGGCATGGACGTGCGCTGGGATGGCGCCACCATGGGCCTGGACGACATGATCAACGAAGGCGTGCGTCGCGCCTACAACCTGCCGGAAAACGTCCTGCGGGCCTCGATCCTTGCCGACCCGGCGGGCGCTCGCAAGAACACCAAGGACAACACCCCGGCCGTAATTCACTACTCCATCGTCCCGGGTAACACCGTGGAAGTGGACGTAGCGGCCAAGGGCGGCGGTTCCGAGAACAAGTCGAAAATGGCCATGCTCAACCCGTCCGACTCGATCGTCGACTGGGTATTGAAGACCGTGCCGACCATGGGCGCCGGCTGGTGCCCACCGGGCATGCTGGGTATCGGCATCGGCGGCACCGCCGAGAAGGCCGCAGTGATGGCCAAGGAAGTGTTGATGGAATCCATCGACATTCACGAGCTGAAAGCGCGTGGCCCGCAGAACCGCATCGAAGAAATGCGTCTGGAGCTGTTCGAGAAGGTCAACCAGCTGGGCATCGGCGCCCAGGGCCTCGGCGGTCTGACCACCGTGCTCGACGTGAAGATCATGGACTACCCGACCCACGCCGCATCCTTGCCGGTGTGCATGATCCCCAACTGCGCCGCCACCCGTCACGCACACTTTGTGCTCGACGGTTCCGGCCCGGCCTCGCTGGAGGCGCCACCGCTTGATGCCTACCCGGAAATCGTCTGGGAAGCCGGCCCGTCGGCCCGTCGCGTCAACCTCGACACCCTGACCCCGGAAGACGTGCAGAGCTGGAAGCCGGGCGAAACCGTGCTGCTCAACGGCAAGATGCTCACCGGTCGCGACGCCGCGCACAAGCGCATGGTCGAGATGCTCAACAAGGGTGAAACCCTGCCGGTCGACCTCAAGGGTCGCTTCATCTACTACGTCGGCCCGGTTGATCCGGTCGGTGACGAAGTGGTTGGCCCGGCTGGCCCGACCACCGCGACGCGGATGGACAAGTTCACCCGGCAGATCCTCGAGCAGACAGGCCTGCTGGGCATGATCGGCAAATCCGAGCGCGGCCCTACCGCAATCGAAGCGATCAAGGACAATAAAGCCGTGTACCTGATGGCCGTCGGCGGCGCTGCGTACCTGGTTGCGCAAGCGATCAAGAAGTCCAAGGTGCTGGCATTTGCCGAGCTGGGTATGGAAGCGATCTACGAGTTCGAGGTCAAGGACATGCCGGTCACCGTTGCCGTGGACAGCAAAGGCGAGTCCGTGCACATCACTGGCCCGGCGATCTGGCAGCAGAAGATCAGCGAAAGCCTGGCAGTCGAAGTGCAATAAGCTTTGCGCTTCAACAAAACGGCCGGTGCATCTGTAAAGATGCACCGGCCGTTTTTATATGTTCAAACCAATCGCGATAAAAACAGCGCTGATGCACAGAAAATGATCTTGCGCACCTGTCAGATCTGACAGGTACATTTTCTGCCGATACTTGTTAGCGTCGTTCCATACACGCCCACGCTGCGCGCTATGGATTCGACCATGCCCGACCAAGATTTGAGCATCACCGCACCGGCCATCGCCAAGAGTTCATCGATAGCCACGATCGGCAAGAGCTGGAGCGCCGTTGGGCCGACCGGCACTGCCGGATTCGAACTGCCGTGCCCGATGTCGGCCGGTCGTGTTTACAATCCGCAAATGGCCTTGTCATTGAGCAGCCAGAGCGGCAACGGTCCGTTTGGCCTTGGTTGCCACCTGGGGCTGAGCCAGATCCGCCGACGCACCAACAAGGGCGTGCCGCGCTACACCGAGCTTGATGAAATCATCGGTCATGACGGCGAAGTGTGGATGCCGGAGTTGGATGATGAAGGCAACGTGGTGTCGCGCAGGGAAAACACGTTCAGAAAATTACCCATTGCCGAACATGTTGTCGTGGCGTACCGGGCCCGGATAGAAAGCGATTTCTCCCTTCGCCAACGCTGGCAACCCGCTGAGGGCGGCGCCCCCTTCTGGTTGATACACGGCGCCGACGGCACGTTACACGTCTACGGCAAAACCGCTGCCTCCCGCCTCGCCGACCCCGATGATGAATCGCGCATCAGTAGCTGGCTGCTCTGCGAAAGCATGAACGCCCATGGCGAACACATCTTCTACGAGTACAAGCCAGACGATCAATCCGACGAGCCAGAGCCGATTCACGATTACCGTGCACAGCGCTATTTGCGACGGGTGTGTTACGGCAATGCCACCGCCTGCGAACATCTGTATAGCTGGGGCCCGGAGGAACCGGCGGAACTGCAGTGGCATTTTCAACTTGTATTTGACTATGGCGAACGCAGCACCTCGCTGTCAGAGGTTCCGACCTACGCTGAAGCGCGACCCTGGCAGGTGCGGCAGGATCCGTTTTCAACTTATGGACAAGGCTTCGAACTGGGTACCCGCAGGCTCTGCCAGCAAGTGCTGATGTTTCATGACTTCCCACTGGAATGGCCAGACGGGCCGAAATTGATACGGCGTCAGATTCTCGAATACTCGACTGCACGCATCGGTGGCGAGTGGACGTACAGCCAGATCACCGCAGCGCACTATCAGGCCTTCGATGCCGAAGGCAATGTCGAGGACTCACCGCCGGTGGAGTTCGAATACTCTCCTTTCGACATTAATAAAACACCGTCACGCCTTTTGGAAAACGTGATCCAGCCCGGCATTGAAGACGGCGGGTTCTACCAATGCGTCGATCTGTATGGCGAGGGCGTGCCGGGCTTCCTCTGCCGCTACGACAACGCCTGGTATTACCGCGAACCGTTGCGTGCGGTGCCTGGTACTGACGAAATCGGTTACGGCCCATGGACCTTGCTGGACAAGATCCCGGTCGCCGATCGTAACCGGGCCGTGTCGCAACTGCTCGATCTGACCGGCGACGGGCGTCTGGACCTGATCATTGCCAGATTGGGTTACTGCGGCTTTCATGCGCTGAATGCCCAGCGCCAGTTCGAACTGTTTACCTGTTTCGATAAATTCCCCCGAGAGCACCAGGACCTGCGTTTGATCATGGGGGATTTTTGCGGCGACGGCTTGAACTCGGCGGCCCTGGTCAGCACAGACGGTGTGCGCCTGTACGCCAGCCTGCGTGAAAAAGGCTTCGCGGCCGCTGTAGAGGTACGCCATGAATACGAAGACGACCGTTTGCCCGTCTTCAGCAACTCGTCCACTGAACTGGTGCTGCTGGGCAACCTGCTGGGCAGCGACATGCCCGAACTGTGCCGCATCCGCCACGACGAGATCCGCTGCTGGCCGAACCTCGGCCACGGAAAATTCGGTAAAGGTCGCAAGATCAGCGACTTGCCGTTTACCTATGAAGAGTTCGACTCCTCGCGAGTGCGTCTGGCCGACCTCGACGGCTCCGGCGCGCCGGCATTGATCTATCTGAAATCCGACGTGTTCGAGATTTATCTGAACCGAGGCGGCAACGGCCTCAACCAGATTCCCGTCAGCGTGCCGTGGCCTGAAGAAGTGCGCTATGACCGCTTGTGCCAGGTCAGCTTCGCCGACCTGCAAGGTTTGGGTTGCGCCAGCTTGATTCTGACCGTGCCGCATATGCAGCCGAGGCACTGGCGCTACGATTTCGTGGAGGCCAAGCCCTACCTGCCGATCTCCAGCAATAACAACATGGGCTGCGCTTGCAGCGTGACTTATCGCAGCTCGGCGCAGGAATGGCTGGATGAAAAACAGTGGTTTCTGGACAACAAAGCTGTACCCGTCTGCCACTTGCCATTCCCGCTGACCGTGGTCAAGAAACAACAGCAACTGGACGAGATCACCGGCAATCTGTTTACCCAGACGTTCGCCTGGGGCAACGCGTTCTATGACGGCAGGGAACGTGAATTCTGCGGTTTCGGCTATCTGGAGCAAATCGATTGCGAAACCGCCACGGTCAATCCGGACCCGGGGACCAGCGCACCGATGCGGGTGTGCACCTGGTTTCACACCGGCCAGGCCATGGATCGCTCACGCGAGGATTATTTCAATGGGGATTCTGAGGCCTGCCCGCTGGGCAAAACCTTGTTCAGCCTTTATCAGTTGCGCGACAAATGGGATCAGCCGAGCGAACCGCACGATGCCGACAGCCGATACCATATCGCTCGGGCGCTGGTAGGCTTGATCGCTCGCAGCGAAACCTATGCCTATGACAACACCCTTGGCGGCGAAACACTCTATGCGGTTGAAGAAATGCGTTATCTGGTGCGCGAGGTACAGCCTCAGGGTCGCTACTGCGCCCCGGTCCTGCTGGCGTTATTGGCTGAAAGCATCAGCTACCGATACGACGGTTTCCTCAATGACCCGCAGTGCCAGCATGCACTGAATCTGTTCTGGGATGAATTCGGCGCGGTCATCCACGCAATGGTGGTGAGCTACGCGCGCAGGCTGAACGAGCAGAGCCCACCACCTTTCGAAGATAAGGACATGATTCAGTGGTGGCGCGACGCCCACGATGTTGCGCAGCACGCGTTCTACATCAGTGAAACGTACGCGAACTTCATCAATCTTTCTGCCGATCCGCAATATTGGCGCCTGGGCTTGCCGTTTCAGGCGCGCGGCAATGCGCTGAAGTTGCTCAAGGGCGACCTGCCCGGCGGCCTCAATCCCGCTCAGGTGTCATTCGAGTGCCTGCGTGAGCATTGCCATTCCGATCCGTGGAACAAGGCGAGAGTTTTGACCTCGCAATCCGAACAGCTCTACGTGGACACCAACAACCAGCCGATGGAAAAAGGCCTCGCCGGATTCGAAGGCTTGTTCGGTCCGCAGACAATAGCAACGCTGGACAAGACCGCGATTGACGCTTACAGCGTCGTGTCGGAGCGCCCTATTCGCGAGCTTCTGGAGGACATCGGTTACACCGCGATGACGCCGCTTTTCGAAGACAACCGGAGCGACGAAAATAACCTGTATGCGTCGCAATTCAACTTTGCTCAGTACGGTACGCTCGCCGATTTCCACGAAGTGCTCTCATTCAAGGAAACGCTAAGTCACGGCATAACCACAGCGGTGTATGACCCGTATCACCTGACAGTCATCAGCGTACGGTTACCCGACGGTTGTATCGTGCGAATCGAGGAGTTCGATTACCACGCACTGAAACCCCTGCGAATCATCGACGCCAACGAGAACATCGAAGAAGTTATCTACGAGCCCTCCGGTCAGCCGCGAGTCACCAGTTTCCACGGCAAGGAAAACGGCAAAGACGCCGGATTCTACGAGTTGGCCGAATATAACCCCATGCCGGATACCAGCCCGGAATACGCCATCCAGTGTCCAGAAGAAACCGTACAGAACGCCGCGAGTACCCTGCACAAAAATCTGTTCAGCTGGATGGCCAGCATCCCTGCCTCCGTGCAGCAAAGTCGTTGGATCGAACAAGGTGACCTGCTACCCGGCGGACACATCCGCGCCAGCACACGCCGCCGACTGGCCTTTGCCCGGACACTGACGCTCGAAGATCAACAGTTGCTCGTGGCGATAGGCTCTGCATATCGGGAACCGGTACACACCGTGATACTCAGCGCCGACCGCTACCCCGACGATGTCATCGACGCGCAGATTCAGATCGTCAAAGCCTGTGTCGACGGTTTTGGCCGTCCCTTGCAGACCTTGCAATTGGTCGACCCGGGCCTTGCGCATGATGTGGACCCGGCAACAGGTACGTTGCGCCTTGACAACGGTGAGTTACATGCCGATGTACGCTGGCGCGTCAGCGAGCGCGTCGAATACAACAACAAGGGTTTGCCAATACGCCAGTACCGACCGATTTTCGCTAACACGCACCACTACGTCGATGATCAGTCGCTAAACGAGCTCGGGCTCTTCGACCAGCTGTTTTATGACGCACTGGGGCGTCCGACGAAACTGATCAACGCCAAAGGCTACTTTTCCCTCGAGACTTACCATCCGTGGTATCTCACGAGGCAGGACTTCAACGACACCGCCGAAGAGCTGGAGTCCTCTCTCGAGTCAGGCTCATGACCGCCTCCCTGCATTGGCGCACGCCGTCGTTGGCGGTCATCGACGGCCGCGGCCTGCCGATCCGCCAGGTCGCTTACTTGCGTACTCTTGCAGAAGACACACCGAGCGCCTTCGCGACCTGTCAGGACCACGATGTCGCCGGACGAGTGGTGGCGCAACGCGATCCGCGCCTGCTGATGGCCAACACCACCACCGTTTATGCGTTGAACGGTGCCGCAGTCTTCACTGACAGCGTGGATAGCGGCTGGCGCTTGGTATTGCCGGGGCTGGCCGGCGAGCCCCGGCAACGCTGGGACGAACGTGGTCACCACTGGGAGTCGACCTTCGATACGCAGTTGCGCGTGACAACGCTCAAGGAAGTCGGTGACGCTCGGATCGATAGTTTCAGCTATGGCAAGAGTTCTGCCGATGCCGGCCACAACCTGCGCGGGCAGTTGATCAAGCAGGCTGATTCTTCAGGTTCGCTGGACATCACCAGTTACGCCCTCACCGGTCAGGCGCTCGTAGAAACCCGAACCTTTGACGATGGCAAGGCGTTCACCAGCCAACAAGTGTTCAGCCCATTGGGCGCTGTGCTGCAGCAGATCGATGCCGGCGGCCATCGCAAAGCATCTCGTTACGGACTTGCCGGGCAACTCAAGAAGGTCGAGCTGGAAGTCGCAACGAAAGTCACGCAGGTCTTGCAGGATGCGCACTACAACGCCAACAGTCAGATCATCTCGCAACTGGCCGGCAACGGCGTGCTCCGCCAATGGACCTATGACCCGGCGGACGGCCGCCTTGATACACGAACCAGTCAGAAACCCGGTCAGGCCAGATTGCAGGATCTCGCCTATTTCTACGACCGCGTCGGCAACATCATTCGCATTGAAGACCACGCCTTCGAACCCACCTGGTTTGCCAACCAGCGGGTCGATGGCCATCGCGAATTCATCTACGACTCCTTGTACCGGTTGATTCGCGCAACCGGTTACGACGACGCCCTACCCCCGGACATCCCCGGCCTGCCGCAACCGACCGATCCGAAAAACCGCCGCAACTACACCCAGACTTACACTTACGACAAGGGAGGAAACCTGATCGAGTTGTGCCATCAGCGCGACGAGGGTTGTCGCACCAGGCGTATGCACATCGACAGTGAAAGCAATCGCGCAGTACGCCGGGAAACCGGCGATGACGAACCGGACTTTGGCAACTGGTTCGACCTGCACGGCAATCAATCCAGGCTGCGGCACGGCCCGACATTGCACTGGAACAATCGTGACGAGCTGGAACATATAGATCTGGTCATTCGCAAGGACAGCGCCAACGACACCGAGAATTACCGCTACAGCCAGGGCGTGCGGGTACTCAAATATCGCGAAACGGTCGCCAGGGGTGTCAGTCATATCGATAAAGTGCGCTACCTGCCCGGCCTGGAAATCCGCAGCAAAGACAACGGCGAAGAGCTGCACATCATCAGCGTCGGCAACGCGCGGTGTCTGCATTGGGTGAGCAATCCGCCTGCCGCCAACACCCAACTGCGCTATACCCTCGAAGACCATCTCGGCTCTTGTGTGATGGAGCTCAATGAAGAGGCCGTCATCACCAGCGAAGAAGGCTATTACCCGTTCGGCGAAACCGCGTGGATGGCCCCGGAATCGGAAATCGAATACCGCTTCATCCGTTACTCCGGCAAGGAAATGGATGCCAGTGGTTTGTATTACTACGGCGCTCGTTATTACGCGCCGTGGTTGCAGCGTTGGGTCAGTGCAGATCCGGCGGGGGATGTGGATGGGTTGAATCTGTATGGGTTTGTGGGGAATAACCCACTCACTTACTTGGATGATCAAGGTCGCTTCAGGCTTCCCTTTGCGATTATTGAGCGATGGAAAACATCATTTGGAAATGGCGATCCGGCCAGCTCCTTCGACCTGAAGATTTTCAGGCATCTCGAATTGCTTGATGAGGTTACGCTGGGTGTTCGCGACACCGCAAAGCAGATACTCAACCATCGTCATGCAAAGAACCATGCCAAATCCAGTGCAGAACGAACCACCTTCACGCTCGCGGAGAAAGGTGTTTCCACGATTGCCACAGCCGGTGTGGGCGCATTGCTAGGCACGCCCGGCGGGCCTTTGGGTATGCTGGCGGGCGCGGCGGCCGGGCTGTTGTTCGGCAAAGCCATCAGCACAACAACGGGTTATATAGGTAAAAAAACCGGAGCAAGCACTTCGATAAACCTGCAATCTGGTCGTCTGAATCCTGACAAGATACTGAAGAAAATTCGCTCCGAAACTTCGGACCGCTATTTGATGGACACGTTATCCAAATGGTTGCCAACCAATGAGGAGGGGAGAAAAAATCTTGGAAAAGAAGTGGTCGTTTTCGCGGCAAAAAAGGTACCGCTCGCGGGCCAGGGTCTAAGCATGGGATTCAAGGTGGCCGATCTTCTTGAAGAAGTGAATGCGGCAGGAAAAGATCTGACTGAGAAACAGTTCAATGAACTCGATAACGACATCGTTGACATGATGGCAACTATAGAACGAGGCACAGGGCGGCTATTGGCGTTGGCAGAGAGTTTCAACCGCTCAAGAGTACTTGGCTACTCCATGGAGCGAATCAAGGAAAAAAGCGAAAAACGCGTCAACATGCTCAAGGAACTGCGAGTTTTATTGCACTCCGGGTCCAAAAAAGGGAAAGCTGCATAGTCAGACTGACGCGAGCACTGAAACGGGAACAGCCGCATGTTATCGTGCCGGCCCGACCTCTGATTTCAGTCCCAACATGCATGCGATTTCTCGCAACTGGCGCATGTCATTTTATGCGCTTCTCATCATCGCCGGCACGGTCATTGCCGCGACGCTCGCGATGCGCCACGCGGAACGTCAGGCGCTGGAAGAGGACGCCGCCCGCGCCAATCAGCAACTGGGGTTGTACGCCAACTCCTTGCACACCCTGATCGACCGCTATCGCGCCCTGCCCGCCGTGCTGGCGCTGGATCCGCAATTGCGTTCGGCCCTGGCCGGCCCGGTCGATGCTGCGCAGCAAGCGGCATTGAATGTGAAGCTGGAAAAGATCAACGGTGCGGCGCAGTCCTCGACCCTTGAACTGCTCGATCGTACCGGCCTGGCCGTGGCCGCCAGCAACTGGCGCTTGCCCAGCAGTTACGTTGGCCACAATTACGGCTTCCGCCCTTACTTCAGCCAGACCCGCACCCAAGGCACCGGGCGTTTTTACGCGGTAGGCGTGACCAGCGGCATTCCCGGGTATTTCCTTTCCAGCGCCGTACTTGGCGACAACGACGAGTTTCTCGGCGCGATGGTGGTCAAGCTGGAATTCCCGGAGCTGGAACGCGAATGGAGCCAGGGCAGCGACACGCTGCTGGTTAGCGATGCACGCGGGATCATCTTTATCGCCAATCAGCCGGGCTGGCGTTATCGCGCCTTGCGGCCGTTGAGCGCCGATGATCTGGCCGAGATCAAAACCACGCGTCAGTACGACAAGCAATCGCTGGTACCGTTGACCCATTTGCCGCTACGGCGCTTCGATGACAACAGCGATCTGCGCCGGGTCGAAGGTCCGCAGGGCACGGCGGACTATTTATGGGAATCGCTGCCGCTGGCGACCGAAGGCTGGACCCTGCACCTGTTGCGCCGTCCGCAAGTGGCCTTCGAAGATTTGCGCAACGCCGCGCTGGCCGCCGCCGGTGTGTGGCTGGCGCTGGTGTTCTTGTTGCTGTTTCTCAATCAGCGCTGGCGGCTGGCCAAGGTCCGTCAGCGCAATCGCGAAGAACTCGAGCGTCTGGTCGAGGAGCGCACCCGCGACTTGCGCACCGCCCAGGAAGGTCTGGTGCAATCGGCCAAACTCGCCGCGCTGGGGCAGATGTCCGCCGCACTGGCCCACGAAATCAATCAACCGCTGACCGCCCAGCGCATGCAATTGGCGACTCTGCGCCTGCTGCTCGAACATGGCCGCGTCGATGACGCCTACAAGGCGCTGAAACCGGTGGACGACATGCTCACGCGCATGGCCGCCCTCACCGGCCACCTCAAGACCTTCGCCCGCAAGAGCCCGAGCGGCTTGCGCGAACGTCTGGATCTGGCAACGGTGATCGATCAATCACTGCAACTGCTCGATGCGCGGCTGCGTGACGAGCAGGTCAGCCTGGTGCTGCATCTGGCGCGACCGGCGTGGGTGCGCGGTGATGCGATTCGTCTGGAACAAGTACTGATCAACCTGCTGCGCAATGCGCTGGACGCTATGCATGGCAAAACCTGCAAGCGTCTGGAAATCCGTCTGGAGGCCGATGAGCAATTGTGGCGGCTCAGCGTCAGCGACAACGGCGGCGGCATTGCCGAGGAACACCTCGGCCAAGTGTTCGATCCGTTCTTTACCACCAAACCGGTGGGCGATGGTCTGGGTCTGGGGCTGGCGGTATCCTTCGCCATCGTGCATGAATCCGGCGGGCGCCTGAGCGTGGAGAATGGCGACCACGGCGCGGTGTTCAGCCTGACCCTGCCAATCGATCTGGAGGCACACATCTGATGCTCAATTCGGTGATGGTGGTCGACGACGAAAGCAGCATTCGCAGCGCCGTCGAACAGTGGTTGAGCCTGTCGGGGTTTCAGGTGCAGTTGTTCAGCCGTGCCGAAGAATGCCTCGCCGCGCTCCCGGAACATTTTGCCGGGGTGATCCTCAGCGACGTGCGCATGCCCGGCATGGACGGCTTGCAATTGCTCGCCGAAGTGCAAAAGCGCGACGCCGATCTGCCGGTGATTCTGCTCACCGGCCATGGCGACGTGCCGATGGCGGTCGAAGCCATGCGCGATGGCGCCTACGACTTTCTGGAAAAACCGTTCAGCCCGGAAACCCTGCTCGGCAGCCTGCGCCGGGCGCTGGACAAACGCCGCCTGGTTCTGGAAAACCGTGCCCTGCACGAACTGGCTGACAACCGCGCAAAGCTCGATGCGACACTGCTCGGCGTGTCCCGCGGTTTGCAGACATTGCGTCGGCAAGTGCTGGATCTGGCGACGTTGCCGGTCAACGTGCTGATCCGGGGCGAAACCGGCAGCGGCAAGGAGCTGGTCGCACGTTGCCTGCATGATTTCGGCCCGCGCGCCGGTAAGCCCTTTGTAGCGCTCAATTGCGCGGCGATCCCCGAGCAACTGTTCGAGGCCGAACTGTTCGGCCATGAGAGCGGCGCGTTTACCGGCGCCTCGGGCAAGCGCATCGGCAAGCTGGAATACGCCGATGGCGGCACGCTGTTTCTCGACGAGATCGAAAGCATGCCGCTGGCCCAGCAGGTGAAATTGCTGCGGGTCTTGCAGGAACAAAAGCTCGAACGGCTGGGTTCGAACCAGAGCATTCGCGTTGATTTGCGTATCGTCGCGGCGACCAAACCGGACCTGCTCGACGAAGCTCGCGCCGGGCGTTTTCGTGAGGACCTGGCGTATCGCCTCAACGTCGCCGAACTGCGCTTGCCGCCGCTGCGTGATCGCCGCGAAGACATTCCATTACTGTTTGAAACCTTCGCGCAGAACGCCGCCCAGCGTCTGGGCCGGACCTTTCCGCCGTTGACCGGTGCGCAGCTCAGTCACTTGCTCAGCCATGACTGGCCGGGCAATGTTCGCGAACTGGCCAACGTTGCTGAGCGTCAGGTGTTGGGGCTGGATGAACCGGTCGCCGGAATCGATCCGGGGCAATCGCTGGCGGCGCAGCAGGAAGCCTTCGAAGCGCAATGCCTGCGCGCGGCGTTGACCCGGCACAAGGGTGATGTCAAAGCCGTGCTCGAAGAACTGCAACTGCCGCGCCGCACGTTCAATGAAAAGATGCAGCGGCATGGGTTGAGTCGGGAGATGTTTCTGGCGGAGTGAGGCAGAGATTTGTGGTGTAGCTGAAATCCATCCCCCTCACCCCAGCCCTCTCCCCCAGGGGGGCGAGGGGGAAGGGAGCCGATTTCCGTGCTTTCCCGAATCTGTATTCGGCTCGATATTGCAGGTCGATGTAACCCACGAGAACACCTCGGTCAGTCCCCTCTCCCTCTGGGAGAGGGCTAGGGTGAGGGGCTTTTGATCTTCACGCGGTAAGCGGAAATCCGCTCACCTCAGCCCAATCAGTCGGCACAAATCCGCTCACTCCTCCCCGCCACCCCCTCTAAACCGGCCCCTCACCCCTTGGCACACCTCCTGCTATAGCCCTGGCAGGCTGCGTTCCGACGCGCTCCACAAAAACAATTAAACGAAGGATCCTTCAATGGATAACTCCAACGCCCTGCCCCTTGGGTCGGCTGCCGTGCCGGCCAAACCGAGAACCACCGCCAGCCGGATCAAATCGATCTTCAGCGGCTCTGTCGGCAACATGGTCGAGTGGTACGACTGGTACGTGTACGCCGCCTTCTCGCTGTACTTCGCCAAGACCTTCTTCCCCGCCGGCTCCACCACTGCGCAACTGATGAACACCGCTGCGATCTTCGCCGTGGGCTTCCTGATGCGTCCGATCGGTGGCTGGCTGATGGGCATGTACGCCGACAAGGTCGGGCGCAAGAAAGCGCTGATGGCCTCGGTGTACCTGATGTGCTTCGGCTCGCTGCTGATCGCCCTGAGCCCGAACTATGAAACCATCGGCATCGGCGCGCCGATCCTGCTGGTGTTCGCCCGCCTGCTGCAAGGCCTGTCGGTCGGTGGCGAATACGGCACCTCGGCGACTTACCTGTCCGAGATGGCGACCAAGGAACGTCGCGGCTTCTTCTCCAGTTTTCAGTACGTGACCCTGATCTCCGGCCAGCTCATCGCCCTCGGCGTCTTGATCGTGCTGCAAAACACGCTGACCACCGAACAGCTGTATGCATGGGGCTGGCGCATTCCGTTCGCCATCGGCGCGCTCTGCGCAGTGGTGGCGCTGTACCTGCGTCGCGGCATGGAAGAAACCGAGTCGTTCACCAAAAAAGAGAAGTCCAAGGAAAGCGCGATGCGCACCTTGATGCGCCACCCGAAAGAGCTGTTGACCGTGGTCGGCCTGACTATGGGCGGCACCCTGGCGTTCTACACCTACACCACCTACATGCAGAAGTATCTGGTGAACACGGTCGGCATGAGCATCTCCGACTCGACCACCATTTCCGCCGCCACGCTGTTCCTGTTCATGTGCCTGCAACCGATCATCGGTGGCCTGTCGGACAAGATCGGTCGTCGCCCGATCCTGATCGCGTTCGGCGTGCTCGGTACGATCTTCACCGTGCCGATCCTGATGACCCTGCACACCATCCAGACCTGGTGGGGCGCGTTCTTCCTGATCATGGCGGCGTTGATCATTGTCAGCGGCTACACCTCGATCAACGCGGTGGTCAAAGCCGAATTGTTCCCTACCGAAATCCGCGCCCTGGGCGTCGGCCTGCCGTACGCGCTGACCGTGTCGATCTTCGGCGGCACTGCCGAATACATCGCGCTGTGGTTCAAGAGCATCGGCATGGAAACCGGTTACTACTGGTACGTCACCGCGTGCATTGCCGTGTCGCTGCTGGTGTACATCACCATGAAAGACACCCAGAAGCATTCGCGGATCGTGACTGACTGACGGGGCTACATCGCTGGCAGGCCACAAAATCTGTGTCCTGCCACGAACCCTACGGGGTCTCGCGTCTGGCTGGAAATATGCGCCGGGTCCTTGCACTATGGCTGCATCCGAATGCAGCTCAGGAATCCGTTACCCATGCCCGATGACATCCACTTCTACGAACCCGCCAACGGCCACGGCCTGCCTCACGATCCGTTCAACGCCATCGTCGGCCCGCGGCCCATCGGCTGGATTTCCTCGCAGGATGCCGAAGGCCGGCTCAATCTCGCGCCGTACAGTTTCTTCAACGCGTTCAACTACGTGCCGCCGATCATTGGTTTTTCCAGCGTCGGGCGCAAAGACAGTCTGAACAACATCGAGCAGACCGGAGAGTTCGTCTGGAACCTCGCCACGCGCCCGTTGGCCGAGCAGATGAACCAGAGCTGCGCGATGGTCGCGCCTGAGGTCAACGAGTTTGAACTGGCAGGGCTGACGACCGTGGCGTCAAAGGTGATTTCGGTGCCACGGGTCGCCGAAAGCCCGGTGTCCTTCGAGTGCAAGGTTACGCAGATCATCCAGCTGCAACGCGCCGATGGCGAAACGGTGCCGAGTTGGCTGATCCTCGGTGAAGTAGTCGCGGTGCACATCGCCAAATGGCTGCTGAAGGACGGCATCTACGACACCGCCGCCGCACAACCGATTTTGCGCGGCGGCGGGCCGGCGGATTATTTCCAGCTGGGGCCTGAGGCTCTGTTCAAGATGTGGCGCCCGGGCGCACAGAAGTAATTACCAGATCAGCTCGGCGTCGTCAGTGACGCCCTTGAGCTTGTCCAGTTCGTTGATGGCCGCATCATCGGCAGCGATGGCGCCGGGAAACACCTGCTCATCGAGCAATTTGTGAAAGCGTGGTGCGCCGCCATCGACCAGGGCCTTGACCGCGATGGCCGCGTAATAACCCTTGTTGCCGCCCAGCTCGACGGGGACGACTGCGGAGACTGCTTCGAAGCGTTCAAACTCTTTACGTGCCATGTCGCGGATCCTGGCTCAATCAAATAAGCCGGACATTAAACCCTCAACCGGCGAGTTTGTGTATCGGCGCAGCGCATTGACCGAGGGCCTGCGCGGCGGATACGTCCCTGAAGGTGTGGAAGTCGAGGCTGTTGACCACCAGGTCCTGGACCAACTCGGCGAAGACTTCCATCGACGGACTGTTGAAATACGTCGTCATCATCTGTTGGCTGCTCCAGTAGCCGCTGACCAGCCACAGGTCGGCGTCGCACTGCGATTGTTGCAGGGAAAAACTCAGGCAGCCGGGCGCCGCGCGCGAGACCTCGATCAACGCGCTCAGGCGCACGCCGAGTTCCGCCGAACGCCCGGCCTGGGCACGAACGAAGGCCATATGACTGACAGGCATTTGATTGGACATGATCAACCCTCCATGAAATCGCGTGGCAGCCGGGGGACGGGCTGCGACTGAAGCAAAGATTAAGGGCCGGGGCCGCCGCGCCGTTAGTCGATTCCTGCCTTCGCGTTGCACAATCCTGCGAGACTTGCCAAAACCCCGGCCGGCGCCGCTGCCCTGTAGGAGCTGCCGAAGGCTGCGATCTTTTGATCTGAAAAACAAAAATCAAAAGATCGCAGCCTTCGGCAGCTCCTACACACAGGCATCGCGTCGATGCTGATGGATATCGCGATGCAGAATCAGGCAAGCATTTGGCAGAATGTGTCTACCGCTGCTGCTTGCACAAACATATGCTCTGCTGAATTCCCCCCTCACTTGCCGAGGATGCCGTGCATGACGTCATTCGATCGTTTTCAAGCCGAACCCAGCACCGACATGGAAAAGCAGCGCGCGGAGCTGGCGGCGATCATCCGCCGCAACACCAGCGACGATGGCAGCTACCAGACCGCGATCGGTTCGCTGGTGATGTCGCGCCACACCCAGTCCCATGACTTTGCCCCGGTACTCGCGCAGCCGGCGCTGTGCATCATGGCGCAGGGGCGCAAAGAGGTCCGCCTGGCCGACGAGTTCTTCAACTACGACCCGCTGAATTATCTGGTGGTGTCGGTTTCGATGCCGCTCAGCGGCCGGGTGGTCAATGTCTCGCCAGAAGAACCGATCCTCGCCGTGCGCCTTGACATCGACCCGACCGAAATCACCGCGCTGATCGCCGACGCCGGCCCGATGGGCGTACCGACCCGGCCGACCGGACGTGGTCTGTACGTGGAAAAAATCGACAGTGCCATGCTCGACGCGGTGTTGCGTCTGGCGCGGCTGCTCGACGCGCCGAAAGACATCGCCATGCTCGCGCCGCTGATTCGCCGGGAGATTCTCTATCGCCTGCTGCGTAGTCCGCAGGGTCATCGTTTGTATGAGATTGCGATTGCCAACAGCCAGAGCCATCGCATCAGCCAGGCCATCAAATGGCTCAACGGCAACTTCGAGCAGCCGCTGCGCATCGATGATCTGGCCCGGGAAGTGAACCTCAGCGTGTCGACGTTGCATCACCGTTTCAAGGCGATGACCGCGATGAGTCCGTTGCAGTACCAGAAGCAACTGCGCCTGCAAGAGGCGCGGCGGCTGATGTTGACCGAAGGGCTGGAAGCCTCGGCGGCGGGGTATCGGGTGGGCTATGAAAGTCCGTCGCAGTTCAGTCGTGAGTACAGCCGCCTGTTTGGTGCGCCGCCGTTGCGAGATCTGGCGCGGTTGCGGCTGTCGGTGTAACTCCATAGAAGCCCCTCACCCTAGCCCTCTCCCAGAGGGAGAGGGAACCGATTGGGGGATATTGGAGAGGTTCATCGACTTGCGATATCGGTGCTGAATCCGGAATCAGCCAAGCCAGGCCAACCCAGCGTTGGGTTGATGACCTTCAAATCCATAATCGACTCGGTTTTTCAGGTCAACGAAGAAAGCAAGACACCTCGGTCAGCTCCCTCTCCCCCAGGGAGAGGGCTGGGGTGAGGGCAGGCTTCTACACCGCTCGCACGACGTGCTTGATCTCCAAAAACGCCGCCAACCCCCAGGGCCCCAACTCTCGACCGACACTGCTCTGCTTGTAGCCGCCCCAAGCCGCCTGCGGGAAGATCACCTGCGGTGCATTGATCCACACCAGCCCCGTCTGCAAGGCATTGGCCACGCGATCCGCCGTTGCAGCATCGCGCGTCACCACACTCGCGACCAGGCCGAACTGCGTGTCGTTGGCCAGCGCAATCGCCTCGCTCTCACTGGCGAAACCGCGCACACACACCACCGGGCCGAAAATCTCTTCACGCCATAACGCGCTGTCCAGCGGCACGTCGGTGAACACCGTCGGTTGCAGAAAATACCCGCGCGGCAAATGCACCGGACGATTACCGCCGCACACCAACCTCGCCCCGGCGCTCAAACCGCGATCAATATGCCCAAGCACCCGCTGGTACTGCGCCTGATTGACCAGCGCGCCCATCTCCACATCCGCATCAAACGGATCAGCGACTCGGATCGCCTCCGCACGTTTTTGCAGGCGCTGAAGAAATTCATCCATCAATGCCTCGGCAACCAGCACCCGACTGGTGGCCGAGCACATTTGCCCGGCGTTGAAGAACGCCCCACCACACGCCAGTTCCACCGCCAGATCCAAATCGGCATCCGCCAGCACCAGCAACGACGATTTGCCACCCAGCTCCAGGCTCACACCCTTCACCGTTTCGGCAGCGCGTTGCATCACCTGCACGCCAACCGCATTGCTGCCCGTGAAAGAGATCTTGGCGATGCGTGGATCGGCCGACAACGGCGCGCCTACCGCCAGCCCGGTGCCGCAGACCAGATTGAATACGCCGTCGGGCAGCCCGGATTCAGCGATGATCGCGGCCAGTTCCAGCTCCGGCAGCGGCGTCACTTCAGAAGGTTTCAGCACCACGCAGCAACCGGCGGCGAGCGCTGGCGCCAGTTTCCACGCGGTGGTGACCATGGGGAAATTCCACGGCACGATCAGCCCGACCACGCCGCAGGGTTCACGCCGCAGGCGTGCGCTGAAGTCATTGCTGGGCAGCGGCACGTTGCTGTCCTGACCGGCGTCGAGGCCTTCGGCGAGTTCGGCGTAATAGTCGAAAGTGGCGATCACGTCATCGACATCGATGGCCGCTTCGAACTGCGGTTTGCCATTGTTGCTCGACTGCAGGTTCATCAAGTGATCGCGACCGTTGCGCACGCCGTTGGCAATGTTGCGCAGGATCGCAGCGCGTTCGGCGCCGGTGGTTTTCGACCAGTGTTCGAACGCTTCGGTCGCCGCGCTGATCGCCTGGTCGACGGCGTGTTCGTCACCGCCATTGACGGTGGTCAGCAGCGCTTCGGTAGCGGGATTGATCACCCGCAGATGTTCGCCCCCCGCCGACCATCGACCGTTGATGTAGAGCCCGTCGAGTGTGGTTGGAAAACTGATCATTGGGCCACCGCCTGCATCCACTGGTTCTGGTCGATTTCAATCAGCGTCGGGCCTTGCCGGTCCGTCGCCTCGCGCAGCGCTGCGCGCAATTCGTCGATGCTGCTGATGGCTTGCGCGGCGCAACCGAGGCCCTTGGCCACGGCGACGAAATCCGGGGTGTAGATGTCCACGCCGACCGGTTCGATGGCGCGGTTGACCATGTACTTTTTGATTTCCTCGTAACCCTGGTTATTCCACAGCAGCACGATCACCGGCACCCGTGCTTCAACGGCGCTGGCCAGTTCCGGCAGGGTGAACTGCAAGCCGCCGTCACCGATCAGGCACACCACTGGCGGGCGCGCGCCGTTATCGAGTTGGCCGCCGAGCCACGCGCCAATCGCCGCCGGCAACGCATAGCCGAGGGTGCCGTAACCGGTGGATGCGTTGAACCAGCGACGCGGACGCTCGGGATTGAAGGTGAGGTTGCCGGTGTACACCGGTTGCGTGGAATCGCCGACGAACACCGCTTCGGGCAATTCGTGCAGCACGGTTTCGAGCAAACGCGTCTGCGCCAGCGTTGGCGCATCCCAGCTCGCGGCCAATTCGTTACGCAGACGCGCGGCGCGGACCTGGCCCCAATCATTGCGGCGCTCGGCCAGCGGTTGGTGCGACAAGGCGCTGAGCAATGCTTGCGCGGCATTGCGCGAATCAGCGACCAGTGCGACGTGCGGCGGGTAGTTGCGCACGGTCTGATCGGCATCGATGTCGATGCGCAACAGCTTGCCGGGAATCTCGAAGCCGCCGGCGAAGGTCACGTCGTAATCGGTCTCGGCCAGCTCGGTGCCGATCGCCAGCACCACGTCGGCTTCAGCGACCAGTGCGCGGGTGGCAACCAGGCTCTGCGTCGAACCGATCAACAACGGATGACTGGTCGGCAGCATGCCTTTGGCGTTGATGGTCAGCGCCACTGGAGCGTCGAGCAATTCGGCGAGTCGGGTCAGCTCCGACGCCGCGTCGATGGCACCGCCGCCGGCGAGAATCAGTGGCCGTTGCGCGGTGGCGAGCAGTTCGCTCATGCGGGCCACGGCAGCCGGTGCGGCGCCGGCGCGATCGATATTCACCGGCAGGCTGGCGAGCAACTCATCGGCCTCTTCCACCAGCACGTCCAACGGAATTTCGATGTGCACCGGACGCGGTCGCCCGGCCTGAAACAAGGCAAACGCACGCGCCAGCACCACCGGCAGTTCGGCAGCGGACATCAGCGTGTGCGAGAACGCTGCGACGCCGCCGACCAGTGCGCTCTGGTTCGGCAGTTCATGCAACTTGCCGCGCCCACCGCCCAACTGACTGCGCGACTGCACGCTGGAAATCACCAGCATCGGAATCGAATCGGCGTAAGCCTGGCCCATGGCCGTGGTGATATTGGTCATGCCCGGGCCGGTGATGATGAAACACACACCGGGTTTGCCGCTGGTGCGCGCGTAGCCGTCAGCCATGAACCCGGCGCCCTGTTCGTGACGAGGCGTGACGTGGTTGATGCTTGAACGCGCGAGGCCTCGGTACAGCTCAACGGTATGCACACCGGGAATGCCGAACACCTGCTCGACCGCGTAATTCTCCAACAGCTTGACCAGTACTTCGCCGCACGTTGCCATGTTGATTGCCCTTTCATTCACTGAACTCTCCCTGTGGGAGCGAGCCTGCTCGCGAATAAGCGGTCCAGCCAACATCCGTGTCGAACCTTGAACCGTATTCGCGAGCAGACTCGCTCCCACAGGGTCCGTGGAGTGCCCATTGGAACGGCGCGCAACTGGCAGCAACAATCGATTAAAAGTCATACTAGCCATGTCCCCACGTCATACCTCGGATCGCCATGAAACGCCTGCCACCCCTGCCCGCTCTGCATACGTTCTGGATCACCGCGCAATGCTGCAACTTCACTCGCGCCGCCGAGCAGCTGCACATCACTCAGGGCGCGGTGAGCCGGCAGATCGCCGGGCTCGAAGAACAGCTCGGTTATCCGCTGTTTATTCGTCTGGCCCGAGGTCTGGCGCTGACGGCGGAAGGCCGCGAATGGCTGCCACAAATAGAGAAGGTCTTCGGGCTGATCAGTGAAGCGACCGAGCAGATCGGTCAGACGCGGCAAACCTTGCAACTCAAGGCCCCAAGCTGCGTGATGCGCTGGCTGCTGCCGCGTCTGCTGCAATGGCAGAAGGAACGCCCGGACGTGCCGGTCAAATTGACGGCCTCGCTGCAACACGGGGTGGACTTTCAGCGCGAGCAATTCGACGCCGCGGTGATCTACGGCCCGCCGCCGGACCATTCGCCAGGCGCGCTGCATCTGTTCGACGAGCAACTGACACCGGTCTGCTCGCCGCAATTGCTCAAAGGCTCGCCTGCGCTGAATTCACCGCAGGATTTGCAAGAGCATCTGTTATTGCACCCGACCCACGACATTCAGGACTGGTCGGTATGGCTCGATGCAGCGGGATTGCGACTGAGCAACCTTGGCAGCGGGCAGCATTTCGAAACGCTGGATCAGGCGATGTCGATGGCTTCCCATGGCACGGGTGTGGCGATCGGAGACTGGTCGCTGATTGGCGATGATCTGAACGCAGGACGGCTGGTGATGCCGTTTGCGTTGAAGGTGAAGACGGGGTTGGCGTATTACGTGGTGGTGCCTGCCGCAGCCGAACCCTCGCCGCAACTTGAGGAGCTGATGCTCTGGCTGGTTGAGCAGGCTCATTTGCGCTGAAGCCTCTCCCCTCACCCTAGCCCTCTCCCCAGGGAGAGGGAACTGATTGGGGATACTCAAGAAATTCATCGACCTGACACAGCCACGCCGAATTTATAATCAACACGGTCGTTCAGGTCAATGCGTGACCCAAGACAACTCGGTCGGCTCCCTCTCCCCCGGGAGAGGGCTGGGGTGAGGGGAAAAGGCTTGACTCAATACCCGACCGTATAACGCTGCCGCAAATGCTTCGGCATTTCCACTTCGTCGATCAGCGCAATCGCATAATCGGCAAAGGTGATCCAGCTACGCCCATCGGCACTGACCAACAGATGATCCTTGCCGACGCGATACTCGCCGCTGCGTTCACCCTCGACAAATTCCGCCGACGGCGAGAGGAAAGTCCAGTCCAGTTCCTGCTCCTGACGCAACGCATCAAGAAACGCCGCCCCTGCGCTCGCCTCGGCTTTGTATTCAGCCGGGAAACCGGCACTGTCGATCACCCGCGTGCCATCCGGCAGCAACAACGACCCGGCGCCACCGACCACCAGCAAGCGCTTCACGCCCGCCTGTTTTACCGGTCCGACAATCGCCGAGGCCGGGACGGTGGCGAAGTGCGCTGCGCTGATCACTACATCGTGACCGGCCACCGCCGCTTGCAGCGCCGCCGAATCCAGCACGTCGAGGCTCTTGCTGACGACACCGGCGCGATCACCGACCTTTGAGGTATCGCGGGCGATGGCGGTGACGCTGTGGCCGCGACGCAGGGCTTCTTCCAGCAGTTGGCTACCGGCACGGCCGGTGGCACCAATGATTGCGATCTTGCTCATGACATTCTCCAGTTGGCTTGAAAACGCTGCGTGTTCAGGTTCGGCTTACCACTGCATCTCGCCCTTGGCGACTTTCGCGCTGAGCTCCAGCGAACTTTCTTCGCCCAGTTGCGGGTAGCGTTTTTTCATCGCTGCGATCAGTGCAGCAGAGTCTTTGGCCTTGGCGGTTTCAGCATCGAAGGCCTTGATGTAATCAGCGGTGAATTTCACGCTGGCCAGCGAGCGGCTGCTGTCACCCAGATAATGGCCTGGCACTACGGTTTGCGGTTTCAGGCTTTCGATGGTGTGCAGGGTGTGCAGCCAATCGGCGTGGGATTGCGCGGTCTGGGTGTCGGCCATCCACACATGAATGTTCTCGGCGACCACCACGCCACCGACCACTGCTTTGAGCGACGGGATCCATACGAAGCTGCGATCCGGTTGCTTGCCGTCGAGGCCAATCACCTGCAATTGCTTGCCTTCGAGGGTCAGGCTGTCGCCCTTGAGCACGTCCGGGACGATGGTTTTCGTCGGCACATCGGCGCCCATTTTTGGCCCCCAGTAGGCCAGTTTGCCGTCGACGGTGTGCTTGATGTGATCGACGGTCGGCTGCGAAGCCAATACTTTCGCCTGCGGGAATGCTTTGGTCAGGGTGTCGAGGCCGAAGTAGTAATCCGGATCACCGTGGCTGATGTAGATGGTGGTCAACTGCTTGCCACTGGCGCGGATCTTTTCCACCACCTGTTCGGCCTGGGATTTGCCGAATTGCGCATCGACCAGAATCGCTTCTTTCTCACCGCTGACCAGCACCGAGCTGACCGGGAAAATCGCCTCGGTGCCCGGGTTGTAGACATCCAGGCTCAGCTCGGCAGCGGATGCATGGGCGGCAAAGCCGAAAAATGCTGCGGCGAGCAGAACGCGTTTGAAGGGGGTGAAGCCGATCATTTGTTGCTCCGGATTACCAATGCCAGTCTGGCGATGCAACAGAGCTTAGTTGCCAGACTCAGTACAAAAAATGCGATGCTTGGACATAGTTTGTTTCTGAAAGCGGGCAAATCATGGATCGGCTTCAAGCAATGCGGATATTCGTCACGGTGGTGGACCTGGGCAGCCAGTCGGCGGCGGCCGACCACCTCGACCTGTCGCGGCCGGTAGTGTCGCGTTATCTGGCGGAGCTGGAAGACTGGGTCGGTGCGCGGCTGATGCACCGCACCACGCGCAAATTGAGCCTGACCGCCGCCGGCAGTGAAATCCTCCCGCGCTGTCGGCAGATGCTCGACTTGTCGCAGGACATGCAGGCCGCCGTCAGCGAACCCGATGACGCGCCGCGCGGACTGCTGCGGATCAGCGTCAGCACCTCGTTTGGCCAGGCGCAACTGGCCGATGCGATGGCGGCATACGTCAAGCTTTACCCAGGCGTGAGTATCGATCTGCAAATGCTCGACCGCACGGTGAATCTGGTCGATGAACGCATCGATCTGGCGATTCGCACCAGCAATGATCTTGATCCGAATCTGATCGCCCGGCGCCTGACCGTGTGCCGCTCGGTGGTCTGCGCAGCGCCGGCTTATCTGCTTGAGCATCCGGCGCCGCAGACAGTTGAGGATTTGAGCCGACATAACTGCCTGACCCATTCCTATTTCGGCAAGAGCCTGTGGCATTTCGAGGAGGATGGCGAACCGGTTTCGGTACCGGTGCAGGGCAATATCAGCGCCAACGAGGCCAGCACCCTTCTGCGCGCAACCCTCGCCGGCGCCGGCGTGGCGATGCTGCCGACCTACCAGGCTGGCGTGCATATTCACAACGGCGAACTGCTGCGTTTGCTGCCACACGCAGAACCGCGCCAGATGAATATCTACGCGGTGTACGCCTCACGCAAACACATGCCCGCAGCGCTGCGCAGCATGCTCGACTTTCTGGTGCAGCGCTTTCCCGAAAATCCCGCCTGGGATGTCGGCCTGTAAACCCGATCCCTTGTGGGAGCGAGCCTGCTCGCGAAGAGGCCAGTACCTTCAACATTGAGATCGCTTGCACCACCGCCTTCGCGAGCAGGCTCGCTCCCACAGGGGCATCAATCACCTGAATGGCCGGCTAAATCCTCAAGCGCACTCGCTGGCAAGTGCGCGCCGCTGACCTATGCTCAAAGTAATACCGCAAGGTAGACGTTCAGAGGTCGAACACCATGAACATCAAAACAAAAAGATACGCCGCCATCTTCATCACCTGCGCCGCCACGCTGGCGCTGTACGGCACCGCTGCCTGGCGGGTCGAGCAGTTGCGCCAGCTGCCGCGCGAGTATGCGAGCTGCAACTATGAGCGGTGTATTCCGCACAATGCCACGCTGAACGCATTGCGCTGATAGACCTGAGCTGGACTGCAACTGCTGTGGGAGCGAGCCTGCTCGCTCCCACAGGGCTCATCAGCGCATCAGGACTGTTGCTCGGCCTTCAAGCGGTCGCGGAACGCCTTTGGCGAAATTCCCACGCGGCGGCGGAACAGGCGCGTGAAGTTGGTCGGGTCGGAAAAACCCAACAGCTCCGACATCTCGTAAATCGTCATGCTGGTGTAGGTCAGCAGGCGCTTGGCTTCCAGCAACTGACGCTCGTGCATGATCTGCAACGCCGGTTGCCCGGCCAGTTCACGGCAGGTGCCGTTGAGGTGCGACACGGAGATGCCCAGGCGATGGGCGAGGTCTTCGACCTTGACGTGCTGGCGGTAAGTCTCTTCCACCAACTGAATGAAACCGTTGAGGTATTCGCGTTGGCGCTGCGGGCGCTGGCTGGCCTTGTGCCGGACGATCGCCTGGCGGCTGACCCAGACCATGATCACGCTGACCAGCGAATGCATGAGCATTTCCCGCGCCGGTTGATGGCCGTTGTACTCGGCCTGCAACGCTGAAAACAGGCTGTTGAGATAATCGCCATCCTTGCCGGCCGGGTAGTTTTCCGCCCGGGCCAACGCGTGTACCGAATCGCCCAGTTGCGCCTGCAAATGGTTGATCAGCGGCGTGGCCAAGGTGACGATGAAGCCTTCAACATCTTCGGAAAAACGAAAGCCGTGCACCGACAACGGTGGCAGCACCTGTATCGCCGGAGTCTCGAGTTGCGTGCGCTGGCCTTCGATTTCGAGCTCTGCCTGACCTTTGAAAACGAACAGCAGCTGGCATAGATCCGCGTGGCGGTGAGGTTTGATTTCCCATTGGTGTTCGCGACTGCGCGAGGAAATGGTTTCACAGTGCAGCAAGTCCGGGGTCGGCCAGTCCAGGCTTTCACCGTAGAGCTTGAACACCGGAATCGAAGGCAGGGCAGGCTTGTTCATACTTCAATCCAGGCCTCTGGTTTTTGGGCGATAATCGCACCGATTGGCAGAATGTACAGGTATCGGCTCAGTTTTCACCTTCAATTGACAGACCCGCAAGGGAAAAATGCAAGCACTCGATCCATAAAATCATTCACCGGCTGTTGCTGTGTGAAGCTTGCGAGTCATAAAAACAATGAAAACCTTGAAAACTCAAGTCGCCATTATCGGCGCCGGTCCTTCCGGACTGCTCCTCGGCCAGTTGCTGCACAACGCTGGCATCGACACCCTGATTCTCGAACGCCAGACACCCGATTACATTCTTGGGCGCATCCGCGCCGGTGTGCTTGAACAAGGCATGGTAGAGCTGCTGCGTGAGGCCGGCGTCGGTCAGCGAATGGATGCCGAAGGTCTGGTTCATGGCGGCTTCGATCTGGCGCTGGACGGGCGTCAGGTGCACATCGACCTGCACGCGCTGACCGGCGGCAAAACAGTAATGGTCTACGGCCAGACCGAGGTCACCCGCGACCTGATGGCCGCTCGTCGGGAGGCCGGCGCGCCAACAATTTATCAAGCGAGCAATGTCGTTCCCCACGGCATGAAAAGCGACGAAGCTTTCGTCACCTTCGAAAAGGACGGTGAAAGCTGGCGCGTCGATTGCGATTACATCGCCGGTTGCGATGGTTTCCATGGCGTCGCGCGGCAGTCGATTCCGGCCGATTGCCTGAAGATCTTCGAGCGGGTCTACCCGTTCGGCTGGCTGGGCATTCTCGCCGACACGCCGCCGGTTCACGACGAATTGGTCTATGCCCGCCATGAGCGTGGCTTCGCTTTGTGCAGCATGCGTTCGGCCACGCGTACCCGCTATTACCTGCAAGTGCCGGCGGACGAAAACGTCGATGACTGGAGCGATCAGCGTTTCTGGGATGAGTTGAAAAAACGCCTGCCGGATGCCCTCGCGGAAAAACTGGTGACCGGTCCTTCGATCGAGAAAAGCATCGCGCCGTTGCGCAGCTTTGTCGTCGAGCCGATGCAGTACGGGCGCATGTTTCTCGTCGGCGACGCTGCCCATATCGTACCGCCGACTGGCGCCAAGGGCTTGAACCTGGCCGCCAGCGATGTCAGCACGTTGTTCAATATTCTGCTGAAGGTCTATCGCGAAGGCCGCACCGATCTGCTGGAAAAATACTCGGGGATCTGCCTGCGCCGAGTATGGAAAGCCGAGCGGTTTTCCTGGTGGATGACGTCGATGCTGCATCGCTTCGACGAGCACGATGAATTCAGCCAGCGCATCAGCGCGTCGGAACTGGACTATTTTGTCAGCTCGCAAGCCGGGCAAAAAACCATTGCAGAAAATTACGTCGGGCTTCCGTACGAGGCTATCGAATAGCCTGCTATCGACTTACACTGGCGAGCACTTACCCGCTCGCCTTGTCCATGCGGGTCAATCACTGCCCGCAGGTTTTCCGTGACCACTCTCAATCAGCCTGAAACGCCCAAACCGGCCATTCGCAGCGTGCTGGTCGCCTTGATGATGGCGATCTTCCTCGGAGCGCTGGACCAGACCATCGTCGCCGTGTCGATGCCGGCGATCTCTGCGCAATTCAAGGACGTCAGCCTGCTGGCCTGGGTGATTTCCGGTTACATGGTGGCGATGACCGTGGCGGTGCCGATCTACGGCAAGCTCGGCGACCTGTACGGGCGGCGCAAGCTGATGCTGTTCGGTATGGGCCTGTTCACCCTCGCCTCGCTGTTCTGCGGCATGGCGCAGAGCATGGAACAACTGGTGCTGGCGCGGATCCTTCAGGGCATCGGCGCCGGCGGCATGATCTCGGTGAGTCAGGCGATCATCGGCGACATCGTCCCGCCACGTGAACGCGGGCGCTATCAGGGTTATTTCAGCAGCATGTACGCCGTGGCCAGCGTTGCCGGTCCGGTGCTTGGCGGCTACATGACCGAATACCTGTCGTGGCGCTGGGTGTTTCTGATCAACCTGCCGCTGGGCCTCGGCGCCTGGTGGGTGGCACGGCGCAACCTGCGCGGCTTGCCGATTCCGCAGCGTAAACCGGTGATCGATTACCTCGGCACGGTGCTGATGATCATCGGCCTGACCGCGTTGCTGCTCGGCATCACCGAGGTCGGCCAGGGTCATTCATGGCGCAGCAGCGAAGTGCTCGGCCTGTTCGCCTGTGCCGTGGTGGTATTGGCGCTGTTTGTCTGGCATGAGCGCCGGGCGCGGGAGCCGTTGCTGCCGATGCACCTGTTCGCCAACCGCAATGCCCTGCTGTGCTGGTGCACGATTTTCTTCACCAGTTTCCAGGCCATCTCGCTGATCGTGCTGATGCCGCTGCGCTTTCAAAGCGTCACCGGCGCTGGCGCCGACAGCGCCGCGTTGCACTTGCTGCCACTGGCGATGGGCTTGCCGATCGGTGCCTATTTCGCCGGCCGGCGCACCTCGATCACCGGACGCTACAAACCGCAGATTCTCACCGGGGCGATCCTCATGCCGATCTCGATTCTCGGCATGGCCTTCAGTCCGCCACAAGCAACGCTGCTCAGCGGTCTGTTCATGCTGCTCAGCGGCATCGCCGGCGGCATGCAGTTCCCGACCTCGCTGGTCGGCACGCAGAACTCGGTGGAACAACGCGACATCGGCGTCGCCACCAGCACCACCAATCTGTTCCGCTCACTGGGCGGCGCGGTGGGCGTGGCATTGATGTCGGCGCTGCTGCTGGCGCTGTTGCACGACTCCAGTTTCGCGCACCTGGCGAACAGTTCGCTGATCAGCGAAGGGCATTCGGGCAACGTCCTGCTCGATGGCCTGAACGCAGCCCCAGGCGAAGCGCAGAACGCTTTGCGCGCGGAGCTGCTGGTGACCTTCCGCCACTTGCTCTGGGTCAGCACGGCAGTGTCGTTGCTCGGGCTGGCGGCGGCGATTGCCATGCCGAACAACCTGCTGCGCGGGCGGGAGCACGGCGCGAAATGAGCCTTTTGCGCTGATCGTTCCCACGCTCTGCATGGGAATGCCTCAACGGACGCTCTGCGTTCGGCCTTGGATGGGACGCAGAGCGTCCCGGGCTGCATTCCCACGCGGGCGTGGGAACGATCATCGCGCGCTCAAGGGCTGTAGTAGCCCACCGCGACGAGGAAATGCCCGACCTTTTTCAGGTACGCATGCTTGTCCTCGATCTTGCCGGTCACCGGGTTTTTCCAGCGGTATTCATATTCGCCTTCATCCTGCTTGTCGATCAGCGCCAGAATCGGCTCGCCCACCGGTTTGCCTTCCGGATCCTTGACCTTGCCAAAATCAGTGTTGATCAAACGCAGATTGGTGCCGTGAGCGACGTAGCGTTGGTTGTTCAGATCGACCACGAAGACATACAGGTCATCCTGCAAGTAACCGCCCTTGAGTGAGTTGATCGCGGTCAGCGTGCCCTTCTCGTTCTTGGTCAGATCCGTCGCGGCTTTGTCCAGCAAGGCCTTGGCCTGCTCAGCCGAGGCCCGTGGCAGGTAGTAACCTACCGCGAGAATGCGCTGCCCGACGCGCTGATAGAACACATGCTTGCGCTCGACCTTGCCGTCGGCCCAGTTCTGCCAGCGGTATTCGGCCTGCTGGATACCGTTGCCTTCCGGCACTTTCAGCGCATCCTTGAACGCCTTCTGCAGATCCGGCCCGAGCACTTCGCTGACATCGCGGCCGATCAGCGCCGATGACGGCCCGCCACTGGCAAGCATGACGCCTTTGGTGTCGAGGACGAACACGTAGCGATCCTTGTCGACGAACTCACCCTGGCGGCTGAACGCGGCGAAGGCCTTGTCGCCATTGTCGTGGTAGTAGGCCAAGGCTTTTTCCAGCAGGGCGATGGCGGCCTGACTGTCATCCTTGGCGGCGGTGGCGGCGCTGGCCTGGCCGAAACCGGCCAACAGAATCAGGCCGAGCCAGGCCACTTTATGCAAAAACCCCATAGCGCATCCCTCGTTCTTTTTGGTGTCTCAAGAGCGTAGACGGCTTGCGGTCATGTAGAGATATTCAGAGCGTTTCTGAACATTGCGCCGTGAGGCTGACAAGCAATGCTCGCCAGCCTCGCTCAGCGCTTACGGGCGGGAATTGATCTGCTGCTGGAGATTCTGGATCTGCGCCTGCAAGGTATTGAGGTTGCGGGTCATCTGCGCGCGGAACGCATCGAACTCGGCGGTGTTGCCGCCACCCTGTGGCGCTGCCGGGCGGTTGTCCTGCTGACTTTTCAACACCACGATGTCCTGCTCCAGACGATCGATAGCCGCGCTCGGGTTGCCCTGTTTCTTCAGCGCGGCGATATCGGCGCCGAGGCTTTTGACCTGGGCATCGAAAGCTTTCAACTGCGCATCGACCTTGCTGGTATCGGCCGGCGTGCTTTTGATTGTCGCCAGTTCAGCGCTCAGGGCTTTGACCTGCGCCTGCAATTGGGTATTGGCATTCTGTTGTTCGGTGGTCTGCGCGGTCATCTGCGCCAGCCGCTTGTCCAGCTCGCTGGCCTGCCCGGCCACGCCTTGCTGCTGCTTGCTCTGGTCGAGCAGCTTGCCTTCGAGTTGCTTGATTTGCAGCTTCAGCGCTTCGCTGTCGCTGCTGACGTTGCTCTGGCTGGCGACGACCTTGCCGGAAATATCCTGCAGGCGCCCTGCCGCTTCTTCGCTGATCCGCGCGAAGCTTTCCTGGGTGGCGACCAGTTGCTGCTCCATCAGCGAGATCTGCTGGAAGCTCCACCAGGCCAGACCGATGAAGGCAAAAAACAACGCGCCGACCAGCGCCCACAGCGGCCCGGTGCTGGCGGCCTTGACCTTGACCACTGGCGCGCTGCGCGAATGCACGGAAGTGCGGGGGCCGGGCGCGATGTCATCGTCATCGAACGGGTCGGCGCGCAGGCTTGGCACGTTGTCGAAATCGTCGTCGTGGGCATCGTTTCGCATGGACATTGAGGCAACCTTTGGCAAACGCGGTGATGGCTAAATGCTGCGAAGTATAACCGCCGCAGCCGCAGGCATTGACCCTCAACCCGCGAGGCGGTTCATTGCCGCCCGGCCGAATCGTTTCAACGGATGTCCTGGGCTTTCCACCATGCGCAGAACTCATCGAGGGCCGCCCACAGGCTGACTTTCGGATCGTAGTCGAGATAATGCCGGGCGCGGCTGATGTCGAGGGTGAAATTTTTTTTCATGACCTGCATGCCCAGGCGCGACAGGGTCGGCTCAGGGCGTCCCGGCCAGAGCATGCACGCGCCTTCGTTGAGCGCCGCGACGCTGTAGGCCAGACCGTAGGAGCGATATTTGCGCACCTGATCGACGTCCATCCGCCGCATTACGTAATTGACCACATCCCACAGCGGCACCGGCGTGCCGTTGCTGATGTTGTAGGCCTTGCCCAGCGCCGAACCTTGCGCCAACAGGCTGCTGAGCATGGCTTCGTTGAGGTTCTGCACGCTGGTGAAATCGACCTTGTTCAAGCCGTCGCCGATGATCGCCAGCCGACCCTTGCGCTGCATCTTCAGCAGGCGCGGGAAGATGCTCATGTCGCCGGCACCGGTGACGAAACGCGGGCGCAGGGCGATGGTTTCCAGACCGAATTCCTGGGCACCGAAGACTTTCTGCTCGGCCAGATATTTGGTCGCGGCGTAGGGATGCTTGAAGCGTTTGGGCACTTGCTCTTCGGTCAGACCGAGATGGTCGCGGCCATCGAAATAGATCGACGGCGACGACAGATGCACCAGCCGCCGCACCCGCTGCTTGAGGCACGCTTCGACGACGTTTTCGGTGACTTCGACGTTGCCCTGATGAAAGTCCTGATAACGCCCCCACACACCGACAGCACCGGCGCAATGCACCACGGCTTCGACATCGTTGCACAGATCCCGCACCAGATCGGCGTCGGTCAGATCGCCCGGCACGAACTCCGCGCCCCGGCGCACCAGATGCTCGACGCTCTCGGCCCGGCGACCGTTGACCCGCACTTCAAGGCCCTGCTCCAGGGCGAAACGCGCAAAGCGCCCGCCAATAAAGCCGCTGGCGCCGGTAACCAAAATCTTCATCAAAAACTCCAGGGAAGCAGCTGCAAGCTTCGAGCTTTCAGCTGCAAGTTGAAACGGTGCGTGTTCTTGCCGCTTGCAGCTTGACGCTTGTTGCTGCGTTCAAGCCACTAGCCATTGCTTTGAGGAGCGCAGCAGTTGTTCGGTCAGTAGATTGAGCAACTGGCCGCCATTGCGCCAATGATGCCAGTACAGCGGCACGTCGATCGGTTTATCTGGCAGCAATTCAAGCAACACGCCGCGTTGCAATTGTTCGCGCACCTGCAGTTCCGGCACCAGGCCCCAACCCAGACCGGCTTCGGTCAGGCGAATGAAGCCTTCGGAAGACGGGCATAAGTGATGTTCAAAAGCGCCGTCGACGCCCAACAGCGCCAGATAGCGATGCTGGAGAAAATCGTCCGGACCGAACACCAGCGCCGGGGTGCGCGGCAGCTGTTCGGCGCGCACGCCATCGGGAAAGTGCCGGGCGATGAAGGCCGGGCTGGCCAACGCGCGATAACGCATGGCGCCGAGCAATACGCTGCGTGCGCCGGCCACCGGGCGCTCGCTGGCACACAGGCACGCAGCCACTTCACCGGCACGCATGCGTTTGAGGCCGACGGTCTGGTCTTCGACGATCAGGTCGAGCAACAAATGCTGCTCGGCGCAGAAATCGCCGACGGCCGCGGCCCACCACGTGGCGAGGCTGTCGGCGTTGAGGGCGATGCGCAGGCGATCGGGCAGGCCTTCTTCGTCCAGCGCCGGCACCACCGATTGCAGGTCGCGCTCGAGCAACCGCACCTGTTGCACATGGTTGAGCAAGCGTCGGCCGATTTCGGTCGGCGCTGGCGGTGTTCCGCGCACCAGCACTGGCTGGCCGACCCGCGCTTCAAGCAATTTGATGCGCTGGGAGATCGCCGACTGCGACAGGCCCAGCACCTGTGCGGCGCGATCGAATCCGGCCTGCTCGACCACAGCGGCGAGCGCGGAAAGCAATTTATAGTCGAACATCAGTTTTCCTAATGGGCGATCAGCACTATTGGTTTTTCTTATACAGCGTCACACCGGAGAATAGCCAGCAAGCACTCTCTTTCAAGGATCTCTCCCATGTGGCAAAGCTACGTAAACGGCCTGTTGGTGGCGTTCGGCCTGATCATGGCGATCGGCACGCAGAACGCTTTTGTCTTGGCGCAAAGCCTGCGCCGTGAACACCATCTGCCGGTGGCGGCATTGTGCGTGGTGTGTGACGCAATTCTGGTCGCGGCCGGGGTGTTCGGCCTGGCGACGATCCTCGCGCAGAACCCGACCCTGCTGGCGATCGCCCGTTGGGGCGGTGCGACGTTTCTGATCTGGTACGGCAGCCAGGCGCTGCGCCGGGCCTGCTCGAAACAGAGCCTTGAGCAAGGCGAAAACCAGACCGTGCGTTCGCTGCGCGCAGTGATGCTCAGCGCTCTGGCGGTGACATTGCTTAACCCCCACGTTTATCTCGATACGGTATTGCTGATCGGCTCGCTGGGCGCGCAGCAATCGGTGCCGGGCGCTTATGTGGTCGGCGCGGCGAGCGCATCGTTGCTGTGGTTTTTCACCCTGGCCCTCGGCGCGGCGTGGCTGGCACCGTGGCTGGCACGCCCGAGCACCTGGCGCATTCTCGATCTGGTCGTGGCATTGATGATGTTCGCCGTGGCCGCGCAGTTGATCATCGCCGGATGAATAATTGCCAAAGGCTCTGGAACCTCTATCCCACACAGTTGTTGCGTGGTTAAGGCGCGACCCCGGTGCTATGATCCGAACCCTGCGCCGCAAAGAGTAAAAACTCGCCGGTGCATTTCCGGCCGCCCGTGATCGGCCTTGCGCTCACCGCAACAGACCTGATTAGGAGAATCATCATGGCTTTCGAATTGCCGCCGCTGCCTTACGCACACGATGCCCTGCAGCCGCACATCTCCAAGGAAACCCTGGAGTTCCACCACGACAAGCACCACAACACCTACGTCGTGAACCTGAACAACCTGGTGCCAGGCACCGAGTTTGAAGGCAAGACCCTGGAAGAAATCGTCAAGACTTCTTCGGGCGGCATCTTCAACAACGCCGCTCAGGTCTGGAACCACACCTTCTACTGGAACTGCCTGGCGCCAAACGCCGGCGGTCAACCAACCGGCGCCCTGGCAGATGCCATCAACGCAGCGTTCGGTTCGTTCGACAAGTTCAAGGAAGAATTCAGCAAAACCTCGATCGGCACCTTCGGTTCCGGCTGGGGCTGGCTGGTGAAAAAGGCTGACGGTTCCCTGGCCCTGGCCAGCACCATCGGCGCCGGCAACCCGCTGACCAGCGGCGACACCCCGCTGCTGACCTGCGACGTCTGGGAACACGCTTACTACATCGACTACCGCAACCTGCGTCCGAAGTACGTTGAAGCGTTCTGGAACCTGGTCAACTGGAAGTTCGTGGCCGAGCAGTTCGAAGGCAAAACCTTCACCGCTTAAGCTGCGCGCCCGATGAAAAGCCCGGCTTCGGCCGGGTTTTTTTATGCCCGGCGCATGGCGTTTCTCGCACGGTAAAAGCAGCTTCACGCCGTTTGCCGCCAGCCCCCAGCCGTCTACCATCACAGAAAGGAAAAAATCTTTGGCCCAGTGCTCAAGTTGAAGGCAATTGCAACCGACACAGTTAATTCAGAGCTATTACTCAAATGACGACATTGCGGCCAGGATCACGGCGACTTTTCCCGTGCCTGATTGTCCCTTTGACTGCCAACCCGGGATTGCCAATACTCATGGCAACTTGACGCTACCCGCACGGAACAAGGAATAACCCTTTGAAGCTGGAACTCAAGAACAGCTTGTCGGTGAAGTTGCTCCGGGTCGTGCTCCTGTCGGCATTGATCGTAGGCGTAGTCTTGAGCTGCGCGCAGATTGTCTTCGATGCCTACAAGACCCGTCAGGCGGTGGCCGGCGACGCCGAGCGCATCCTCGACATGTTCCGCGATCCATCGACCCAGGCCGTGTACAGCCTGGATCGGGAAATGGGCATGCAGGTGATCGAAGGGCTGTTCCAGGACGACGCCGTGCGTCAGGCCTCCATCGGCCACCCCAACGAGGCCATGCTCGCGCAGAAATCCCGCGAACTGCAGCACTCCAACAGCCGTTGGCTGACCGACCTGATTCTCGGCCAGGAACGCACCTTCACCACGCAATTGGTCGGCCGTGGCCCTTACAGCGAGTATTACGGCGACCTGAGCATCACCCTCGACACCGCCACTTATGGCGAAGGTTTCATCGTCAGCTCGGTGATCATTTTCATTTCCGGCGTGCTGCGCGCACTGGCGTTGGGCCTGGTGCTGTATCTGGTCTATCACTGGTTGCTGACCAAACCGCTGTCGCGAATCATTGAGCACCTCACCGAGATCAACCCCGATCGTCCCAGCGAGCACAAGATTCCGCAGATCAAGGGCCACGAAAAAAACGAACTGGGCCTGTGGATCAACACCGCCAACCAGTTGCTCGAGTCCATCGAACGCAACACCCACCTGCGCCACGAAGCGGAAAACAGCCTGCTGCGCATGGCCCAGTACGACTTCCTCACCGGTCTGCCGAACCGCCAGCAATTGCAGCAGCAACTGGACAAGATTCTCGTCGATGCCGGCAAGCTGCAGCGCCGCGTCGCGGTGTTGTGCGTCGGCCTGGATGACTTCAAGGGCATCAACGAGCAATTCAGCTACCAGACCGGCGACCAATTGCTGCTGGCCCTGGCCGATCGTTTACGTGCCCACAGTGGTCGTCTTGGCGCCCTCGCTCGCCTCGGCGGCGATCAGTTCGCGCTGGTGCAGGCCGACATTGAACAGCCTTACGAAGCAGCAGAACTGGCGCAAAGCATTCTCGATGACCTCGAGGCGCCGTTCGCCCTCGACGATCAGGAGATCCGCCTGCGCGCGACCATCGGCATCACCCTGTTTCCGGAGGACGGCGACAGCACCGAGAAGCTGTTGCAGAAAGCCGAACAGACCATGACCCTGGCCAAGACCCGCTCGCGCAATCGCTATCAGTTCTATATCGCCAGCGTCGACAGCGAGATGCGCCGTCGTCGCGAGCTGGAAAAAGATTTGCGCGATGCGCTGATCCGCGACCAGTTCTACCTCGTCTACCAACCGCAGATCAGTTATCGCGATCATCGCGTGGTCGGCGTCGAAGCGCTGATTCGCTGGCAACATCCGGAACACGGTCTGGTGCCGCCGGACCTGTTCATCCCGCTGGCCGAACAGAACGGCACGATCATCGCCATCGGCGAGTGGGTGCTCGATCAGGCCTGCAAGCAATTGCGCGAGTGGCACGATCAGGGCTTTGTCGATCTGCGCATGGCGGTCAATCTGTCCACCGTGCAACTGCACCACGCCGAGCTGCCACGGGTGGTCAACAACCTGCTGCAAATGTACCGCTTGCCGCCGCGTAGTCTGGAACTGGAAGTCACCGAAACCGGCCTGATGGAAGACATCACCACCGCCGCCCAGCATCTGCTCAGCCTGCGCCGCTCCGGTGCGCTGATTGCGATCGACGACTTCGGCACCGGCTATTCGTCCCTCAGTTATCTGAAAAGCCTGCCGCTGGACAAGATCAAGATCGACAAGAGCTTCGTTCAGGATCTGCTCGATGACGACGATGACGCGACCATCGTTCGCGCGATCATTCAACTGGGCAAGAGCCTGGGCATGCAGGTGATTGCCGAAGGCGTGGAAACCGCCGAGCAGGAAACCTACATCATTTCCGAGGGTTGCCACGAAGGTCAGGGCTACCACTACAGCAAACCGCTGCCGGCGCGGGAGCTGGGCATTTACCTCAAGCAGGCGCAACGCAGCAACGCGGCCATTCTCTAAAAGCGCAAGATCGCGCCATCACACTTGCCTAAATAAGAAATATTTCCAAGCACGCCTTTACACATAATGCGAAAGATTTGCATTATGTCGCAGTTTTGCGCGCCACCGGCGCCAGTCCACTCAACTACCGAAGCAGGATGTTCGCCATGATTCGTATGCCTCTGGCTACCGCCAGTCTGCTGGCCATCGCTATTTCCCTCGCCGGTTGCGGCGAAGGCAAGGACAAAGAAAAAGCCTCCGAAATGACTCCGGCTTCCAGCAGCGCTGCTCCAGCCCCTGCCGCTGCGCCTGCTCCTGCCGCCGGTAAAGTTGACGATGCCGCCGCCAAGGCCGTGGTCGCGCACTACGCCGACATGGTCTTCGCCGTTTACAGCGATGCCGAATCCACCGCGAAAACCCTGCAGAGCGCGGTCGACGCGTTCCTCGCCAAGCCGAACGCCGACACCCTCAAAGCCGCCAAGGCTGCCTGGGTCGCCGCACGCGTGCCGTACCTGCAGAGCGAAGTATTCCGCTTCGGCAACACCATCATCGACGACTGGGAAGGTCAGGTTAACGCCTGGCCATTGGACGAGGGCTTGATCGACTACGTCGACAAATCCTACGAGCACGCACTGGGTAACCCGGGCGCCAGCGCCAACATCATCGCCAACACCGAAGTGCAGGTCGGCGAAGACAAAGTCGACGTGAAAGAGATCACCCCGGAAAAACTCGCCAGCCTCAACGAGCTGGGCGGTTCCGAGGCGAACGTTGCCACCGGCTACCACGCGATCGAATTCCTCCTCTGGGGCCAGGATCTGAACGGCACCGGCCCTGGCGCTGGCAACCGTCCGGCCTCGGACTACCTGGAAGGCGCCGGCGCCACCGGTGGTCACAACGAGCGTCGTCGTGCCTACCTGAAAGCCGTGACCCAACTGCTGGTGAGCGACCTGGAAGAAATGGTCGGCAACTGGAAGCCGAACGTGGCCGACAACTACCGCGCCACCCTGGAAGCGGAGCCAGGCGAAACCGGCCTGCGCAAAATGCTCTTCGGCATGGGCAGCCTGTCCCTGGGTGAACTGGCGGGCGAGCGCATGAAGGTTTCCCTGGAAGCCAACTCCCCCGAAGACGAGCAGGATTGCTTCAGCGACAACACCCACTACTCGCACTTCTACGACGCCAAAGGCGTGCGTAACGTTTACCTGGGCGAGTACACCCGTGTTGACGGCACCAAGCTGACCGGCGCCAGCCTGTCGTCGCTGGTGGCCAAGGCCGATCCGGCTGCCGACACCGCGCTGAAAGCCGATCTGGCCGCGACCGAAGCGAAGATCCAGGTCATGGTCGATCACGCCAACAAGGGTGAGCACTACGACCAGTTGATCGCTGCCGGCAACACCGCTGGCAACCAGGTTGTTCGCGACGCCATCGCCGCGCTGGTCAAGCAGACCGGCTCGATCGAAGCCGCTGCCGGCAAACTTGGCATCAGCGACCTGAACCCGGACAGCGCCGATCACGAGTTCTGATCGCAGCGTCCGTTCAAAAAGAGGCGACCTTCGGGTCGCCTTTTTCATTATTGGCACACCACTATCCCTGTGGGAGCGAGCCTGCTCGCGAAGGCTTGATCCGGCGCAGCATTTTCAGCGCGTCGGGCATCGCTTTCGCGAGCAGGCTCGCTCCCACAGTATTGGCATGCGCTTAAAGGCTTGCGCGATATCAAGCAAACGATAATTCCTCTTATTCAAACTCCCCCGCCCTGTTAGACTTTGCGCCTTTGTTTTCGCCCGTTTGCAGGATGTCTGATGCTGTCGTTGCCGCTTCGCTTGTCCGCACTGTTGCTGGCCCTGGGCCTGAGTGCCTGCGATGACGCCCCGCGTTTCATCAAGGCCGAGCCAGGGGAAGCGCGTTCGGGCGGTGCGGCGACTGTACGCAAGAGCGATCAGAACGCCTTCTCCCTGCCATCGGCCAATCTGCCGCCGTCGCGGCGGGTGGATTTCAGTGTCGGCAACAGTTTCTTTCGCAGCCCGTGGGTCATCGCGCCGTCGACCACCACGGCGCGCGACGGCCTCGGCCCTTTGTTCAATACCAACGCCTGCCAGAACTGCCACATCAAGGACGGTCGCGGGCATCCGCCGGCACCTGACGCATCCAATGCGGTGTCGATGCTGGTGCGCCTGTCGATTCCCGACGCGCCGCCCTACGCCAAAGTCATCGAACAGCTCGGCGTAGTGCCGGAGCCGGTGTATGGCGGGCAGTTCCAGGACATGGCCGTGCCCGGCGTTGCCCCGGAAGGCAAGGTCCGCGTCGACTACACACCGGTGCCCGTACGCTTCAAGGACGGCACTGAAGTCGAGCTGCGCAAACCGACCCTGCAGATCACTCAACTCGGTTACGGCCCGATGCACCCGGACACGCGTTTTTCCGCGCGGGTGGCGCCGCCGATGATTGGTCTGGGCCTGCTCGAAGCCATCCCCGAGGAGGCGATCCTCGCCAACGCCGCCGCCCAGGCGAAAGAGAACAATGGCATCAACGGCCGGCCCAACCGTGTCTGGGATGACCAGTTGCAGAAAACCGTTATCGGCCGGTTCGGCTGGAAAGCCGGGCAGCCGAATCTCAATCAGCAGAACGTTCACGCATTCTCCGGTGACATGGGCCTGACCACCAGCCTGCGGCCGTTCGACGATTGCACCGAGGCGCAAACCGCCTGCAAACAGGCGCCGAACGGTAATGGCCCGGACGGCGAACCGGAAGTCAGCGACAACATCCTGCGGCTGGTGCTGTTCTACAGCCGCAATCTGGCAGTGCCGGCGCGCCGTGGCGTCAACGATCCACAGGTGCTGGCCGGCAAGAATCTGTTTTTCCAGGCCGGTTGCCAGTCGTGCCACACGCCTAAATACACCACCGCCGCCGATGCCGCCGAACCGGAATTGGCCAATCAGGTGATTCGTCCGTACAGCGACTTGCTGCTGCATGACATGGGCGAAGGCCTGGCGGACAACCGCACGGAATTTCAGGCCTCCGGCCGCGACTGGCGCACCCCGCCGTTGTGGGGGATTGGTCTGACGCAAGCGGTCAGCGGTCACACCCAGTTTTTGCATGACGGCCGCGCACGCAACCTGCTCGAAGCGGTGCTCTGGCATGGCGGCGAAGCGACGGCGGCGCAGCAACAGGTTTTGTCTTTCAATGCCGAGCAGCGCGCTGCGTTGCTGGCGTTTCTGAACTCACTTTAAATACTGAAAAAACATCGGGAGCCCGACATGTTCCGTCCCAAGTTACTGTTCACCAGCCTTGCCGCGCTCGCCCTCGGCGCCTGCTCGCCGCAGGACCCGCAAGCGGTCACTTCGGCGGCGATCGCCAAATCGGTAATCCTGCCGACCTACACTCGCTGGGTCGAAGCCGACCGGCAACTGGCGGTCAGCGCCCTCGCCTACTGCCAGGGCAAAGAGACCCTGGACACCGCCCGTGCCGATTTCCTCCACGCGCAGAAAGCCTGGGCCGAGTTGCAACCGCTGCTGATCGGTCCGCTGGCCGAGGGCAATCGTTCGTGGCAAGTGCAGTTCTGGCCGGACAAGAAAAACCTCGTCGGCCGCCAGGTCGAGCAACTGGTCGTCGCCCAGCCGCAGATCGATGCCGCCGCATTGGCCAAATCCAGCGTCGTGGTGCAAGGCCTGTCGGCTTACGAATACATCCTGTTCGACGCCAAGCCTGACGTCGCCAACGACGCGCAAAAAGCCAAATACTGCCCACTGCTGATCGCCATCGGCGAACGCCAGAAGCAACTGGCCGAAGAGATCCTGCAGGGCTGGAACAACACTGACGGCATGCTCGCGCAGATGAGCAAGTTCCCTAACCAGCGCTACGCCGACTCCCACGAAGCGATCGCCGATCTGCTGCGCGTCCAAGTGACGGCACTGGATACCCTGAAGAAAAAACTCGGCACGCCGATGGGCCGTCAGAGCAAGGGCGTGCCGCAGCCGTTCCAGGCTGATGCGTGGCGCAGCCAGTCGTCGCTGACCGCGCTGGAAGCCAGCCTTGCCGCGGCCAAAACCGTCTGGGAAGGCGTCGACAACAAAGGCCTGCGCGGTCTGCTGCCGGCCGAGCAGAAACCGTTGGCGGACAAGATCGATGCCGCCTATGCCGCGTCGCTGAAGCTGTTCGACAGCACCCAGCGCTCGCTGGGCGAAATGCTCGAAGACGACGCCGGTCGCCAGCAACTCAACGATATCTACGACAGCCTCAACGTCGTCCATCGCCTGCATGAAGGTGAGCTGGCCAAGGCGCTGGGCATCCAACTGGGCTTCAACGCCAACGACGGTGACTGATGAGGGCGAGTGCCATGCTGCGACGTCAGGTTCTGACTTTAGGTAGTGCACTGCTGGGAGCAGTGACGCTGGGCGGCTGGACGCTGTTCAAACGCAAGGATCAGAGCCCGCTGCTGCTGTCGGCGCGCGACGACACCGATGGCAAGCATTACGCGGTCGGTTATCGCCTCGACGGCACGCGGGTGTTCGCCACCCACGTCGGTCAGCGTTGCCACGACATCATCAACCACCCGACGCAGCCGCTGGCGCTGTTCGTTGCACGGCGTCCGGGTACCGAGAGTTACCTGATCGACCTGCGCGACGGCAAGCTACTGCAGACCGTGGCCTCGCAGCCGAACCGGCACTTCTACGGCCACGCCGTGGTGCACAAGGACGGCGAATACCTGTACGCCACCGAGAACGACACGAGCGATCCCGGCCGTGGCCTGCTCGGCGTGTACAAGTTCGAGGGCGAACGGCTGGTGCACACGGGCGAGATTTCTACCCACGGCCTCGGCCCGCATCAGGTGTCGTGGATGCCCGACGGCGAGACGCTGGTGGTGGCCAACGGCGGCATTCGCACCGAGGCGGAAAGCCGCGTCGACATGAACCTCAACGCCATGGAACCGAGCCTGGTGCTGATGCAGCGCGACGGCACATTGCTGAGCAAGGAAACCCTCGCCCAGCAGATGAACAGCGTGCGCCACCTGGGCATCGCCAGTGACGGCACCATCGTTGCCGGTCAGCAATTCATGGGGCCGTCCCACGAGCGCTCGGAGCTGTTGGCGATCAAGCGACCCGGGCAAGCGTTCGGGGCGTTCCCGGTAGCGGAAGAGCAGTTGCAGGCGATGGGGCACTACACCGCCAGCGTCGCGGTGCACAGCGACCTGCGTCTGGTCGCGTTGACGGCGCCGCGCGGCAATCGTTTCTTTATCTGGGATCTGGACAGCGGCGAACTGCGCCTCGATGCGCCTTTGCCTGATTGCGCCGGGGTCGGAGCGGTGAAGGATGGCTTTGTCGTGACCTCGGGTCAGGGCCGTTGCCGCTACTACGATTGCCGCCAGGAACAGCTGCTGGCCAAGCCGCTGGAATTGCCGGCGGGGCTCTGGGACAACCATCTTCATCTGATGGCCTGATACCCCCCCATTTTTGAGATGCCCCCCCGTCCTGTGGCGAGGGGATTTATCCCCGTTGGGTGGCGCAGCCGCCCTTAAAACTGCAATTGCGGTATGACTGAAGGATTCAGGGGGCCGCTTCGCAGCCCAACGGGGATAAATCCCCTCGCCACAGGATTGTGTCCCGCTGCACCTGTAAACACTGCCAGTTGGAATCCCCACCTGACTCGGAGTAATGTGCCCGCCTGTCTCATGATTTATCCAAGGAACTGGACATATGCTGCGTCGCCGCATGCTGATCATGTTGGGTGTTGTTTTGCTGATCGTCCTGATACTGGGCGGATACAAAGCCTTTTCGATCTACACGATGATCCAGGGCTTTTCCAAGCCCAAGCCGCCGATCAGCGTCGCCGTGGCCACTGCCGGCGAACAGCCGTGGCAGATGCGCCTGCCCACCGTCGGCACGCTCAAGGCGCTGCAAGGTGTCGACTTGAGTCTGGAAGTCGCCGGCACCGTCACTGAGCTCAAATTCGAATCCGGGCAGAAGGTCAAGGCCGGGCAACCGTTGCTGCAACTCGACAGTGCCGTCGAGACCGCTCTGCTGGAAACCGCCCGCGCCGACCTCGGCCTGGCGCAACTGGACTTCGGCCGTGGCGCGCAACTGGTCGACAGCCGCGCGATCTCCAAAGGCGAATACGACCGCCTCTCCGCCGTGCTGCAAAAGAACAAGGCCACGGTCAATCAGCTCAACGCTTCGCTGGCGAAAAAACGCATCCTCGCGCCATTCAGCGGCACCATCGGCATCCGTCAGGTCGACGTCGGCGACTACCTCGCCAGCGGTACCAAAATCGCTACGTTGCAGGATTTGAGCAGCCTTTACGCCGACTTCTACGTGCCCGAACAAGCGGTGCCGAAACTCGCTATCGGCCAGCCCGTGCAGTTCACCGTCGCCGCTTATCCGGGGCAGAACTTCGTCGGCAAGATCAGCGCAATCAACCCGATCGTCGAAAGCACCACGCGCAATATCCTCGTCCGCGCCACCCTGGCCAACCCCGACGGCAAGCTGCTGCCGGGCATGTTCGCCAGCCTTGAAGTGCTACTGCCTGATCCACAGAAACACATCGTGGTGCCGGAGAGCGCGATCACCTACACCCTGTACGGCAACTCGGTTTACGTGGTCGGGCAGAAAAAGGCCGAGGACGGCAGCGTCGCCAAGGATGAAAACGGCCAACCGCTGCTGATCGCCGAACGTCGTTTCGTCGAAACCGGTGAACGCCGCGATGGCCTGGTGATGATCAACAAGGGCGTGCAGAGCGGCGAACAAGTGGTAACGGCGGGCCAGATCAAACTGGACAACGGCGCCCACATCGCTATCAGCGACGACAAGACCCTAGGCGAGCAGAACAGTCCGCCTCGCGCCGACTGATCAAGGAATTCCCATGGCTTTTACCGATCCGTTCATCCGCCGCCCGGTGCTCGCCACCGTGGTCAGCCTGCTGATTGTGCTGCTGGGCTTTCAGGCCTGGAGCAAGCTGCCGCTGCGCCAGTACCCACAAATGGAAAACGCCCTGATCACGGTGACCACGGCTTATCCCGGGGCCAACGCCGAAACCATTCAGGGCTACATCACCCAGCCGATGCAACAGAGCCTGGCCAGTGCCGAGGGCATCGATTACATGACCTCGGTCAGCCGGCAGAACTTCTCGGTGATTTCGATTTACGCGCGCATCGGCGCCAACACCGACCGCTTGTTCACCGAACTGCTGGCCAAGGCCAACGAGGTGAAGAACAAGCTGCCGCAGGACGCCGAAGACCCGGTGCTGAGCAAGGAATCCGCCGACGCTTCGGCGCTGATGTACATCAGTTTCTTCAGCAAGGACCTGAGCAACCCGCAGATCACCGACTACCTGTCGCGGGTCATCCAGCCAAAACTGGCGACGCTGCCGGGCATGGCCGAAGCGGAAATTCTCGGCAATCAGGTGTTCGCCATGCGTCTGTGGCTCGACCCGGTGAAACTCGCCGGCTTCGGCCTCAGCGCCGCCGACGTGACCGCTGCGGTGCGCCAGTACAACTTCCTCTCCGCCGCCGGCGAGGTGAAAGGCGAGTACACCGTCACCAGCATCAACGCCAACACCGAACTGAAATCCGCCGAGGCCTTCGCGGCGATTCCGCTCAAGGTCG